>NZ_JBQLIC010000015.1:0-43990 GCF_056034385.1 Marinococcus sp. LNHM3E3-2.2
TTGATCCAGCTGCCGTTTGTCGGAGCGCTGGCGTACCTGGTCACCAAGCTGGTGCCGGGCAAAGGGGACGAAATCGAGTACAAAGCCAAGCACCTCGACCCAATCTTTATTCAGCAGTCCCCGGCGATCGCGCTCGACCAGGCGAAGCTCGAAACCCTGCGGATGGCGGAATACGCTGAAAAAGGTTTGAAGCAAAGTGAGTCCTATCTAGAAACCAAGAACAAAAAAGACGCGGAAAACATCGTCCGGTACGAAGAAGCCGTAAACAATCTGGACAAAAACATTACGGATTATTTAACCCGCATTTCTTCTAGATCTCTTTCATCCGAAAGCTCACGTCAGCATTCGGTTCTGATGGATACTACGAGAGACATTGAACGTGTGAGTGATCATGTAGAAAATCTGATGGAGCTCGTGGATTATCAGGTCACTAATAAGGTAACCCTCTCCACTGAAGCATACAAGGACTTGAATCAGATGTACGAATTAACCATGAGCACATTTTCTCAATCAATTGAAGCACTCGGGCAGGATAACCACGAAATTGCCAGTCAGGTACTGCAGCAGGAAGAAGAGATTGACCGGCTTGAACGGCAGCTGCGCAAAAAGCACATTCTGCGCCTTAATGAAGGCCAGTGCTCCGGTTCCGCCGGCATTGTATTTGTGGACTTCCTAAGCAACCTCGAACGGATCGGTGATCATGCTGTAAATATTGCTGAAACCGTGCTCGATGATGATCACAAAATGAAAGAAAGCAATTAATAAGCAGGCAGCGCCCTTACAGTTTGGGCGCTGCTTTTTTCGCGCAAATAACCACTTTCAATAAACCCCTTTCTTTCTTCGTGAAGTGTACTACCTTTATTCCCTTGCATATTTACCATTTTTAAACAGGTGAACCATATATCATCTATTTACCTATTGTAAAAGCTATAAAAATCCAACATACTGAATTTAGTGATAACTATTAGAAAGAGGGGCTTGAAATGAAAAAGAAAAATAGTACAGATTGTCCAAAAGTATTGGCCGAGCTGGATGAAAAACAAGCGCGTCTCGATAAGTATCGGAAAGAAATCAGGGAAGGCAACAATAAAGATGTGAAAGACCTTGATGATTTAAACAAAACTCTTCAAAATAAAAAAAGTTGAACGAAATTTTATATACCACTGTAAATTCAGCGTCTTAAATATAGAAGCGTTTAATTGATACAGCTTTCGATTAAAAAGAGCAGGTCTGCTTCTTCTGGGCAGGACCTGCTCTTTTTGGTATTATTATTTTTATATGCTCTGTCTGCACTCTGTTTCATCCCTGTGATTTTTTATTAAAACCTTTCACAGCAGTAACATTCACCTTTCCTTTAAAAGGAGCGATCAAAGCTATGTGGCATTTTATCAAGTTGTATTTTGGCCTTGCAGTCGGGCTCGCGGTCTTTTTTGCTCTTGTGCTGTTAGCTGCCGGTGCCTACGGATAAACCCCCCTTTTAAAATTTCCCCGCCCAGGCTACGTAGAAAAGCCTTTTAGATGTCTCCCACAGAGCTCTAAAAGGCTTTTTTCTAATGATTGTTCGCTTAAGCATTAGTCCTGCTTATGCAGCTCCATCTCAATATTAATTTTCACATCTTCGCCAACAAGCACCCCGCCTGTTTCAAGCGTAGCGTTCCATGTTAAACCGAATTCTTTCCGGTTAATGGTTGTCTGGCCGCTGAAGCCGGCTACTATGTTTCCGCTCATCGGATCTTTACTTTGGCCTTCAAACGTAACATCGACCGTAACTTCTTTGGTTGTGCCTTTAATCGTAAGATCTCCGGTCACGTCATATTCACTTTCTCCCGTTTTTTTAATTTCCTTGCCGACAAACGTCATGTTGGGATAGTTTTCAGCATCAAAGAAGTCTGCCGACCGTAAATGACCATCACGGTTTTCATCACTGGTATTAATACTCGCTACATCGATTACCACTTCGATTTCTGCGTCTGTTAAGTCTTCCACGTCCACCTTTAACGTAGCGTCAAATTTGTCAAACGTGCCTTTCGCTTTTGAGATCATCATGTGCTTTACTGAAAATCCAATTTCACTGTGTACAGGGTCCACGGACCAGACTGTTTTTGCCATAAGTAACTCCTCCTAAAAATTCATTCAATTAAATCCATGAAGCTACAACTAGTATAAAGGTATCAAGTCTTTAAATCTAGTATCCTGCTTTGAAAATAATAAATATTCCGTCATTTTCAAATGATTTTTCTTTATCTATCAAGACTATTTTTGTCTTTTATTCTCATTATGTTTTACACTAATTGTGAAGTCAGTCGTATATTTCATCTCAGATATAATGGCACTTCGCAAGCCTTTTTCGTATGAAACACCCTATATTAATATCGAGAGGAGACTTTACGATGAAATTTTCTGTATCAGCCCTTTTTCTTGCCTCATTTGTTTTTCTGACCGGTTGCGGCGGCAGTGACGGAGGAAATGGATCCGAAAGCACCAGTGAAAACGCCGAGGCTCAAACAATGGAGGTCACCGCTACTGACTTTGAATTCGACCAGGAGGAATACACCGTTAACGCCGGAGAACCTGTAAACGTCAGCTTAACGAGCCAGGAGGGCGGACACGGTCTTGCTATTGACAACTTTGATGTAGACATTCAGGGGGAAGGAGAAGCAACGTTCACCCCGGAAGAACCCGGAGAGTATAACATTTACTGCAGCGTTCCATGCGGTGAGGGACATGCAGATATGACCGCCACCCTAATTGTTCAGTAAGCCGGAGCTTACCGGCCTATTTTTACTTTTTCTGCAAAAAAAGCCGCCGTGCCTAAATATAGGCACGGCGGCTTTAATTTTAACCATATTTATTCTTTAATTGGAAGCGGCGCTTCAGGGGAAACCAGCTTCTCTTTACGCAGTTCCTGCCAGAAAGCTGCAGGAATATCGGCGTTTAATGCTTCGAGATTGTCCTGAATACGCTGCGGACGACTTGCTCCTGGTATAACAGCCGCCACTGCCGGATGAGCGGCTGAAAACTGCAGGGACGCTGCAATCAGGCTCACATTGTGACGTTCAGCAATGGATTTCATCTGCTCGACACGGGAAGCAATTTCCGGCGGGATATCCGAGTATTCGTACGTGGAACCGCCGGCGAGCACGCCTGATCCGTAAGGTGCTCCGACCACAATGCTAACATCCTGCGCCTCCGCTTCCGGCATCAAGCGCTGAAGCGCACGTTCGTGGTTAAGCAGCGTATAACGGGTAGCCTGCAGGCTGATATCCGGATTGGAATCTTCAAGGTCGAGAGCGAGCTCAATCGGCTCCGTCCGGTTTACTCCAATCCCCCAGGATTGAATAACGCCCTCTTCCCGTAGTTTGGTCAGCTCACGGAATGCGCCTGTTCTTGCCTCTTCAAATTTAGCGAGCCATTCGTCTCCCTGAAAATCCGGAGAAATGTCATGCACATACACAAAATCAATCCGGTCCATCTGCAGGCGCTCAAGGCTCTGCTCAATCGACCGGCGTGTGCCTTCCGCAGTATAATCATCAATTACTTTATTTTGGCGGCCATTGGCAAACAATCCTTCTTTTTCTTCCGTTTCTTCAGAAATATAGCGGCCGACTTTCGTACTTAATACAAAATCGTCGCGGTTATGCCTGGCCAGCGCTTTGCCTAAGCGCAGCTCCGCAAGCCCTGCTCCGTAAAAAGGTGCAGTGTCAAAATAACGGATGCCGTGTTCCCATGCTGTTTCAATTGTTTTTAAAGCTTCCTCTTCTGGAATATCACGGTACATATTCCCAAGCGGCGCGGTGCCGAAGCCGAGTTTTCCTTCCTGCTTCAAATTAATCATAAATTTTGTCCTCCTCTATAAAGGTATATTCATTATTTGCAATTAAGTGGCCGCTCCAACGTATCTCACCTGTAACGACCCAGGTTCCTGCCAACGATCACTCTATTTTAGTTACCTTTCACAGTAAGATTTAAACATCGATGCCCAGATAGATATTATACGTATCCCGATATCAGATTTTCATCCAAAATTTCTCATGAAACACTTGAATACATAGTTCTTCAGCCGATATTATTATTAAAACGACATCATTTGGAGGTCATCTATGAAGAACGGTTGCGACGTTTGCATGCCCGGCCATCAGGGCTATACGTTTATTTTTGAAAACGACCAGTCTCCTGCCCTGCTCACCCCTTACTTTAGTGAATACGGCGAAAACCAATGGCAGGAAGTAAATAATCGTATGGTATGGATGGATGAAACCATTGCTTTTGATTTGCTGGATTACCTGGAAGTTCATTATAATCCCGAAGAAATTTTTATTTTTCCGGCAAAAAAGAATAATCCTTTGGAAGATGAAGCGAACAAACAGCCGCTTCGCTCCCTCCACGCTTACAAAGAAGCAGGCTGGATCGATGATATTATCGATCAGGAACAGATACAGTCACATTATCAGCCTATCGTCCGGCCAGATAACGGAAGCTATACTATTGTTGGGCACGAGCTGCTTTCCCGCGGAAAAGCATCAGACGGAAGCATGATTGCCCCATTCTTTTTGCTCGAGGCGGCGCGCATCCGCCACCGGCTGTTTGCGCTTGACCGCGCCTGCCGGATCGTTTCTGTCAAAAATGCAGCCATCATTAAAGACAAGCTCATTTTTATCAATTTTATTCCGACCGCTATTTATGTGCCTGAACACTGTTTATCGACCACTATTTCCCTCATCAATGAAATGGGCATTGCACCGGAAAACGTAGTATTTGAAGTTGTGGAAAGCGATGAAGTGCAGGATATTGATCACCTGAAAAGTATACTCAATTATTACCGGCATCACGGTTTCAAATATGCTTTAGACGACGTAGGCACCGGGGCCAATGACCTCAAAAAGCTATCTTACCTTGAGCCGGATATTGTTAAACTGGCCAGAGAATATTCCGACGGCGTAAGCCGGGACCCCGAAAAACAAAAAATCGCAGCGTCGCTGCTGCAGGTAGCTGCCTATACCGACTCTCAGCCACTTGCTGAAGGAGTCGAACATAAAGAAGATGCCGATTACTTAGCCGACATGGGCTACGAGCTGTTTCAGGGATATTATTTCGCTAAGCCGCAGGAGCAGCCTCTGGATTCCCTTTCTCACACCGTTAATACAAACCATTGATCTTACAAAGCATGTGCCCCGCACGTGCTTTTTTCTGTTTCTGGCACTAATGAGTCTTTAGATGCGGAAACCACCAACACATTTTCGCTGCTGTTTTAATTCTTTAGACACAGGGAAGAGCATTGGGCGAGTCATTTTATAAAATAAACCCTCACATGGAAGGAGTGCTTTTCTCATGAAAAGACTGGAAGGGTATACGTCTATAATTACTGGTGGAGCAGGAGGCATCGGCAAAGCTACTGCTAAGAAATTTCTTCAGGAGGGCGCCAATGTGATGCTCGTTGATATGAATCAGGAGGCGTTGGACAGCGTTAAAGCTGAACTCGATGAGTATGGCCCGGTAGAAACAACGACGGCCGATGTTACTAATGAAGATGATGTGAAAAATTATGTAGATCAGACAGTGAATCAGTTTGGCACGGTAGATGTCTTTTTTAACAACGCAGGCATCGAAGGCAAAGTAGCTCCTATTCCGGAACAGACCGCAGAAGATTTTATGAAGGTAATGAACGTTAACGTCCTGGGAAGCTTTCTCGGATTAAAATACGTTATGCCCGTCATGGCGAAACAAAACAGCGGCAGCATTATTAACACCTCTTCGGTTGCCGGTTTAATGGGGACGCCGGGCGTCAGTCCTTATACTACCTCTAAACACGGTGTGGTTGGGCTGACTAAAACGGCGGCTCTTGAAGTGGCAGATTCCAATGTGCGCGTAAACTCCATCCACCCGTCGCCGGTAAACACCAGAATGATGCGTTCGCTTGAAAAAGGATTTAATCCGGACGATGCCGAGTCCGCCCGTACCGAGCAGGAGCAGGCTATTCCAATGAACCGCTACGGAGAGTCTGAAGACATCGCAAACCTTGCTTTATTCCTTGCCTCTGACGAATCAAGCTTTATCAGTGGTTCCCAGTATCGTATTGATGGCGGTATGGCCGCCCAGTAAAAAAACCTTTCTCTATACAAATGGACCCTCCGGCTTCAGTGCCAGGGGGTCTTTTCATATTAATACCATTTGGATAGCTTATGACCAGGCTTAAATTATACATCAATAAAGCGGCTGCCCTTTTCTGTCACCACCGGATCCACATATTCCACTTTTTCTTCCTCGTCTGTTACTTTTTCTGCTTCTAGCATCGCTTCTTTGATCAAATAATCAAAATGCGCTTCTTCATTGGGGTCATCCGGGGAAATTGTCCCCTGTTCTTTAGCGGCAATGCGGGCAATCAGCAGCAGCTCTTTCAGTAAATCGTTATCCATACAGACCCTCCTCCTTTATCTCCGTGTTGGATGAACAGAAATTCTCCGTGCGTCTGTCTTAACTCTGATGTTCTTTTTGTTCGATGTTTAATTGATGCACCGTGCGCACCAGGTCATTTTTTTGATCGTTAGCTTCGTCCGGGAAAAAGACCCCGTACATGCAGCCGCCGTTTTGTTTTTCCTTTCGTTTTATATGACCGTGAAGGACAAAATTTTTATGAAGAGAGCGAAAGGAAAAAGTCAAAAGCACCCGGTCTGTGACCGGCAAATTCAAACGGGAAAAGAAACGCATGCCCCCGCCGGATAGATCATGGATCGTCATGTCACCTGCCGCGCTGTTCACGATAGTATTGTCCATCCGGTAAATGAAAAAGGTTCCGTGGAGTGGATGATCTTCGAAATAGTAGCGTAGGTTTTTTCTTGATTCCGGCATACCCTTCTCCTTTATCTTTGCGTGAAATAAGTGCGGTATTAATAGTATATAGGCTCTGTCTTTCGATTTCAAAAATGTTTTTAGTGCAGTATGCCGGGCCGTTCACCTTCCATTCAGTCCTGCTCTTCTTTGAAATAAAGATTGACTTTATCTATGCTCCGGAATATGATTAATATAGAATAAAAGGGGAGTAGCTTTCCTGCATCTGCATCGTCATGACGGGCTTTAACGCCCCGGTGCTGATGGTAGTTACCAGACTATAAGCGAGACCTTTTCTTCTCCGCAGCAATTTCGGGGGAGGGAAAGGTTTTTTTGATGCCTTTTCCTTCGAATCAATCAGGGAAAAGGCTTTTTCCATGCCTTTTCTCATAAGGGGAGAAAAGAAATGGATATAGGTTTATTGATGGAATACAGCTGGGTTTTGGTTATTCTGGTCCTGCTTGAGGGTGTACTGGCAGCTGATAACGCGATGGTTTTGGCGGTAATGGTTAAGGATCTGCCTGAAAAACAGCGTAAAAAAGCTCTTTTTTACGGGTTGTTTGGCGCTTTTCTTTTCCGGTTTGGATCGCTGTTTATCATCAGTTTTCTGGCGGGGGTATGGCAGGTGCAGGCTATCGGTGCGGCCTACCTTCTTTATATCGCTATTAATCATATTATTAGGCATATGGTCCGCCACCGCCAGCAGCAAAACGTGACTGCTGACGCACAGGAAACTAAATCGCCCGGCTTCTGGAAGACTGTTTTTAAAGTAGAGCTCGCAGATATTGCGTTTGCCGTCGATTCGATTCTTGCAGGAGTTGCTCTCGCTATTACTCTTCCAGCCTCCGGTCTTCCGGCAATTGGCGGTCTTGACGGCGGAATCTTCGCGGTGATTTTATTCGGCGGATTAATTGGAGTCGTCATTATGCGTTTTGCCGCCGGTAAATTTGTTACCCTGCTTGAAAAACGTCCAGGCCTTGAAATAACCGCCTTCGTTATCGTAGGGTGGGTCGGTGTCAAACTCGCAGTTTACGCTTTGAGTCACCCTTCCCTGCACATTATTCCGGAAGCATTCTCTCATTCACCGCTGTGGAAGGCTTCCTTTTATATTGTCCTCGTTGTGATCGCGGTCAGCGGTTGGTTTTTATCCAGTCCGAAATCAGCAGATGAAACGGTGAAAGAACGTTAAACATTAATGAAGTACAGCTTCACACACAACCTCAGGCCCCTTTAAGCAGATGAAAGCTTAAAGGGCTTTTTTTAATAGCCCTCTTCCATTTCTGAAGTTTAGTTATATAGACTGAAGGTAAAAAGACAGATAGAATGGAACTTTTAATTTTACGGCTGACGAGAGCCGAAGGAGCCTGTTTATGCCATATTTCACTTCAAAAAACACATCACTCTATTATGAACAGCGGGGCCAGGGGCCCGTGCTTGTGTTTATTTCCCCTCCCGGTCTCGGCTGCGCGGCTTTTGAGCAGCAGCACCCGCTGGAAGACCAGTTTCGGGTTGTTACCTTTGATCCACGGGGAAACGGCAGAAGCGAACGCAGTGAAGCCGCTGACGGCACCATCAGACAGTGGACGGAGGATATTTACGCCCTTATATCTCATCTTGGGGCTGACCAGGTTATTCTTTGCGGCTATTCCTTTGGCGGCCTGCCAGCTCAGGAATTTGCTTACAAATATCCCGAAAAGACGAAAGCGCTCGTATTAATCAGCAGCTTTCCCAAAGTACGAACGTTTCTGTTGGCCGGAAAATTCCGCCTTGGCATTTGGAGCACGTATGAAAACCTGCTCGGTACACTTGGCAAAGGCCTTGCCTTTTCTCATACCAAAAAGCAGGACCAGCAGGCACGCATCGAAAAAAATATTGAGAACAGCGATCCCGGCATTATGGAGCAAATGTACTTGAATGGCAGGCATTATGACAGCACCGGCTTTCTCCCTCATATTACCTGCCCCGTGCTTACGATATTTGGCAGCAACGATGTGTTTGTAAAAAAGCATCAGCATGATTTTAAATCCCGGCTCCCTCACATGCAAAATGTGCATATTCAGGGAAAGGTACACCAGCTTCCTACCAGAGCTGCCGGCGAAGTGAATGCCATCATCAGAAATTTTGTTAACAACAATGTCTATGCAAAAACTCAAAAGGATGTTTATTGAAAAAGCATAAAGGATATATGTTTATAGTTCATTCTTACTTTGAATATTGAGCACGGCGGTAATGGTTGGATAATAAGCTAACCCATGAGCCAGCAGAAGAAAGCTTTTTCTTTGCTGACTCTTTTTTTAATTTCCTGAACCATTGCTTCCATATTTTAAACAAAAAGGAGTAGATATAATGAGTAACACATCATCCAGAAAAACACTGCCGATTATTGCCCTATCAGCCGCTGCTATCGGGGGAGGCGTCTACTGGTATACGAAAGGCTCAGGAAGTACCAGCAACAATGATAGCAGCAGCGAAGGCATTAAGGATAAAGTAAACAAAGCGAACCAGGAAGTCGACACAGAGGAACTGAAAAGCCGCTTTCAGCGCACAGTGGAGCTTGCTAAGCAAGTAACGACCCAGCTGCAGGAGATTTACAATGATTACGGCAAAGACATCATTGAACAAATCCAGCAGGTGAAAAAAGACTCTGAAGGCGTCGTATCTACAGCTAAAGAAGCTGGCGATGAGCTGAAGGATGTAGCTGACACAGCTAAAGAAGCCGAGCAGGAGCTCGAAGGAGTCAAGGATCAGGCAAAACAGGGCGCAGAGCAGGTTTCTTCTTCTGATTCTTCCTCTAATAATTCCAGCGCCTCTTCTTCTGAAACTAGTGGCAGCCAAAATATCCAGGAGTCTCCGGAAGAAGAAATTAAGCGCAAAGACAACCAGGCCGATATTGAGCCGCAGGAAGAAGGAAAAAACCAGCGTGACCCAAATAGCAATAGCTAAGCTTTTCTCCGCGGAGAAAGCAAAAGATTTTCTAAAACGAGTTAAACCACCGGGTACGGCCCTGGTGGTTTTTTTATGCCCCGCTCATATATCAGTTTTTTCCGCATACTTTCCGTCGTCTACATGCGTAACACCAAATGGCTCTTTTCCGTGGCCGTTATAGTATACATCCAGATCATGAAATATACGGTGAATCGTTTCTGCCGTTTGCTCTTCTTCTAAATCAGATTGCTCTTTCTGCTGAAAGCGTTCATTCCAGCCGGCAGCATTGCGAAGATCCCTCGCTAAATCCCGATTGTCTGTCTGCGCAGCCAGTGACTTCAGCTTTTCTATTTTTTCTTCAGGCTCCTGAATGTTTTCTGCATCCACCATTTTTTCACCACCGTAGCCCGTCAGGTCATTCCATCGGTCATGCCGGGCAGCAATATAATTTTTCATTTCCCCTTCCCGCTGTACTTTCTTTTCTGCTTTTGTCAGCTGGTGCTCCTTGTCTGCCTCTTTTTCCGAGTTATTTTCTTCCTCCTGCTCTGCTCCGGCTGTCTGTTTTTCCATTTCTTCAAGCCATGGATACACTACATAAATGCTGAGCACTGCGGTGAAAATGAAGATCCCGGCTGCCAGCAGCGTGACACGTCTTTTCATAAAATTCCCCCTGCTGTATCTGTACATAAACAGAATAAAACCGCCGGATATAATAACATCCCGCGGTTCCAGTATTATGTATTCATATTTATTTTATCATACATAAAATACCATTTTAAGGATTCGTTTTTCACCCAAGAAAAAACAGGCAGAGTTTCTGCCTGAAGACTTTTGGGACTACTCCCCGGCCTGCTTAGCATTCTTTAGGAGGATAGTCTTTTTAAAATACTCCATTTATCCCGTTTGGAAACGTAGGCCCGCTCCTTAAACACCTGGTAGTTGTTTTTCCGTACTGATTCCAAAATGGCCTGATACATATAAGCAGCGCCTTTGACGGGATACCTTGCATCCTTTGGATACTGTTCAACAGATTCAAGTGCCTCTGTATACAGCTCTTCTGCCCGTGCGGCAGTATCCTCCCACGCCCGGACAAATGAGGAATCAAGGCGGTGCTGGTGAAGATCCCTGGTGGTATAGCCATGCTTTTCGAGTATTTCAACCGGAAAATATATGCGCCCCCGCTCCAGGTCTTCACCTACATCGCGAAGGATATTGGTCAGCTGCATCGCCTTTCCAAGGGCGATAGCGCCCGGCTTCAGATGTTCAAAACGCTCGGGGGAAAGGATCGGCAGAAGCATCAGCCCTACAGTGCCTGCTACATAATAGGAATACCCTTCAACTTCTTCCAATGTGTAATAAAAAATTTTTTCCAAATCCATATACTGGCCCTGAATCATATCTATAAAAGGCTGTACTTCCATATCGAATCGTTCGAAAGTATCCCTCAGGGCAATCCATTGCAGGGACGGCTGATAGAATGGATCGCGGAGAAACTGATGAAACATCGTTTCAAATTCCTTTAATTCCTGCTCCGGATTTTCCCCTTCATCCACAATATCATCGACGGCCCGGCAAAAAGCATAAACGGCCCAGACGCCCTGTCTTTTTTCAAGCGGCAGAATATCAAATGCCTTCGAAAAAGTTTTACTGTGCATTGCAATAATACGATGACATTCTTCGTATGCTTCTTCTAACGTTGATTTCATACTTCTCATCCCCTCTCCCGCGTTTCAGAAGCCAAGCGATGGCTGGTCCCCTGCCGAGTGTATATCAGAACATATCCTGCTTTCTCCCTGTCCCGAGATGCTCCGCTAACAGTTTTGCTCCCTGCATGACAATTGGGACACCGCCACCGGGGTGCGTAGAAGCACCCACAGCGTATACGTTGCTGTAGGAGAACGGCTTAAGCTGCGGCCGGAATGCACCTGACTGGGCAAAGCTCGGAGCTATGCCAAAGCTGCCTCCTTCATACAACCCGTATCTGCCGGCGTCCTGAGGCGTCCGGACCTGCATCCACTGAATCGAAGAACGTAGGTGCGGGAATCCTTTTTTCTCGACCGTCTCTAAAACAGACTGAATAAACTCTTCCTGCACCTCCCAGTCGATGTTATCTCCTGATGGTACGGGAACGAGCAGATACAGTACACTCTTACCTTCCGGGGCGAGGGCAGAGTCTATTAAAGACGGGTGGAATGCATAAATACTTGGCTCTTCTGGTAATTCCTTAGTTTCAAAAACCTGCTTCATTTGGTGGTCAAAATTGCTGCCCATAAAAAACTGGTGAATAGATGCCTTTGTATATATTTTGTCTAATCCTAAGTAAATTAGCAAGCATCCTGATGAAGAAGTATATTTTTTTTGTGATTTATTTTCCACCAGCTGTTCTGCTGCCGGCAGCTCGCAGTTGCAGATGAGCCGTTCTGCCGGCTCTACCCGCTTATCCGTTTTCAGAGCAGTAAAAGTCTTTCCCTTCGCCTGAATGCTTAATGCTGTTTCTTCAAACCGAAAGATCACTCCGCGACGATCCAGCTCTTCTTTAATTTTTTCAATCAGCATCGCATAGCCTCCGTGGATATACCAGATGCCGTGATACTGCTCGCTGAAGGAGACCAGGGAGTAAATACCGGGAGTGGCGGCAGGGTTGCCGCCAATGTAGAGCGTCTGCAGGGAATAGGCGTCCCGGAGCCGGGGATCGGTAAAGTAATCGGCCACCTGGGTTCTAACCGACTGATAAGCTTTCATCTGCCACAGGGAACGAATATTGGCCGCCGTGAAAAACTCGCGTTTGCGCATAAATGACCGGGATAAAAAATCCTTTTCCCCCTGGAGAAAATTTCTCTTCATATCGTGCATAAACCTTTCAAAATTCTCTTCTTCCCCCGGAAAAGTCCGGGCCAGCTCTTCTTTCTGTTTTTCAGGATCACTCCATTTGTAAAATTCCGTGCCATCGGCGAAAACCATCCGGTACAAAGGGTCAATCCGCTCCATTTCAAGCACTTCCGGGTCCATCCCTGCTTCAGCAAGTATCCCCTTAATAGTTTCGGGCAAAAGAACGATGGTCGGTCCTTCATCGACTTTAAACCCGTCCTGCTTCACCCATTTGATTCTTCCGCCTGCTTCTTTATCTTTTTCCACTATTGTTACTTCTTCGCCTGCCTGAGTTCTGTAGAGAGCTGTCACAAGACCGCCGATACCGCTTCCCACGATAATATTTTTCATTGCGCCCGCTCCCTGGAATATTTGGCCGTCAGTGCCTGAGCAGTAATCCTGCCGGATACGATAATCGTCGGCAGACCGCTTCCGGGATGCGTACCTCCACCCACCAGCCAGCAGCTTCCAACATCCTCGAACTTGTTATGAGGACGGAAATACATCATTTGATTTAATCGGTGGGATAAATTGAATACAGCCCCTTCGTATACGTTACTGTCGAGCTGCCAGTCTGTAGGCGTATAAATTTTTTCCACCTCAATGTGGTCCCGGAGTCCCTTAAACGGCGAACGGCTCTCCACCTGATCAAGCACCAGGTCCCGGAAGCTGTCTTTGTTATTCTCCCAGTCGATGCCGCTCTGGTTGTTCGGAACCGGGGCAAGCATATAAATTGGCGATTTTCCGGCAGGCGCCAGCGTGTCGTCGGTAACAGCCGGATTATGAATATAGATTGACGGATCGTCCGAAACAATTTTTTCATGAATCATTTCTTCCACATTTTTTTTATAATCATTAGAAAAGACGATAGAATGGTGGGCCGCGTCCGGATAAGTAGTGTCAACACCGGCATAAAGCATAAACGCGGAGCAGGAATAGTCTTTTTTAGCCACTTTTTCTTTTTTCCACTTCTTCAAAGGCTCATCGAACAATTCGGTAGCTGCATAGGCGAAATCCGCATTCACCACCACCTCGTCTGCTCCAAACACTTCTCCGTTTTCAAGCTCTACACCCACCGCCTGCTGTTTTTTCGTACGGATTTTTTTAACTGGCGTGTTCAGGTAAAGATGGCCGCCGTCTTCTTCAAATGCTTTAGCCATTGCTTTTGGTATCTGGTTCAATCCTCCAGTAGGATGAACAATACCGTATTCATGCTCCATATAGGAAAGAATGCTGAAGGCCCCCGGGCAGTCCCACGGTGACATTCCTAAATATTTGGACTGAAAGGTAAAAGAAAGCTTCAGCCGCTCATCGGAAAAATACTGGCTCAACACGTCATACACAGACTTGCCGAGCGCCAGGTGCGGCAGGGCTTTAAGCGTTCGGGGCTTCATATAGTCAAGCAGCGACCCGTGCTCATGCTCAAGTACCGGCAGAAGCGCATCCCACCGTTTACCCAGATCATGCATAAAACGGTCATATCCCTTTTCATCGCCCGGAAAGGAAGCAGCGATCCTTCGCTTCATTTCCTGCTTATCGGAAGTCGGCCGGAAGCTTGAATCTTCGAAAAATAATTCATACATCGGATCCAGGTAGTTCCACGAAATATAGTGAGCCAGATCCTTTCCGGTTGCCGAAAAAATTTCCTCAACAATATGAGGCATACTTAAAAATGTCGGACCCTTATCAAAGCGGTAGCCGTCAACGTCCACGTGGGACGTGCGTCCGCCTGGCTTATCATCCTTTTCGAACACACTTACCTGAAAACCCTGACTCTGCAGCAGCATGGCAGCGGTAAGTCCTCCGGGGCCCGCTCCAATCACCGCAATTCGTGTCTCTCTCACTCCAAAAAGCCCCTCTCTGTCAAAACCTTATATGCATGTCCAAAGTTTTATTCCCGTTTTTTTGCATTCTCAACCTGCCCAAAAGCCCGGGAAAATAGACATTGTAAAAGCATAAAAAAAGACCTTTCAGAAAGAAAGGCCCCGTTCAACTGCTTCTGCTGTATAATGCAAGCACCCGATCCACCTGCGCCCCGTACATTTCCCCGAACACGTTTAAATGGACGAGCAAATAATATAACTGATAGAGAGGCATCCGTTCTTCAAATTCAGCTTCCACCGGCTGGATGGTTTCATATGCTTCATACGTCCGTTCAGAAAATCCTCCAAACAGCCGTGTAAAGGCAAGATCAAATTCGTAGTCTCCATACCAGCAGGCGGGGTCAATCAAATATGGACGCCCTTCTTCTCCTGTGAGCCAATTGCCGGCCCAAAGATCTCCGTGCAGCTTAACCGGCTGCCGGTCGTCGGGTATCCATTCTTCGAGATGGTCCAGAATATAGCGCAGGCGGCGGGACCGTTCGTCAGTCAATTTGCCCAGGGATCTGGCGATTTCCATCTGCGGCCGCAGGCGGTGATCCCTTACAAAACGCACCCAGCTTGTTTCCCAGGAATTCTCCTGCGGCAGCTCCCCGATAAAGTTATCCTCCTCAAGGCCGAAATAATATCCGGAGGATTGATGAAGATTGGCCAGGTCGATGCCCAGCCACTCGTCCGTGCGGCTGTCCCCTCTTCCCTGAATAATATCCATAATAATAAATTTCTTCGACCAGTGTAGTACATCAGGCACATGCACCGCTTCCGATTCACGCAGAAATTCGAGCCCGCGTTTTTCCTGGCGGAAAAAATCATACGGCGCCTCTTCATTCCATTTCAAAAAATAGGAGCGCTTGTTTGTATCCACCCGGTAGGCAGAGCTGATGCTTCCCCCGGAGAGGCCTGCTATATTGGTTACTTCTGCCTGCGGATCCACGTATCGTATCGCTTTTTGAATATGCTCCATTATACATTCTCCTGCTCTCTGATCCATTGTAATAAATGAAAGGTACTCGTATTAACCAGTTCAAACACGTGGTCGAAATTATTATCGAAATAAGGGTCAGGGACGTCTTCACTCCGACGCTCAGGGTGAAAGTCCAACAGTTTCCATACCCTGCCGTCTTTAGTGGAAACGTGAAAGTCCTGAAGCATCTCAAGGTTCTGTTCATCCATAGCTACAATATAGTCGGCTTCTTCTCCGGACTGCACGACCCGGGCGGTTCCCGGACCGGCATGAATACCATGCTGTTCGAGCACACCAATCGTTCCTTTATGCGGAGGCGAGCCTGCATGCCAATCACCGAGACCGGCTGAATCCACGCTGATTTTATTTTCCACTCCTGCTTCCTGCAGGTGCTTTTGCAAAAGCGCTTCTGCCATTGGCGAACGGCAGATGTTTCCTAAACAGATGAATAAAACCTTTATACTCATAGATGCCCTCCTTTATCCGTAGAGATGTATAATCATGCCTTTTATTTCCCCGGTCATATCGAGAAGGGAGAGGGGCTCCTGTTCCTGCTGCAGCATCTGGTCTGTCATTTCCACTAATTTTTTATCAATCTTTTCAATCAGCTGATGGGTTTTGAGCCGTCCGTCGCTGCCAAACGACCTTTCTTCATGCAGGTTCAATCCGTAGTCCTTGAGCTCTGTAATAATTTCTCTTACAAGGCGTTTATATTCTTTTAACTCTGGAATGGTCTGGTGCTCCATCAAACGCCTGCCCTGCTGATCGAGCTGTTCGAGCATGATACCCATCTGCCGGTTGAAAGTTTTGGACTGTTCGGTCTGCATCATTTCCGAAAACGGATTCTTTTCGGCTTTTCTCTCCTTTACACTGGGGAGCGGTGATTTAATATTTCCCTGAAGACGATGAATATCCACGCGTATACTGTCCTCCTTTACGCGTCTTCTGCCGGTCCAGTTACAATGGCCGCCATAAACGCTGGTACTTTCACAAATTCTTTTATAAGCAGCCGTTCTTCCGTAGTGTGGATATTTTCATACCCGACGCCCAGATTGATGGTAGGTATGCCGTAGCCGGAAATCACGTTGGCATCGCTGCCGCCTCCGCTCTGTACAGTTCTCGGCTCCACATCGAGCCGGTTTGCGGCCTGCACAGCACGCTGCACCACATCATCTGATTCAGCCAGCACGTATCCTTCATACATTGGCTGTATGTCAATAGATGCCTCGGCGCCCATTTCTTCTGCTGCTTCTTCGAAAGCCCCGCGCATCGCAGCTATCTGTCTGCTCAGCTTATCCGGTTTAAAGGAGCGTGCTTCAGCAGAAATCACGACTTCATCACATACGACATTTGTCTGCGTGCCTCCGGCAAAGCTTCCGATGTTGGCTGTTGTTTCTTCATCAATTCGTCCAAGCGGCATCTTAGTCACTGCTTTAGAAGCAACACTGATGGCTGAAATGCCTTTTTCCGGCTCCACACCTGCGTGCGCTTTCTTTCCGTAAATAGTCGCGTGCATTTTCGTTTGGTACGGCGCTGACGTGACGAGCGTGCCAACCGGTCCGTCACTATCAAGCGCATAACCCATATCGGCGTGCACAAGCCCGGTATCAAGATGCTTTGCGCCCACAAGGCCGGACTCTTCCCCGACTGTGATGATAAACTGAACATCACCATAAGGCTCATCTTCTTCCTGAAGTACTTTTATCATTTCAAGCATCGCCGCAATCCCTGCTTTGTCATCAGCTCCGAGAATGGTTTCCCCGCTTGAAACGATATATTCATCCTGCACTTCGGGTTCAATACCTTTCCCCGGTTCGACTGTATCCATGTGAGAGGTGAAATAAATTGCCGGCTTTGTGCTGTCTGTACCTTTTAACGTACAGACCAGGTTTCCTGCTCCGTGTCCTGTCAGGGCTTTGGCATTATCTTCTTTTGTCTCGAGGCCAAGCTGTTGGAATTTGCGTTTGATGACATCTGCGATTTTGGCTTCATGCTTCGTTTCCGAGTCTATCTGCACCAGTTCGATAAATTCCTGTATTAAACGTTCCTGATTTGCCATCACTATTATAACTCCTTTGCGGGTTGCTTAGGTTTATTATATATTTTTTTGCCTGCTGTGTTATAATTTGAGCATCAGTTTTTATTGAAAGCGGGGGTTAGAATGCAGAAAGTCATTATTTACATTATGATCTTTGCGCTTGTCGGCAGCAGCCTGTTAATGGGCGGAGCGGTGATGTTTTAAATAAACGTCAATCCTTGTATGTATCGGATAAAGCAGAACTTGCGGGTTTTCATACCTACTTGTTCTGCTTTTTATTTGTTTCTGCGTGCCATCTGTCTGTTTAATCGTTTGCCCGATATTGTATGCGTACGCTTCGGATCGGGCTTAAACATTTTTTTAATGAGCAGGTATTCTTCAATTTCATACAAAATATAAAACAGAGAGGAACGTATTTCGAATTCATGCCTTGTTTTAGGCAGCTCCATCTGCTGAATTTCATACTTCATTTCGTCAAGACGGTATAAAAAATAGCCGGCAGTATTACCCGGGGAAACAGCGTCGCTTAATTCATCCATATAATCAGCCATTTTATGGCCCTGAGGCACTGACTGATCAATCGAAGAAATAAACGGCAGGATACTCTCGAGTACCGAGAACTGTTTTTCCCTCATACGGAAATAGTGATAAAAGTAGTCGTCATCCCGGAGGAAGTGGTTGTCTATATCTCTCAGGGCTTTTCCTTTAGCTTCATCAATAATCTTCGCTGCATCCGAAAATTCTGCCCCGTCCCAGATATTATCTCCAAAACGAAGGTAGTTTGCGTATTCCTCCCAAATTTTGCGAAAAGCGTCTTCAAGGCTTAATTGGTCCTGGGCCAGACTTTTTTCACTGCTCGGCATATAAAGGTTCATAATTAAAGCTACCCCAATGCCGATAAAAATAATCGCGAGCTCGTTCATCCAGATACCTGCGCTTACCTGTTCTTCTGTATAAAGGTGCAGGACGATAACACTGCTTGTGACGATACCCCGGGCAGCGTTTGCTGCTACGCTGAGTGGAATACTGATGAGAAAGAGTGCAGCGATGGCCACCGGATTATAGCCTATCAGTTCAAAGAATACACTAGCGACCCCAAGCCCAATCACACAGGAAACGAGTCGTTCAATGCTGACAGTCAGAGAGCCCCTTTTAGTCGTTGTAATACAAAGAATGGTAATGACACCTGCTGATATGTAATAATCCAGCTGCAGCAGCTGGGCAATGTATACGGATATAGCCGTGCCTACTGCTGTTTTCAGCGTCCGATATCCAATTCGGAATCTCCCCATCTAAAAAACCTCTCAGTTTATTCATTCGTTCTTATATTATATCGTAAACACAGGCAGAGGGAAACTGACTGGCGCCTTTCATCCCGGCAGCGCCCTCTTCTGCATTCGTACCAGCCTAAAAACAAATAAAAAAGCAAAGGAATAGCTCCTTTGCTTACACATTTATTCATTGGTGCGCCTACCAGGACTCGAACCTGGAATGCGAGAACCGGAATCTCGAGTGATATCCCTTTCACCATAGGCGCTTTTGTCATATGTTTTAACAAGACAATGAATACTATACCAATGAACGAATATGAAAGTCAACCCATTTTTTAATTACACTTCCCCGGGAGAGCCTTCGAGCATTTTTTCAAACTGTTCGTTGATATCCTCTTCACTGTACCCTGCTTCCTGAAGTCTTTTAGTAAAATGCTGGGAATACACTCTGGAACGTTCCTGCATCTTTCCGAACTTCTTGGACTCCTGCTTTTTTTTCGTCCGCTTCTGGCGGTCTTCCGCATTGGACATGATGCTCTCGGTAATAAACAAGGCCTTCCACACCTGATCTTCTTCATAGCCGGATGCGTTTGCATCAAGTTCATCGATGACGTTTTGGTAGTAATCACGGAACTCTTCGTACGAAATCTCTTCATTCATGTTTAAGTATTCCTGAATTTTTTCATAATGCGTCTGAATCATTTGTCTCCGCCCTTTTCATTTATGTATTCCGAAACAGTATACCACGAATATAAAGCTGAGCGTCAAGGCACTTCCCTGCCATTTCTTATTTTTGCAATTGACGTTTAAATCAAAAGCTCCAGAGGGAAGAATCCTTAATAGATCTTACACGAAGAAAGAGGGATAGCATATGGCAGAAGTAACATTTAAAGCTAACGTAGGAGAACCGCAGACAACAATCGCTTCTAATGGCAAAACACTATGGTACAGTGTGACAAAAGAGGAAGGCCCTTCAACAAAAAGTAATGACTATCGGGTTGGTTTTGAAACTTCCCAGGAATTCGAGCCGAAAACAAGCGAAATTGTATTTCCGGATGTTGATACTACTGTAGAGCAGGACGGCAACATCTATCATTTGGAAAAATAAATTCTACAGGCTCCTTCTTTAGGAAGGAGCTTTTTTTTACAAAAAAAAGCGCCCCCGGAGGGCACTTTTTATTTTGTGCAGTATTGATCGAAAGCTTCTTCGAGTTTTTGAACAACCTGAATCGGCTCGTGGCCTTCAATTTCATGACGCTCAACCATGCGCACCAATTCTCCGTCTTTTAAGAGCCCAAACGATGGGGACGACGGCGGGAATCCTGTAAAGTAAGAACGGGCCTGCTCGGTCGCTTCTTTATCCTGACCTGCGAACACGGTCACAAGCCGGTCCGGCTTCGTATCATAATTTGTCATGTAAGCTGCTGCCGGACGGGCAATGCCTCCAGCACAGCCGCACACGGAGTTTACCATAACAAGTGTCGTGCCTTCCTTGTTCAACACTTCATCAACTTCTTCCGGGGTACGAAGAGACTGGTAGCCCGCTTCTTCGATTTCATCCCGGGAAGCTTGTACTATATCATTAACGTAAAAATCAAAATTCATTAAAATCCTTCCTTTCCTTCACCGAATACCTATATTGTAGCGGATAAGAACAGGAAATCACAAGTGAGAAGCTTGAAAAGTTATTCGTTCAATGCTTTTTCAAGGTTATCGATATTTTGATTCATTAATGATACGTAGCTCGCGCCATCAGCAATCTCTTCATCGCTGGCTGATTCGAGATTATTCAGCGTATACACTTCTGCTCCGATTTCTTCCTGAAGAACATCTGTGGTGTCAGAAGGGATGTTTTCCTCCACCATAATGGCGTTCAGGTCATTTTTTTCTGCTGTGTCGATGATATTGTTAATTTCCTGCGTGGAAGGTTCACTCTGGGCGTTTACGCCGTTAACAGCAATTTCTTCCAATCCGTATCGTTCTTCCCAGTACCCATATGCTGCATGGGAAACAATAAATTGATTTTTACTGCTTTCATTCACAAGAGTCTGGAACCGCTCATCTAATTCATCGAGCTCCGCCGACAGTTCCTCATAATTACTTTCATAGGCCTGCTCATTATCTGGATCCGCCTCTACCAGCTGGTCTTTAATCACGCCGGCTGCTTCTTTCGCCTGAACCGGGTCGATCCATACGTGAGGGTCCGTACCGCTGTGGTCGTGCTCTTCCCCGCTGTGGCTTTCTTCAGCATGCTCAGCGTGTTCTTCTTCAGATTCGCCCTCCTCATGATCATGGGCTTCCTCCTCGCCGGCCGCCTCTGCCACCCTGGCTATCTGTACATCCTGATTACCAATAGTACTCTCCACTTCGTCGGCAAACCCTTCCATCCCGTTTCCAGTCATAACAAACATATCTCCCTCCGCAATGTTTGTTAGTGTCTGCGGCGTTGGGTCATATGTATGCGCATCCGACCCTGCAGGTACGACGTTTTCTACATTCACATGATCGCCGCCGATCTGTTTTGTGAAGTCTTCCCAGGCAAAAAGTGTGGTGTACACTTCGAGCTTTTCCTCACCTTCTGTTCCCTGTTCTTCCTGAGTATCTGCTGAACCACATGCGCTTAAAGAAATAAAGGCTGCCCCAGCTGCCCCTAAAACAAATAGTTTTTTCATCATTGCACCTCTTTATCGTAATGATTACGTTTTGTATGTACATTGATTTTAGCGCAGAGGAGTCCGTTTGTAAATAAGAACGATTCTTTTTTATGCCCAAAAAAGAGGGGCTCCCTCGGGGAACCTCTCTTAAATGTTTTCGGTGCCTTTATAATTTTCAAGCCGCTGCTTTAAATCAGCTAAAAACCGTCCGCACAGCAGGCCGTCCAAAATCCGGTGATCCAGGGAAAGACACAGGTTAACCATGTAGCGTATCGCTATCATATCCCCCTGCATGACAACCGGTCGTTTTACGATCGATTCCACAGAAAGAATGGCTGCCTGCGGGTGATTAATAATCGGCATGGACTGCACCGAGCCGAATGAACCAGTGTTGTTCACCGTGAACGTCCCGCTTCTCATTTCTTCTGCCTTAATGGTCCCCTGGCGGACTTTAGTGGCCAGAGACTGCATATCCCGGGCGAGACCTCGGATGTTTTTTTCGTCTGCCCGTTTGATGACCGGGACATAAAGAGCTTCCTCGCTGGCCACAGCCATCGACAGATTCACTTCCTTGCGCTGAATAATCCGGTCCCCGTCCCAGGTGGAATTAAGACTCGGAAACAGCTGCAGGGATTCGGACACAGCCTTCATAAAAAACGGCAGATACGTCAGCGAAAAGCCTTCTTTTTGTTTAAACTCGTCCTTCACACTGTTCCGGTACGCTACCAAATCCGTCACGTCTACTTCAATCATTGTCCAGGCGTGTGGAATTTCCTGCTTGCTTTTCACCATGTTGTCTGCAATGGCTTTTCTTGCTCCGGTTACCGGAATAATAGTGTCGCCTTCACGCTCCTCCTGATTTTCAGAAGGCTTTGTTGAATAGATTGGAAATGGCGAAGGTGCAGCTTCTTCCTGTTTGGTTTTTTCTGCTCCTTCCCGGATCGCTTTTTCAACATCTTTTTTTGTAATGCGCCCCTGTCTACCGGAGCCTTCAATCTCTTCAAGCTCCAGACCGTTCTCCTGGGCGAGACGCCATACCACCGGCGAATACCTTTTTTTCATCGACTTCTCGTCCTCCCCGGCTGTTTGTTGTGCCGGAGCCGTTTGTTCCGTTTTTGCAGAAGGCTTCTCAGTTTCTTCTGCCGCGGCCGGCTGTGCTTCTTCTGTTTCCACGTAGCATATGAGCGTGCCCACAGCCACTGTTTCGTTTTCTTCAGCGACGAGTTCGCTGATTTCGCCTGTATAAGAGCTCGGGATCTCTGCACTCACTTTATCCGAAAGTACTTCTGCGATGGGGTCATATTTTTTTACTTTATCGCCCGGTTTTACAAGCCACTGGGATAGCGTGCCTTCGGTGACACTTTCCCCGAGCTGCGGCATGGTTACTTCTTTGCGCATCCTTGATACCCTCCTAAAATTCCGCCAAATCTCGTATCGCTGTCGTGATTTTATCCGTGTTCATTAAAAATTCTTTTTCAAGTGTCGGAGCGTAAGGCATGGCCGGAACATCGGGAGCAGCCAGTCTCCGGACCGGGGCATCGAGATCAAATAAATTGTGTTCGGAAATGATGGCCGACACTTCACTCATGATGCTTCCTTCGAGGTTATCCTCGGTGACAAGCAGCACCTTTCCTGTTTTAGCTGCGGCTTCTTTGACTGCTTCCTGGTCGACTGGATAGACGGTTCTCAGATCCACCAAATGCACATCAATGCCTTCTGCGGCAAGTGTATCGGCGGCCTGATTGGCCAGATGCACACACAGTCCGTATGTAATCACGGTGACATCAGTGCCTTCCCGTTTGACCGCCGCTTTTCCGATTGGCACCGTGTAGTCTTCTTCCGGTACCTCGTCTTTAAGCATCCGGTACGCACGCTTATGCTCAAAAAACAGCACCGGGTCGTTATCCCGGATCGAAGCCTTCAACAGCCCTTTCGCGTCATAAGGGGTGGACGGAATCACGACTTTCAGTCCCGGCGTGTTTGCAAACAGCGCCTCTACTGACTGGGAATGATATAGGGCGCCGTGCACTCCGCCGCCAAACGGTGCCCGGATCGTAATCGGGCAGTACCAGTCATTGTTGGAACGGTACCGGATTTTCGCTGCTTCGGACACAATCTGGTTGACTGCCGGCATAATAAAGTCTGCAAACTGCATCTCCGCTACCGGGCGGAGGCCGTACATCGCAGCTCCTATGCCCACTCCTGCGATCGCTGATTCGGAGAGCGGAGTGTCGATGACGCGCTGGTCTCCGTAGGTGCTGTGCAGTTCTTCGGTGGCACGGAAGACCCCGCCCTTCAGACCGACATCCTCGCCCAGTACGAACACATTTTCATCACGCGCCATTTCTTCTTTCATCGCTGTATTGATTGCCTGAATATAAGACATGACTGCCATATTAGTTCCCTTCTTCCTCGTAAACATACTGCCCAAGCGTCTCGACAGCCGGGTATTCTGCTGCTTCAGCGGCATCCGTGGCGGCATCCACTTCCTCGCGAATCCGCTGCTCCATCGCCTGCTCTTTGTCTTCGGTAAGTATCCCTTCTGTCCGCAGGTAATCGGCAAAAGCTACAACTGCATCGGTCTGCTTTTCCTCATCCATTTCTTCGACACTACGGTACAGTTTGTCGTTATCATCGCTTGAATGAGGTGTGAGTCTTGCCACAAGCGCTTCCACAAGGCTCGGACCTTTACCGTCCCGCGCACGGTCCACCGCTTCTTTCATTGCCTTATACACCTCAAACGGACGCGTGCCCTCCACGGTTACTCCCGGCATGCCGTAGCCCTTTGCACGGTCAGCAACATGCTCGCAGGCGAGCTGTTTACTGAGTGGCACGCTAATAGCGTATTTATTGTTTTCACAGAAAAACACGACCGGAAGATCATGAACGCCAGCAAAATTCATACCTTCATGAAAATCTCCCTGGTTGGAGGAGCCTTCGCCAAACGTGACCATCGTAACAAAATCCTTGTTTTTCATTTTAGCTGCCAGTCCGAACCCGGCAGCATGTGGAATCTGAGTAGTTACCGGAGAGGACTGGGTCACAATACGGTTTTTCCGCTGGCCGAAATGGCCCGGCATCTGCCTGGATTCAGAGTTGGGATCTCCCTGTTTAGCAAAAGCTGCCAGCATCAAGTCCTTTGCAGTCATTCCAAATGCCATGACGAGACCAAAATCACGGTAATACGGGAGCAGGTAGTCCTTATCACGGTCAAGTGCCATAGCTGCAGCCGCCTGCGCCGCTTCCTGGCCCTGGCAGGAGACAACAAAAGAAATTTTGCCGGCACGGTTCAGCAGCCACATCCGTTCATCAAGACGTCTCGCCTGCAGCATAATTTCATACATTGTGAGCGCTTCTTCGTCGCTTAAGCCTACTTCCCGGTGAGTACTGTATTCCTGAATCATTTTCGTTCCTCCTCGTTATTTCACCCGTGGTGAATAGCTTTTCCGTCTACAGCCAGGGCACCTTCAGCATAAATTTCCGCCAATGTCGGATGCGCATGCACGGCTCCCTGTATTTCAAGGTGTGCAGCATTCATATAGACTGCAAGTGCTCCTTCATTGATCAATTCGGTCGCTTTTTTTCCAACAATATGAACGCCGAGCACGTCTTCAGTGTCTTTATCTACAATCATTTTCATAAATCCTTCCGGATCACTTTCTATTAGCGCCTTGCCTATCGCCTGAAAAGGAACGGTGCTTGTTTTAATATCCAGCCCGGCATCTTCGGCTTCACGCTCTGTCCAGCCTACGGAAGCCATTTCAGGATCCGAGTAGACACAGGAAGGAACGTGCTTATAGTTAAGGGGCTCAGGGTGATTTCCGAGCATATGCTCTACAGCAATGATGCCTTCCCGTGAGGCCACGTGAGCGAGCTGCATGCCGCCGATAACGTCGCCGATAGCGTACATATGCGATTCCTTCGTCTGGTACATGTCGGACGTCTGGATGAAGCTGTTCTGTACTTCGACTTCTGTATTGTGGAGCCCCAGATCTCCCGTGTTGCCGTTTCTTCCGACAGCGACGAGCATCTTCTCAGCCGCCAGTGCCTCTCCGGTTGCTGTACGGGCCGCTATTTCTCCGTTTTTCGTAAGAGACGAAGGGTCGAGCTGTGTATTTGTATAAACACGGACCCCTTTTTTCTTCAAGCGTTTTTCCGCCTCTTTTGACACGGCCTCGTCCATCATCGGAAGCAGGCGATCGCCGAGTTCCACCATCTGTACCTCTACGCCGAAATCCTGAAGCATTGAAGCCCATTCCACGCCAATAACTCCTCCTCCGACAATAACGATTGACGAAGGAAGCTTTTCTGCTTCGAGCAATTCCTCGGAGGACAAAATGTATTCGCCATCAATATCGAGTCCTGGCACCGTCGCCGGACGGGAGCCTGTGGCGAGCATAATCTGTTTGGGCTGCAGCATAATATTTTCTCCTTCTGTTTCTGTCTCCACTGAAATGGTGCTTGCCGTTGGAGAAAATATGGAAGCCCCGAGTATGCGCCCGTGTCCGTAATATACATCCACCTGGTGCCTAGAGAGCAGATGCTGGACTCCTTTATGTAATTGTTGTACCGTCTGGTTCTTTTTTTCGCGTACCTTTCCGAACTGCAGGCTCACATTGTCTGCTTCTACGCCGTAGTCCAGACTTTCCTGCATCATTTTATATACTTCTGCGCTTTTTAAGTACGATTTACTTGGTATGCATCCACGGTGCAGGCAGGTGCCTCCGATGTCCCGGGCTTCTACTACCGCCGTCGATAATCCTCTTTTTGCTGCATGCACAGCGGCCACATATCCGCCGGTACCAGCTCCTAATATGACCAGGTCATATTCTTTAGCCATAAAAATTCCTCCTGCGGGCTTTCACCCAGGATTTTATTCATTTATCTCTACTTTATTTTAATGGATTTTTCCGTTTCATCATAGCACGAAAATAGATCTGGTGAAGAGAAGTTTTGGCATTTGGAGATTATTATAGCACATCCTTTTGATCAGCCGTAAAACAGACCCTGGTGCTAAAATAAAAAAAGCAGCGCTCAGGCTGCTTTACCGGTTCGTTAAAATGTGCCGCGAGTGGGGCAGAAACTGTTTCCTTGAACGCTTGATGGATTCAATGCGCTCTTCGGCCAGCCGATTGGCGGCCTGGAACGATGGGATTCCGTCGCGTCCCGCAATTTCAAACACTCGAACAATATTATCGTAAATACCGTCAACTTTCTTCATAGCTCTCTCGCGGTCGTACCCGTAGAGCTCGTCGGCGATGTTAATTACGCCGCCTGCATTGATAATGTAATCCGGGGCATAAACGATGCCACGATCCTCTAAACGGATGCCGTCCTCTTCCGTCTGCAGCTGATTGTTCGCTGCTCCTGCTACAACTTTTGCCTGAAGACGGGGAATGGTGCGTTCATTCAATCCGCCTCCCAGCGCACACGGGCTGAAAATATCGCATGGAACATCGTAAATTTCTTCCGGCGCCACTGCTGTTGCTCCGTAGGTGTGAACAGCACTCTCCACTGAAGCTTCCCGGATATCCGTTACAATTAATGAGGCTCCTTCTTCATGAAGAAATCTGCACATTTCAAATGATACGTGCCCCACGCCCTGAACTGCTATCGTTCGGCCGGCAAGGCTGTCGGTATCGAAGGCTTCCTTCGCCGCTGCTTTCATGCCCTGATACACACCCCGTGCGGTGACCGGTGAAGGATTCCCGCTCGAACCAGAAGCAGAAGAAAGGGAAATTCCGGTCACAAAGTTCGTTTCTTCGTGGATAATATCCATATCATGCTCTGTCGTACCGACATCCTCTGCCGTAATGTAGCGACCGGCAAGACCTTCAATATAACGACCGAATGCACGAAACATCTCTTCATTCTTATCTGCGCGGGCATCTCCTATAATCACAGCTTTTCCTCCGCCAAGATTCAACCCGGCTGCTGCATTTTTGTACGTCATCCCTTTGGCGAGACGCAGCACGTCCTCAAACGCTGCTTCTTCATTCTCATACGTCCACATCCTTGTGCCACCTAAAGCCGGGCCGAGGGTCGTATCATGTATCGCAATAATTGCCTTTAATCCTGAATTCCGGTCCTGGCAGACAACTACCTGCTCATAATCGTGCAGCTCCATACGTTCAAACAATTCCATTTTTCGTTCTCCTTTTTTTGTAAATTCACATTTATATCTGCTCTGTGCGAAGCCGATCGGCTACTACTGCGATAAATTCACTGTTTGAAGGCTTGTAGGGCAAGGCACCGTCCTGGCTCCAGCCGAACAGATCGGATATTGCCTGCGTATGGCCGCGGTCCCATGCAACAACAATGGCATGTCTTAACGCCCGTTCGACCCGGCTTGGCGTCGTCTGAAATTTCCGGGCAATTTCAGGATACAGCTGTTTGGTGACCGCGTTAATCATCTGCATATCATCCACCACAAGTTTCACTGCTTCCTGCATATATACATAGCCTTTAATATGGGAGGGAATACCAACATATTGAATAATATCCTTAATACGTTCTTCCACCGACCGACGGCCAGAAGATTTTTCCGGCATATCCTCAATCAGCACCTGGGAATTCAGGCTTTCTCTATGCACATCCCGGATATTTGCCATCAGTGCTTCCATATCAAATGGCTTTAAAACGTAATAGGCAGCCCCGAGCTCCACCGCTTTTTTTGTTACATCCTCCTGACCGAATGCAGTTAACATAATAACTTTCGTGTTAACAGTATGTTTATTTTTTAATGCCGTTAATACAGAAAGCCCGTCCCGATGCGGCATAATAATATCAAGGAGTAAGACCTCCGGCCGTTTTTGTTCCACTACCTCGAGCGCCTCTTCCCCGTTATGGGCCGTCCCTGCTATTTCCATGTCTTCCTGTTCTTCTATATGTTCAATTAATACTTCGACGAGTTCTTTGTTATCGTCGGCCACTACGACCCGTATCATTTCTTTCCGCTCCTTTTGCCGCAGGCTCTGCCACGTTCCATTTTCCTTTCGACATTATTTTACCATAGCGTGTCGCATAGAAAAAGACAACTTCAGCAGTTGTCTTTTTCAGGCGGACACATTCTATTGGGGCTACACATTGCTTTTAGCTTTTTCAGCCATTTCCAGCAGTTCAGTCGCATTTTCTCTTGTCAGTGCCGTCACTTCGACTCCCGAAATCATCCGGGCGATTTCATCGATTTTATAATCTGACGTTAACGGTGTAACGATCGTTTGGACTCTTTCTTCTTTTTCTTCTTTTTGAATATACAAATGGCTGTCTGCCATTGCAGCTACCTGTGGCAGATGGGTGATGCAAAGTACCTGGGAGCCTCTGGAAACCAGATGGATTTTTTCCGCAATCGCCTGGGCAACCCGGCCGCTTACACCCGTATCAACCTCGTCAAAAATCAGGGAAGTAACGTGCTGGAAGCCGGAAAGGATCGTTTTCAATGCCAGCATGATCCTGGAAATCTCCCCGCCGGAAGCTACTTTTGCGAGCGGCTTTAACGGCTCACCCGCATTGGCTGAAATAAGGAACTCAATCTTGTCTGCTCCCTTTTCATTAAATACCCACGTTTCCCCCTCCGGCGTCTGATAGGTTTTCCCCCGGCTGAGAGGTGAAATCTGCACTTCCATTGTAGCCTTCTCCATGTATAGTGCCTGAAGCTCCTGCTGCACACTGCCGGCAAGCGAATGACCCGCCTGGCGGCGAAGATCGGTTAATGTTTTTGCTTCGGCAATCAGCTCTTCGGCTGCCTGGGAAAGCGCCTGCTCATATTCGGCGATTCGCTCTTCTTTATTGGCGAGTGAATCGATTTCCTCTTCGATTTTGGAGGCATACACTAAAATTTCTTCAACGGAATCTCCGTATTTTCTTTTCAGCTTATTCAACTCATCGAGCCGGTTTTCCACTTCGTTTAACCTCTCAGGGTCAAACGCCATGGAATCAGCTTTGTCCCGAAGCGTAAACGTTGCCTCTTCCATCATGTAATAAGCCGAGCTGATTGATTCGGAAAGCTCTCCGAGATCTGTATCGATTTCTGCGGCTTCTTCCACGCTCGATACGGCCATACCTGCCCAGTCGAGGGCTTTCCCTTCACCGTACAGGTGATCATAGGCTCCCCGGATCGCCTCAAACAGTTTTTCGCTGTTGGCCAGAATGTGACGTTCTTTTTCCAGATCTTCATCTTCACCAGGCTGAAGGCCGGCGGCCTCAATTTCCTGAAGCTGGTATTGAATAAAATCCAGCCGGTTTGCTGTTTCCTGGTCACTTTCCTTCAGCTGCTTTAATTTGGCCTGCAGCTGTCCAAAACGGTAGTAGCGTTTTTGATAGTCTTCAAGCGCTTCTTCAAGCTCCGTTTTCCCGAACCGGTCAAGCATCTGCTGATGACGTTCAGCATGCATCAGATCCTGATGTTCGTGCTGGCCATGGATATCTACGAGGCTGTGGCCTGTTTCCCTCAATACAGCAAGCGTCACCAATTTACCATTGATGCGGCAGATGCTCTTGCCCTGATGCGTAATATCCCGGCGCAAAACGACCATATCATCTTCAATATCAATGCCTGCGGCCTCTAATTTTTCAACTGCGGGGTGGTTATCCTCCAGGCGGAACAGCCCTTCCATTTCTGCCCGTTTTTCTCCGTGGCGTACATATTCAGCCGATCCCCTTCCACCGATAAGCAGGCCGATCGCATCAATGATGATGGATTTTCCGGCACCCGTTTCACCGCTTAATACTGTTAATCCATTTTCAAATGAAACGGTTAACTCCTCGATAATGGCAAAATTCTTGATGGAAATTTCTTCAAGCATTTCTGTACCCCATTTCCAATTAGCGTTAAAGCATTTCTAAAAATCGGTTTACAATCTCCGGCGAATTTTCCTTCTGCTTGCATATAATGAGAATCGTGTCATCCCCGCAAATGGTTCCCATAATATTTTCCCAGTCCAGATTATCAATGAGTGCACCTACAGCATTGGCGTTGCCCGGCAGTGTTTTCATGACAATTAAATTCTCCGAATGATCAATGCCGACAAAGCTGTCCACGAGTGCCCGTTTTAATTTCTGCATAGGGTTGAAGCGCTGATCGGCAGGCAGGCTGTACTTGTATCTGCCATCAATCATCGGCACCTTCACAAGGTGAAGCTCTTTAATATCCCGTGACACCGTCGCCTGGGTTACGTTGTAGCCGTCCCCCCGGAGTCTCGCTACTAAATCATCCTGCGTTTCTATGTCTGTATTTGAAATCAATTCCCTGATTTTTATATGTCTTTGTCCCTTATTCATCCCGAAACCTCCCGTGCAAAACTACTTTCATCATAACTATTTCATTATAATTATACAAGTTTATGAGTAAATAGCATGCCATGATTTAAAAATTCTTTCAAAACCATGAGTTAAACAAAAAAAAAGCCGAAGGGTATCGGCGTTTACGAAGGTTCCAGTTTTTTCTTGAATGATTCATGTGCATCACGAACTACAGCTTCTATTTGCTCTTCACTAAGAGGAGACGGCTTATCGCTTAATACCGAACCATACAGCAGGTATTCAATATTGCCGTCTCCCCCGGTAATCGGTGAAAAATCGAGCGCTTCCGGCACTAAGTTATAGCTTTCGGCTGACTGAATTGTTTTTTTCAGTACTTCCCTGTGCACCGCGGGGTCCCTGACAATGCCTTTTCTGCCAACCTTTTCCCGTCCCGCTTCAAACTGCGGCTTGATGAGTACGCAAAAGCCGGCACCTGCGGCCAGCACCTGCGGCATCACCGGGAAAAGCTTTTCCAGAGAGATAAAGGAGACGTCAGCGATCAGCAGCCCGGGAAGCCCGCGCGTCAGCTGACTTTTATCCAGGTACCTGAAATTCACTCTTTCCATCACCTCTACCCGGGGGTCCTGGCGAAGCTTCCAGGCGAGCTGATTGTAGCCGACATCCAACGCATATACCATAGAAGCCCCGTTTTGCAGCGCGCAGTCGGTGAAGCCCCCGGTAGAAGCTCCGACATCGAGCACCACAGCGTCCTGCAGCTCCAGCTGAAAAGACTCAATAGCTTTTTCCAGCTTTAATCCGCCCCGGCTGACGTAGGGCATCTGCTTTCCCTTCAGGCGTAAAGCTGCCTCATCACTTATTTTTGCGCCGGGCTTGTCCACCACTTCATCATCTGCCAGTACAAGACCTGCCATAATTGCCCGTTTAGCTTTTTCCCGGGAATCAAATAGTCCCTTCTGCACTACCAGCGTATCAATGCGTTCTTTATTCATCCGCGGATATTTGTTCTTTCTTTACTGGTCATCGCCGCCACTTTTTCCGCTACTTTCTCTGGCGTGAGGCCCAGTTCTTCATAAAGCTCCGGCACACTGCCATGCTCTACATAGTAGTCGGCAATGCCCATCCGGCGGATTGGAAGCGAGTCATGCTCATGGTCGGCCATATATTCAAGCACGGCACTTCCGAAGCTGCCCTTCAGTGCTGCTTCTTCGACTGTCAGCACCGGCTTACCTTCTTCAGCTAATTCTTCGAGCATTTCATCATCAAGCGGCTTGGCTGAACGGGCATTAACGATACGGACATCTGTGCCCTGACTGCTTAACAAAGCAGCTGCCTCCTCTACGATTGGAAGCATTGTTCCAAACGAGAGGATCGTACAGTCCGTCCCTTCACGGACGATTTCCCATTTGCCATAAGGAATCATTTGAAACTCTTCATCCATCTCCACTCCGAGGCCGTTACCACGCGGATAGCGGACAGCTGTCGGGCCATCGTCATTATGGAAAGCCGAGTACAGCATATGCTGCAGTTCATTTTCATCCTTCGGCATCAATATTTTCATATTCGGTAAATGCCGCAGGTATGCAATATCAAACACGCCCTGGTGCGTCTCTCCATCAGCGCCGACCAGTCCTGCACGGTCAATGCCAAAGAGCACATTCAGATTCTGGCGGCAGACGTCATGAACAAGCTGGTCGTAGCCCCGCTGCAAAAACGTGGAGTACACGCCGAACACCGGCTTCATTCCCTGCGTGGCAAGCGCTCCAGACATCGTCGTAGCGTGCTGTTCGGCGATGCCTACGTCAAACATGCGATCCGGGAATTTGTCCGCAAACGTGTCGAGCTTCGTACCGCCGGCCATAGCCGCTGTTATGGCCACCAGACGCGAATCCTGTTCTGCTATTTTTTGCAGGGTATTGCTGAATACGGCACTGTAGGCAGGCGCGGCTGCCGGTTTTTTAATTACTTCACCGGATTCAATTTTATATGGCCCAAGACCGTGCCACGTTCCTTTGGCATCCTCCTCCGCCGGGGTGTAGCCTTTGCCTTTTTTGGAGAGGACATGCACAATCACCGGTCCGTTAGTGTCTCTGGCATATTTAATGTTAGCGTGCAGGTCATCGAGATCGTGACCATCCACTGGACCGAGATACGTAAATCCAAGCTCTTCAAAAAACATGCCGGACAGAACCATCTGCTTCATGCTGTCTTTCATCCGGTCGGCATAGGAAGCAAGCTTCGACCCGAACGCAGGAATTCTGCGCAGCATATGGTCGACGTCTTCTTTCGTTCTGCGGTAAGTACCGGCTGTCCGAATACGGCCGAGCATACTGTGGAGTGCCCCTACGTTCGGAGAAATCGACATCTCATTGTCGTTCAGAATAATAGTAACGTCCGTCTGTTCATGCCCGATATGGTTAAGTGCTTCGAGAGCCATACCGCCAGTAAGGGCTCCATCACCAATAATAGCTGCTACTTTGGCATCTTCGCCCTTCAGCTGATTCGCAAGCGCCATTCCCTCTGCCGCAGACAGCGACGTCGAGCTGTGGCCTGTCTCCCATACGTCATGTTCACTTTCTGAGCGTTTAGGGAAGCCGCAAAGCCCCTGGTACTGGCGCAGCGAATCAAAGCGATCCGCGCGTCCAGTTAAAATTTTGTGCACGTAGGACTGGTGCCCGACGTCCCAGATGAGTTTGTCTTTTGGCGTGTTGTACAGCTGGTGCAGGGTGAGCGTTAATTCCACTACTCCGAGATTGGGACCGAGATGGCCGCCCGTAACGGATAATTTTTCAATTAGAAAAGCCCGTATGTCTTCCCCGAGTGCTTTTAGCTCTTTATCATTGTATTCCTTCATGAATCCAGGGTCTTGGATCGTTTCCAAGTTCATTTAAATCCCCCTACCTGCTATGTTTTTCTGTTGATGACTTCCATCTTCTTTTCTTTGGAATCAGCTTAATTTTTAACTTATTTTCAATAAAATACAAGACTCTTCCGACCTGAAAAACAATATTATTCGCATACGTAATCGCTAGTGTTTTCCCAAGTGCTTTCCCGCTGACTGTGAGCGCTGCCACGACAGCGGTGAATATAGTACTTAGAACCAGCTGGCCGTTGGAGCTGTTATTTGTGCCAATGGTCATACCAAGCTGCACAACAACTGCCGAGCTGGCCGTCCCGCTTACAACCCCGCTGATATCGCCGATCACGTCGGCACAAAAGTTCGCAACCCGGTCGGCGTTCCGCTGAATAAAAACACTGTGGGAGGCCCCGGGAACTTTTTTAGCGGCCATTGCATTGAATGGTCTCGGCTTTGCCGCGGTGGCAGCTACACCGATCACATCAAAGATGACACCGGTAAATACGATGATCAGCACGACTACCATGCCAATCGCCCAGCCAACCCCCGAAAGCACTGCTGTCGAGACTACCGAGAAGATTGCTGCAAGTATCAGGGTAACAAACCCAATTAACGTACTCCACCGGAGTGATTTTTTCCATAAACTATTCATCTTCACTTATCACCAAATTCTTTGTTTTTATCATAACGTACATCTCATTCTTTTAATATCATTTTGTGCTCTGGCCTGATTGTTTATACCCTAAATAACATACATTTAAGCTTTTCTCTGCTTTCCCCTCAAACACTCACGTAAAAGAAAAAAGCGCCTGTCAGCGCTTCTTCAACTACTTATGTATAAAGTTGAATGGTCGCCCGGAGCGTAAACCTTGTGGCTTAGGTCCAGTAGGATTTCCCACCAGGCAGCCAATTCGTCGCCGAATCGGTGGTTTCCCTTTAATGCCTGGTGAACGCCGTCACCGGCAGTTCGACTGAATTACCACTCAGACCACACTGCAATCCACTCCGGACGTGCGTCAAACAGCCTAGGGGTTTTCCCCGGCAGTTCCGTGCCACTTTCTTATCCTCTTTTGCAGAACAAGTTTCAGTTGTTGGGTCCCATACCAGTTGGCCGACCGGTATGATACCAATTGAACGACCTCCCCACTGTTCCACTCAAGGCAGGCTACGCTGTCGAAAGGCCTTCCCTTGGCCCTTGCAACAGGTCTTACCGCGGCATGCGTCCGGGACGGTATCCGTCTTCCAGGATGACCCGGATGCATAACCGCAGCCTCCACGGCGAAAGGGTTCGCGCCCACATGCCATTGTGGATCGCCCTTACGCCTTAACTCCCAGCACCGACCCAGGGCTGGGCGCCGCAAGCCGACGCCAGGAACTTCATCGATGTGCCCTTCAGCGGATTTTTAGGCCCGCCTTCGAAAATGGAGAACCGACTAGGATACTGCACCATTCAACTTTTCAAAATTATTTTAGCATGGTTTTTCTGTCCTGAAAACTAATTCGTTCTGCTTTAGTGATTACGCTGACCAACATATTGGAGAAATGCTGTTAAAAGGGACGTGTCTACCGTCATGCGCCCGAGCAGCTTTTCCGCCTGTTCAATATGATGGGCGAGTTTCTCTTTTGCCCCTTCAAGCGTCAGCAGCTTTGGATACGTGCTTTTTTCTTTCGTTTCATCGCTTCCGGAGGACTTTCCCATTTCCTCGAGAGAGCCCTCTACATCCAGAATGTCATCCTTAATTTGAAAAACGAGACCGAGTTCCCGGCCAAATGCACGCCAGTTTTCCACATCTTCGTCTGCAGCTTCTGCTATCAGCGATCCGGAAACTGCTGCGTAGGTCAACAGATCTCCCGTTTTATGATGATGAATGTATTCGAGCTCCTCCAGGGTGAGAGACTGCCTTTCCCCTTCGAGGTCGGCCATCTGACCGCCAACCATGCCTTCGCTTCCGGAGGCCTCAGCCAGCTCCTGTACCAGCTGCAGTCTGGCAGCGGCAGAAGCCGGCCGGCCGGCTTCCACAATCCAGGAAAAGGCTGTCGTCTGCAGAGCATCCCCTGCTAAAATGGCAGCGGCTTCCCCGAATTTTTTATGATTCGTCGGCTGTCCCCGGCGCCAGTCATCATCGTCCATCGACGGCAGATCATCATGGACGAGCGAATACGTATGAATCAGCTCCACGGCAGACGCGGCCGGAAGATCCTCTTCTTCCACCGGGCGGTAGCATTGCAGCACAGCCAGTGAAAGCAGCGGACGCACGCGTTTCCCTCCTGCTTCGAGAGAATAAAGCATCGCTTCTTTCAGCGTCTCCGGCGTTTTTAATGCACGTACCCGGTCAGTCAGAGCCCGGTCGACAGACGGCCGGTATGTATCGAAAAAATGCTGGAGGTCTGCACTCATTCGCCCGGTTCCTCGTTTTCAAGCGGTGTTACCTCTCCGTTCTCATCCACAATTTCGTCCATCTGCTTTTCAACCTTCTGCAGCTTTTCATGACACGTGTTGGAAAGCGTCATGCCCTCCTGATACATCGTGATCGCTTTTTCCAGAGGCACTTCGCCTTCCTCGAGCCGTTCTACGATCTGCTCGAGCTTTTCCATCGCCTGTTCAAAAGTTTGTTCTTGTTCTGCCAAGATTACCGCTCCTTTTCCGGACGGGAAAGTGCCTCAAAGCCATCTTCCCCTTTTTCTTTAACTTCACATTGCAGATACCCATCCGTCATATACATCCGCAGGCTGCTTCCTTCTTCTGCCTGGGCAATCGAAGACAGCACCTTATCATTTTCGTCGTAAGCAACATTGTAGCCGCGCTGTAAAATAGCCAGCGGATTGAGCAGCTCAAGCGCCTGCAGTGATTTTGCAAAAGTGGCTTTTTTCCGCTCCACCTGCTGATTCATCGCTTTTTGCAGCCGGGCCCGCTTTTCGTGCATCCGCTCGCGTTCAAGTTCGATTAAGCGCTCGGGGTGCTGGCGCATAAGCCGCTTTTCTGTTTCTTCAAGCTTCTGCCTGCTTGTTTTTATCGTCTGCAGCGCCTGCTTTTCAAGCCTTTCCATCATCCGGTCAAGATCCTGTTCTTTTTGCTCAAACAGGCGGGCCGGGTATTTAAATGCATACGAGCGACGGAGCTTGGCAAGCCGGGTGCGCTGCTCCTGTATTTTATAATTCATCTGCCGGTGCAGGCGATTCTGCAGCTGCCGGACTTTTTCTTCGAGTTCACTGATCATCGGGACAGCTATCTCAGCAGCCGCTGTTGGCGTCGCTGCCCGCACATCCGCAGTAAAGTCGGCAATCGTAACATCTGTTTCGTGTCCCACAGCGGAAATCACCGGCACGCTTACGTTCCGGATGGCTCGTGCCACCACTTCTTCATTAAACGCCCACAGGTCTTCGATAGAGCCGCCTCCGCGTCCAACGATGACTACATCTGCGCTGGTCATTTTTTCGACTCTCTCAAGAGCCCGGGTGATCGACCCCGGCGCCTGTTCCCCCTGCACCAGCACAGGGAACAATGTGATTTTCACCGGGGGAAAACGTCGCTTCAGGGTGGATACAATATCCCGTATGGCTGCACCGGTCGGCGACGTAATTACGACAATATGCCTTGGGATGGGCGGGAGAGAACGCTTATTCTCCGGTGCAAACAGCCCTTCGGCCTCCAGCTGTTTTTTCAGCTGTTCAAAGCGCACGTACAGCTGTCCGATCCCATCCGGCTCCATCGCGTTCACATACATCTGGTACTGCCCGAAAGGCTCATACACAGAGACGCTGCCTGTTACGAGAACCTTCATGCCGTTTTCCGGAATAAAAGAAAGATTTTTGTTTTTTCCGGCAAACATAACCGCCGATATTCTCGCCTGCTCGTCCTTCAGGGTGAAATACATGTGACCCCTGCTGTGCTTTTTAAAGTTTGAGATTTCTCCGCGGAGCCATACTTTCTGCAGCCCCGGATTCTGTTCGATAGAACGCTTGATCGCACCCGTCAGCTGGGAAACGGAGAGCCATTTATCTGCAGGTGACTGCATGGCCTTATGCCTCCTGCCGGTGAAAACGTTTAGCAGATTGCAGTGTGTTGTAGAGGAGCATCGTAATCGTCATCGGACCGACGCCTCCCGGTACCGGCGTGAGGTATGAGGCTTTCTCGCTCACTTCTTTAAAATCAACGTCTCCGCAAAGCTTACCGTCCTCCTTGCGGTTCATCCCGACGTCTATCACGACAGCTCCCGGTTTAACATCTTTTCCTTTAACGAATTCCTGCCGGCCGATGGCCGCAATCAAAATATCTGCCGACTGCATGTAGGACTCCAGGTCTTTCGTGCGTGAGTGGCAGTGAGTAACCGTAGCATTTTTATTTAAAAGCAGCTGACCCATCGGTTTACCGACGATATTGCTTCGTCCGAGAACGACAGCGTGTTTGCCTTCAATTGAAACCCCGGTGTATTCAAGCATTTTAATAATGCCGTATGGAGTACAGGGAAGAAACGCCTCCTGGCCGGTCATCATCCGGCCGATGTTAATGGGATGAAACCCATCTACATCTTTATCAGGCGAAATGGTTTCAATTACTTTTTTATCCGAAATGTGATCCGGCAGCGGCAGCTGCACCAAAATTCCGTGGATATCTTCATTGTCGTTATAATCCTTTACAATCTGCAAAAGTTCTTCTTCAGTAACCGATTCCGGCAGTTCTTTTAATTCTGAATGGATACCGACTTCTTTAGACGCCTTCTGCTTTCCTTTGACGTACGACCTCGAAGCCGGATTATCTCCTACTAAAACCACGGCAAGGCCCGGTATTTGCTCTCCGTTATTCCAGGAGGCGACCTCCTGCTTGATTTCTTCACGCAATGAAGCTGCTACTTCTTTGCCGCTGATCAGTTGGGCACTCATTCGCTCTCTCTCCCTTCACGCTCACAATCGCTTAAAATATTCGACAACACGCCGTTGACAAATTTCCCTGCCTCTACACCACCGAATGCTTTGGCCAGTTCAATGGCTTCATTGACGCTGACATGCAGTGGAATATCAGGTACATATAACATCTCATGAACGCACTCTCTTAAAATAGCCCGGTCCACGTTCCCAACCCGTTCAAGAGTCCAGTGTTCAAGCTGATCTACGAGCCGTTCATCAATTTCTACTAGGTGTTCCCATACGCCATGCACCGCAGAAATCAGAAATTCATCTGCTTCTTCATCCTCGAGCATGGAATTTTTTATTGCCTGGTCTGCATCAACATCTGTAATATCCATCTGGTACAGTGCCTGTACGGACCGAAGCCTGGCTAAACGTCGATTCATTTCGTGTTCTCCTTTTCTCCTATGTACCCGGAGCCGTATTCGTAAATGAAAGAAGGACGGCTGCCCCGAAAAACGGTTGCGGGAGAGCCCCCCTGTTCATTTTTCCTGTTCCTGTAACGGCTGCTCTTCTTCAGGGAACTGCAGGCCGATAATGTGTACGTTCACCGCATCGATGTGAATATCTGTCATGCCCCGTACGGTCTGCTGAATGTTTTCCTGTACCTGCTTAGCCGTAACGGGCACAGAGCTTCCGTAATGAATCAGCATGCTGATCGTTACCACCGCCCCGCTTTCAGTCAAGTCTATCTTCACACCTTTGCCGTATGATTTCCGGCCGAGACGCTCTGCTACATCATCTGCGATGCTGCCCTGCAGGTCGTATACCCCTTCGACTTCGAGCGCGGCAATGCTTGCCACTACTTCAATCACGTCCCGGGCGATCTCAATATTTCCCAGGCTTTCTTTTTCTTCGCCTATCGTAAGCAGCGTGTATTCGCTCACAGCGCTCCCCGCTTTCTATGCAGCATGATTTTATTCGTCCTGCTCCGCCTCTGCTTCTGCTCTTTCTTTTTCTTCCGCTTCTTTCTGCTTTTGTACATATTCGTATTTATATTGGCGGAATACGGGATATTCAGAAAGATTATCAGGGATTTTTCCTTTTTCAAGCAGAATCAATTTGACAATATCCTTATTCCGGGCCATATGATATTTTTCTCCGTACTCATTTTCTTCAGCAAACTGTTTAATGCTTTGGTAATCTTCTTCCTGAATCGATACCGTATATTCATGGCCGGGTTCTCCGTACTGGTGCTCAAACCCTATTTCAAATTCCACGATCTGTATTTGGTCGCTTTTCATATTGCGGGTCTGTTCAAGTACCGCTTTTGCGCCTTCCGTTAAATCATTCCATTCCATATAATAGCCTCTCTTTCCGTATTACCGCTCAAAATTCCATTCCATTATATCACGGTGATTCTGCAATTTCACCGGTCCGGAGCCACCTGCGTTTATTTGTTCAAGAAAAAACGGCCTCCCCAATGGCAGGCCGTTAGTTTTTAGGCACGGGAGGCGTATGAGCCGGTCCTTGTATCGACCACGATCCGCTCGCCTTCTTCAATGAAAATAGGGACCTGCAGACGATAGCCGGTTTCTACCACTGCCGGCTTGGATCCTCCGGACTGAGTGTTACCTTTAATACTTGGGTCTGTTTCTTTGACTTCAAGCTCTACCGTGTTAGGCACTTCAACACCAAGTGTTTCAGTCCCATAACTGGTGATGGACACTTCCATGTTTTCTTTCAGAAAGTTTAATTCATACTTCAGCTGATCGCTCGTCAATTCCATTTGGTCAAACGTCTCCATATCCATAAATGTATGCACATCACCGCTCGCATACAAATACTGCATTTTCCGGCGTTCGATGTGGGCATTATTCACTTTTTCACCCGCGCGGAAAGTTTTTTCCTGAATGTTACCCGTACGCAGACTGCGGAGTTTGGAGCGGACAAATGCTGCCCCTTTTCCAGGCTTTACGTGCTGGAATTCGACCACTGTCCAGATATCGCCGTCTGTTTCGATGGTGAGTCCTGTTTTAAAATCATTAACTGAAACCATAAACGTTCCTCCACTCTTCAATTGATCGATTATTACTATATCACAGCTGTGCGTTTTTTTATACGCGCTCCCGGTTAATTGCCGACAATCGTCAGCTCTTTTGCGGAGTAGCTGAGCTTCCGGATGCCTGTTTCGGTAATAAGAACGTCGTCTTCTATTCGAACGCCGCCAAGCTCCGGTACATAAATCCCCGGTTCAATGGTAATCACCATGCCCGGCTCGAGCTGCACATCGCTTTTCGGGGAAACGCCCGGCTGTTCATGCACTTCCATACCGAGTCCATGCCCGAGACTGTGGCCGAAGCGCTCGCCGAAACCTTCTTTATTAATATGCTCCCGCGCGATCGCATCTGCTTCTTTTCCGGTCATTCCCGGCCCAATCTGCTCCACGGCCTTCACCTGGGCTTCATATACGGTTTGATATATTTTTTTCAGGTCGTCATTGGGTTCACCGACAGCGAGGGTTCTTGTAATGTCCGAGCAGTATCCGTCCACATAAGCCCCAAAATCAAGCGTCACCAGCTCCCCATCCTCTATCACTTTATCGGAAGCGATACCGTGAGGAAGAGCGCCTCTCCAGCCTGAAGCAACGATAATATCAAATGAAGATCCCGCTGCCCCGTTTTTTCTCATGTAAAATTCCAGCTCGTTACTTACATCAAGCTCGGTCATGTTCGGGGCAATGATCGATTTAATGTGTTCAAACGCATCCTCAGCAATATTGACCGCTGTCTGCAGCTTTTCCACTTCTTCTTTAGATTTGTACGCCCGCTGCTTTTCCACGATTCCCGATACCGGAGAAAGGGATCCGCTTAATTTTTCTCTCATATCTTCAAACTGTGCATAGGTTACATGCTGCTTTTCAAATCCGATGGAGGTCACTTCTTCACTCTGGGCGATCTCTTCGACCATATCCCATGCCGAGCCTTTCTGCTCCACCACCTCGAAATCAAGGGCTTCATCGTTAGCCTGCTCCACATAACGAAAATCCGTAATCAGCCGGGCCGATTTTTTTGTGATAACCAGCGTACCGGCCGAACCGGTAAAACCACTCACATAACGGCGATTATAAGGGCTTTGTATCACTAGAGCGTCGAGCTTTTTATGTTCAAGGTCTTCCCGAATACGTGCTGTGATTTCGTGCATTACCGACACCTCTTTTTCGATTAACTTTGCTTCCCTGTTTATCGTAACACAACGCCCGGAAGGGAAACAGGCATTAGGAGGGTGGAGAGATTCATTTATATATCACGTGTATTTTCGTTAGAATATGGGAATATTAATATTACTGTGAGAGAATGTTTAAAAGTAGCGCATTTCAAATCTTTATTGTAAAATTTAAGTACTATTTCTATTAACACTCTATCCCCCCTACCTCCTTATGCCTCTGCAGAAAGTTTCACCGCCTCACCCAGCGGGTATGGAAGTAAATCTTCTCAAGGAAGCTGTTTGATTTAGCAAGAAGGATATCAGGGTATCTCTGATTTTTACTATTTAATGTACTATACTATTTGATTAATTTTCGATATAACTGTCCCTGCCCGCTGATAACGCATGAAAATTTTAACGAAACGAGAGGTGTGTTCCATGCAGCAAGCGCTGAAAAATCCCATTGCCACTGTTGTGCTGGGACTTGCCATTTTAGGGGTGGGTTACCGGCTCGTAACAGACCCGCTTGGTCTGCTTCTCTATCTTGTTATTGGTGCAGCTATCGCTGTTGGATTATATTTCCTTTTCACAAAAGTTATCATGAAGCGCGCGATGATGAACCAATACCAAGCCGGCTCTAATGCTGCTTCGGGACGGCCTGGGGCAGCGAAAGGAAATCAGGCGAAAAATTTCAAACAGGCCCAGAAGCAGCAGAAGAAAAAATCCGCTAAAAACTCCAGTAAACGACGAAACGATGCAAACCTGAAAGTAATTCAGGGAAACAAAAACCGAAAAAAAGATCGGGCGTAAAATAAACGCCTGATCTTTTTTATTCATACGAACGCTGAATGTCGCTCAGCGCCTGCACACGTTCATCATCCTCTTCAAAATACTGAAGAACATCTCCAATACGGTCAATCGCATCCCAGCTGAGATGATGTTCAATTCCTTCCACATCGGCATATATTTTGTCCTCTTCCACACCGATAATATGTAAAAACTTCTCAAGCAGCTCATGCCTGTAAACCAGACGCTTCCCTATTTTATTTCCTTTTGAAGTCAGCACAAGTCCCCGATACCGTTCATAAATCAGATATTCCATCTTATCGAGTTTTTGGACCATTTTTGTTACCGAGGAAGGATGCACTTCCAGCGTCTCTGCAATGTCTGAGACACGCGCATAACCTTTTGATTCAATCAGTTGATAGATCCGCTCTAAATAATCTTCCATACTAGGAGTCGGCATCGAGACCCTCCAATAAATATGATAAAAACCGTCACACAAAAAAATTGGCTTTCTTCATTTTAACGAAACTATTTCTAAAAAACAAACCTTCTTTTTCTTATTATTAACCCATATTTCAAAATTGCCCCTAAGAAACTTTTTTGTTTTCTGAATAATTCTTTCCCTTTTGAAGGGCTTTTCTTTTTTTCGCATCTGCAATCTTGTACAATATAAAGTATTGAAGGAGGCAGCATTCATGAGCTATGTGATGTATAACGAATCCATCATCCCAAAAGAGGAAGCCGCTATTTCATTTGACGACCGCGGCTATTATTTCGGCGACGGTATTTATGAAGTAATCCGGGTATATAACGGGAAATTATTCCTCCAGGAAGGTCATCTTGAGCGTTTTCAGGACAGTGCCTCTAAACTTGACCTGGCAGTTCCCTATTCCCCCGATACTATGAAATCGCTTCTCCGCCGGTTGATTGATAAAAACGGGCTTACCACGGGCTATATTTACTTTCAGCTGACCAGAGGAATCCAGGCCCGGGATCATTTGTATGAACGCGGCAATGCCCCTGTACTAACCGGTTTTACAAAAGCGGCCGAGGTGCCGTTTGCTAAGCAGTCCGACGGTATTGATGTGTACGCCACTGAAGACATCCGCTGGCTTCGCTGTGACATAAAGACCATTAACCTGCTCGGAAACGTCCTTGCCAAACGGGCCGCAGAGGACCACCACTGCGCAGAGGCCCTCCAGCACCGCGGAGACGTTATTACGGAAGGCTCTTCCACTAACGCCTTTATTGTTAAAGATGAAACGATTATTACCCATCCGCAGAGCAATTATATTCTCGAAGGTATCACTAAACGCTATGTACTTCAGCTTGCAAAGCAGCTGAATATTCCCGTTGAACAACGTCCGTTTACTATCGGGGAGGCCCAGGAGGCTGACGAAATGTTTATGACGAGCACTTCGATTGAAATTGTGCCTGTGCGATCCATTCAGGGCTCATTTGAAGCCGGATACGGAGACTCTCCCGTAACGAGAGAGCTGCTTGGAGAATTCCGCCGGGAGGTAGAACTATTCGAAGCGGGGGATACCCAGCCGCTTGTCACCTATAACTGAGTATTTATATGCGTAATCAACAAAAGACCGCTCCGGAGCGG
>NZ_JBQLIC010000016.1:0-40380 GCF_056034385.1 Marinococcus sp. LNHM3E3-2.2
CTTTTTTACATACTGATATTTACAAACACTGCAAACTAATAAAAGCATCCTTCCGGGTGTTCCGGAAGGATGCTTAATAATTATGATTCAAATACGCGTTCGAGTGAAGCTTTGTCCTGGTTGAGCCAGTTGCGGAATACCTGCTTGGCGCCTTCAAGATCATGAAGCTTCGCCTGGCCGCACTGCAGTTCAGTTGCTGCAGGCACTTCGGTAACTTCTACTCCGTCTTTCATCGTCGTCTCAAGAATATCGATGATCTCACTTACCGCCGGCTCCCCATTCATAATCAGATAAAAGCCTGTCTGACATCCCATTGGCGACAGATCAATAACTTCAAAATGGTCGTAGTCTTCAGCATATTCGCGAATATTTAAAGCAAGCAAATGCTCCATCGTATGAATCGTCGGTGGCTCAAGGTTATCTTCGTTCGGCTGGCAGAAACGAATATCAAATTTAGTGACGATACCGTCGCTTCCAACCTTCTGCACGCCTGCCTGACGGACGTACGGAGCAACTACCTTCGTATGATCGAGTTCAAAGCTTTCTACTTTTGCCATATTGTTACGTTCACTCCTTTATTATTTTCTTCTTTCCATTGTATCTTTTCCCGTCCGTGATTCCAAATTAAACAATTGCGGACAAAAAACCCCGAGCAGATGTCGGGGTTTAAAAGTATACTATTCGACTGATTCACCGGTGATTTCTTCAATTTCGCCTTCAAGCGTCGTCAGAATTTCTTCTGCGTCACCGCCGACTTCCTCTACATAGTAATCACGCATCGGCATAGTCACTTCCCGGAATTCAGCACGCTGGTCTTCACTCAGTTCCACCTGTTCAATATCGGATTCACTGGTCATGGTCTCACGGGCCTGCTCGTTCTGCTCAACCTGTTCGTCATACACCCAGTCCTGCATTTCCGTTATTGTTTCGTCAAATGTTTCTTTCAGATCATCCGGAAGCTCATTATAGAACTGCGGGTTCACTGTCGTCATTGCTACATAAGAGTTTTGATTGGAAATCATCAAGTGACTCTGTACTTCGTCGTAGGATGAAGCTTCGATGAAGAACAATGGATTCTCCTGTCCGTCCACTGTACCGTTATCAAGGGAAGTATAAAGCTCCCCGGCACTCAGAACCTGCGGATCCGCACCGTATTCACGGTATGTCTGCTGAAGCAGCGGGGAGTTCTGGGTTCTCATTTGGAAGCCGTTGAAATCATCCGGGGACTCAATGGCCTTGTTCCCGGTCCACTGCATCGCTCCTTCACTCCAGAAGGAAAGCGGCATAATGTCCTCTTCTTCATATCTGGCAGCTAACGTATCATTTAGTGCTTCACTTTCATTCAACACCTGCTGCACGTCTTCCTGATCATTTGGAAGCAAAAACTGAAGCGAGAAAACCTGGCCTTCCTCTACCATCGTTCCAGTAAATCCAGGGGAGACCACAGCCATTTCAACCGCTCCCTGCTGGAGCTGCTCCACCTGGTCAACTTCACTGCCGAGGCCGCCGAACTCCACCGGCTCGATTGTCACCTGGCCGTCTGTCTTTTCATCCATACGGCTCGCGAATTCCTGCGCATACTCATACTGCACCTGGCCTTCGTTTTCCTCTGTCACAAAGGTCCATTCATATGTTTCTTCACCGTCGCCGCCACCGCCGCTTTCCTCACCGCCACCGCCGCCACCGCAGGCTGCGAGTACTGCTGCGGTAGAGAGCGTTGTCCCCATCAACAAACCAAGCTTTTTCTTTTTCATGTATAAATTCCCCCTTTTGAGTAGTAACACGAATGATACAGCTGTCGGAGAGACGGCCATCCGCAACCACCTTCCTCATCCAGCCCCCCGTTAATTATCAGGAAGTAAAAACGTTGAAATAGGCTCAAACGAAATCAATAGAACTGCTATAATCAGCATCATTACAATAAATGGAGGTGTCCCGCGGATCGTATCGAGATACGACCGGTTAAATACCGCGCTCGCCGTGAATATATCCACGCCAAATGGCGGAGTTGCAGAGCCAAGCGCTGCCTGGAAGGTAATAACCACCCCTAGATGGACCGGATCCACCCCTGCCTGGATCGCTGCTGGATAGAAAATCGGAGTCAATATCAGAATAACTACAATTGGATCCACAAACATACAGCCGATAAAGAAGAAAATGGATACAATAATCAAAACATAAATTGGCCCCGGGTCTCCTCCAAGAAAAGTATCTGTAATCATTTGAGGGATACGGGCAAACTGAATGACCCATGCAAATACCTGACCGCCGGCTACGAGCATAAAAACAGCTGACGTTACGAGTCCTGAAGATAAAGCAATACTGAACATCTGCTTCAGCTTTACTGTACGGTAAACAATAACTTCCAATACAAAGGCATACACGACAGCCATTGCTGCTGCTTCTGTCGGTGTGAAAAGCCCGGAGTAAATCCCCCCAATAATAATGACTGGAAATAATAAAGGGAAGATTGCATCAAAGGTCATTTTCCCGCGCTCTTTCCACGGAATTTTAGCTGCGAGCGGAATGCTGTAAATTTTTGCGTGTATGTAAGCATAAAGAGTAAAAAAGACAAATACGAGAAGGCCCGGGCCAATACCCGCAATGAACATATCTCCCAGGGAAGTACCGGAGATTAAGGAATACATAATCATCCCTATACTCGGTGGTATGAGGAGCGCGACATCGCTTGCATTAATAATAAAAGCAATAGCTGTGGAGTCTTTGTACCCTACTTTTAAAAGCCTCTGTCTCATCGGCCCGCCGATCGCTACCACCGTAGCCTGCGTAGATCCGGAAATCGAACCGAAGATAGTACAGGCAGCAGCTGTTGTAATTGCATAACCGCCCCGCAGGTGGCCGACGAAAGCGCCAATAAAATCAAGCAGCCTCTTTGATGTGTGGCCCTGGGACATAATGTCCGCTGCAAAGATAAACATGGGAACCGCTAAAAGCACGTAGCTTGATATCCCTTCAAGCATCTGCTGCAGCATGATGAACGGATCAACGGCATCAAAGAAAAACAGCACTATCACCAGCGGAGCCAAAATTAATGGAACCATCATAGGGAAACCGAGTGCTAAAAAGATGACCATTATCGCAAGTAATGTAAAAAGCATAATTGGTTCCTCTCATTCTCCGAATATTTTATAGTTGGTTGGATTCTTTCGCTTCTTTTTCTGTATCGTAGTCTTTTCGTTCCGCTGCGATATATACATCTTTATTTTTCACATTTACCCAGAAGTTCCGTAAAAACTGAATACCTCCGAGCAAAAAGCCAATGGGTGCCCAAACAACCATCCACACATAGGAAATCCGGAGGTAGTTGGTGACCCTGTTCTGCGAGGAGAGCACGTAATCATAGGAATAATATGCCAGGGTAAACAGAACAAAAGCTGTAACGAGCGGAATAATGAGCGCCAGTGTTTTTCGGAACTTATACGGTACATTATCAAACAATGCCGTCATGCTGATATGCCTGCCCTGCCTGGCCACATAGCCGAGACCGAGAAACGTGGCCATGTAAATCGCAATCTGGCTGATTTCTTCTGCGAATGCCCACCCGCCGAGACCGAGGTTCCTGCTGATGGTGTTACCTGCCACCATTACCGTTATTGTAATGATCGCAAGCGACAGGACTGTCTCTTCAGTGCGTTTGAGACCTAAGTCAAGCCATTTCAATATTTTCAATTTTCAAACACCCATTTCTGCATCTTTTTCAATTTTTAAAAAATATTTGCCGCAATTTGAGCTGGATGAAGACCTGACATTCTGTTGGAATATGTAGGTATGGAATTTTTTTATAATAAGTTAGTGTAAGTATACTTAACATATACAATTGTTGCAAATGGTTTAGGTATATTTTATCTCTTTCATCCTTTATATACTAGCACCTAATCCCCAGTAATTCGTGCTGACGCCTGCTTTAGACCCGAGATCCTCCGTAGCAGCGATTTTTCTGGGTTGAATTTACTTTTTAGTTTATTTATCTTTTCCTGCTTTCTTCGAGCAATGGCACGACGAACCTGATACCATGTGATAAAATATGGTTGCCTGTACTTATATTTATCATAATGTGGGCTGTTCCTTATCCTTACTAACTGCCAAAATTCAGAAAGGACGTTCGTGAATGGAATTACTGCAGAACTTCCCACTCTTAGTGGCATTATCTTCTATTTTATTAGCACAGGCGATTAAAATACCTCTCGGTTTCATTGCCGCCAAAACCTGGGACGCTTCCCTCATCACAAGCACCGGCGGCATGCCAAGCTCCCACTCCGCAGCGGTCACTTCTCTTTCTACAGCTATCGGTATTGAGCGGGGCTTTGATTCAAGTCTTTTTGCCATCTGCATCGTTTTCGGCGTTATTGTAATGTTTGATGCTACCGGCGTCCGGAGGCACGCGGGCTATCATGCCACCGTTTTGAATCAGCTGGTTAATGACTTCAACCGCCTCGTGACCGAAGCCCGGTCCTGGCAGCAGAAACGCGAGCCCGAAAAACGCCAGGAGCTGAAGGAACTTCTTGGCCATCAGCCGATTGAAGTTATTTTCGGTGCTATTTTCGGTGTGGGTATAACGTTTGCGGCTCATGCTATTTTCATTGTGTGATCAATTCTTAGTTTGTATAGCTTCTCATGCGAAAGAAGCCCCCGGCATAGTTTGCCGGGGGCTTCTTATTTTCCTGTATTCCTTTTAGAACGGGCTCTGTCCTTTGCGGAGCAGGAAGCCAAAGCCGCCGAGAACCCATAGTGCACGGTTTTCGATCACTTTTTTCATAAAGTAAGCAGGACGGCCGTAAAGCTTTTTCGAACCTACGACGCCAATCGCCTCTTTTCCACCGAGAGAAGCCACTGTACCTTTGATATCAGCTACAAATGCTTCTGTCGGACGTCCTTCCATCAATGCTTTGATATTGTCGGCAGCTGTTTCGCCCTGCTGGAGAGCGATTTGAGCTGTCGGCGGGAACGGACGGTCGATTTCTGTATTGATGATCAGAGAACAGTCACCGATAATGAATTCGCGTTCATGACCGGGAGCACGCAGATCGTCATCAACTTTCACACGGGCACGGTTGTTTTCAAAACCGGACTCCTCGATAAGCGGATTGCCGCGGACACCAGTTGCCCAGATTACTGTCGATGTTTTCACGGATTCACCAGTATTCAACTCTACACTGTTTTCCGTTACTGCTTTGATCGGTGAATCCAGTTTGAATTCCACTCCGCGGTTTTCGAGTAGATTCATGGCATATTCCACAAGCTCCGGATCGAAGCCTGGAAGTGCTGTTGGCATCGCTTCGATAACGTACATTTTCACTTTATTGCGCGGTACATCGTACTCTTTACAAAGCTTAGGTACACGCTCACTCAGCTCGCCCATGAATTCCATACCGGTAAAACCAGCGCCTGCTACAACAAACGTCAGGTCTTCTTCTTTTGCTTCGTCGCTGTGATAACGGGCAAACATATACTCAATGCGGTCTTTCATCTGGCGGGCGCCGTCCACCGTCCAGCGGTGATAGGAGTTTTCATAAACGCCTTCGATGCCGAATGTTTCAGAAATAGCCCCAACGCCTACGATAATGTAGTCGTACTGCAGTTCGCCGCCGGAAGCAAGCGTTACTTTCTTTTCTTCTGTAACAACTTTTGTAGCTTCGTCCTGTACAAAGTTAATTTTATTTAAATCAAGAATTTTACTGACTTTAATACGGGTGCGGTCATGGTGAAGCGTTCCTGCAGCCGGCTCGTGCAGCCAGGTTGTCTGATAGTGATAATCGTGCCTGCTGACCAGCGTAATGTTTGCATTGTCTGTTCCTACTTCTTTTGCAAGCTTTGAAGCGGAAACGAGACCAGCATAGCCAGCGCCTAAAATAACAATATTTGTTTTTCCTGCCATGTCAATCACTTCCATCTTTTAGATTTTTGTTAAAAGCAGCCCATGTATGTGATTTATTTCACGTACATAACTATATCAAACCGACTTTTCTTTAATAAAAAAGAAAAGTTCGCTTCGTTTTCTGCTTTTAACGCGTTGCTTTTTGTAAAAAAATAGACACAAACCCCGTATTTAATATTATGGGTTTTGCTATAATATTTCAACCTTTTTCCCGATTTTCACCTTTTTTCATCCCTTCTTCCTAAACGCAGCAGGGAAATACCCTTGGCACTGATTTTGCTTATGTTACAATGTAACTCTTGAAACAATTTCTCAATTGGTTTCTATTTTTCTCAATCAGTATTATAATGGATTGAAATTTGAAAAGATTCTTGGAGGTGTACCTTAGTGGTATTAGAGTCAGATATATATGATGTGACCATTATTGGCGGCGGCCCTACCGGTTTGTTTACCGCATTTTACGGAGGAATGCGCCAGGCTAAAGTTAAAATTATTGAAAGTATGCCACAACTCGGGGGACAGCTTGCTGCCCTCTACCCCGAAAAGTTTATATATGATGTGGCAGGGTTTCCGAAAGTCCGTGCCCAGGAGCTTGTGGATAATTTAATTGAACAGATGAACCCGTTCAATCCGGAAGTAGTGCTTGAACAAAGCGTAGAAAATGTTATCCGCAACGAAGATGATCTTATCGAGCTCCACACGGATAAAGGAGTCCATTACACCCGCACTATTATTATCACCGCCGGTGTAGGCGCCTTTCAGCCAAGGAAGCTTCAAATCGACGGAATGGAACCATACGAAGATTCGAATCTTCATTATTTTGTTAACGATCTTCAGGCGTTTGCCGGTGAAAAAGTAACAATTCTAGGCGGCGGCGACTCGGCTGTTGACTGGGCAAACATGCTTGATCCGATTGCAGATGTCACTCTTGCCCACCGCCGGGATAAATTCCGTGCCCACGAGCACAGTGTCGAACAGCTTAACCAGTCGAATGTGGATATTCTCACACCGTTTCAGGTTAAAGATGTTATCGGAGATGGCGAACGTATTCAGCAGGTCGTTTTCGAAGAAGTGAAAGGCTCCGATGAGCAGATCGTCGACGTTGATTCCCTGATCGTCAACTACGGCTTCGTTTCTTCACTGGGCCCTATTAAAGAATGGGGACTTGATATTCATAAAAATTCCATCATTGTAAACACGAAAATGGAAACGAATATTCCGGGCGTATACGCAGCAGGAGACGTTACTTCCTACGACGGCAAAGTAAAATTAATTGCTACCGGCTTCGGAGAAGCTCCTACAGCCGTCAACAATGCGATGAATTATATTAATCCAAAGGCAAAAGTCCAGCCAGGACACAGCTCCCATATGTTTTAATAAAAAAACGATCCCGAATACGGATCGTTTTTTTGCTATTCAAAGCTGATCTCTTCGCCGGTTTCTTCCTCCACCGTGTCGGCAAAGCTGCTCTCCTCCTCTTCCATCCGCTCAAGCACCGGGTTGATGTTTTCTCCAATCGACTGCTGCAAATCCTCGGTGCTCATTAACTCTTCAGCAATAAACACATATTGGTTTGCATAAGAAACGTGCGCGTCATACACTGCCTGCATGTCTTCGCCCTCCGGCACGCTGATTGCTTCGACGTTATCATAGGCTGTTACAAAAATATCTTCCTGCATGCTTTGCAATTCTTCGGCTGCCCCTTCTTCTTCATTTTCTACAGCGTTCACGGCTTCTGTAAGCTGCGTGTCCAGCTCGTGAATTTCTGTGGCACTTTCGTCCACTTTGTCTATGTACTGCTGTTCTTCGTCTGATAAGCTGCTTCCACAGCCTGTCAGCATAAGTATTCCAAGCGTTCCTGTAAAGATTGTTCGTTTTTTCATAACTGACTCCCCTATTTTCACATTTTACAAATTATGCCTGTATGTGACCAGTAAAACACAAAAAAAGCAGCTGTGCACTGACAGCCGCTTTTTCTAAAGCTATTTTTCTAGCATTTCTCCGGTGTACCTTCTTTGGTTGCGGTCTTGAACGATGCGCCGCAGCCGCAGGAAGCGATGGCGTTCGGATTGTCGATCGTGAAGCCGCCGCCCATCATGTTTTCCTTGAAATCGATGTTTACGCCGTCCAGGACAGGAGCACTCTCACTGTCTACAACGATTGGAACACCTTTGATTTCAAGCACCTGGTCAGTTTCTTCTACTATAGAATCAAAACCCATGCCGTAGGATAGGCCGGTGCATCCGCCGCCTTTTACACCTACACGCATATATAGTGAACTGTCGCCTTCTTCTTCAATCATGTCGAGCACACGCTGTGCTGCTGCATCCGATAATACTAACATTAGTGTTTCCTCCTTTGTGTATCTGAGGCTCATTTATATTATAGACCCTTATCCTCCGTTCTTCAAATATTCCTCTTTTGTTTTTTCTGGCGGACGTTTTTATGGGCAAATACTTTCATTTTGCTTATACTTGTGAGAAAGTTCTAAAAAATTTAAAGTATGGAGGAGTTTTTTTGAAAATAATGACTTTTCTGATCCTCGCCCTTGCCGTCGGATGGATCATTATTGCAGAAAATACTAACCAGACCATTTCTTTTTCAATTTTCCAAAGTGCCTCCACCACGAGCAGCGAGGCCAGTTTAATCGAAGAACAGGAGGAAATGGAAAAGGAGTGGCAGCAGGAATATATCGACGGAAACCATACGTTTAACAATCCAATGATTATCCAGGACCCTTACGGAGAGGCTCCACTTACTGCTTTGACGAAATTCCGTACAGAAAGTCCCAGCCGTATCACCGTAACGGTTGCCAGCCGTGGCGGGGCCCAGGACATTACACATACATACCCTGCCTTTAACCAGGAGCATGACGTGCCTGTTCTCGGACTTTACCCTGGTACGGACAACGAAGTTACTATAGAAGCCGAAGACCGTCAGGGAAACATTCAGGAGCAGACCGTTTCCATAGAAACTAATGATACTCCTGCTTTCGCTCATGACAGAGAGGTAATAGAAAGCTCTCCAGCGGAGATGGAACCCGGTCTTACTTTTTTAACTCCTGGTAAATCCAAAGCTTATGGAGTGGATGAGCTGGGAGATATCCGCTGGTATTCTTCCCGGACCGGGGGTTTTGTGTTTAAACGGCTCTCCAATGGAAATATGCTGTTCGGGGCCTCGCAGTCTGAGGATAACCGCAATGAGTATCTTTTTGAAACGGATATGCTTGGAAAGATTCAGCATCAGTACAAAATTAATCTGCCCAGCTACGAGGACACTAACGTCATTCACCACGACGCCATCGAATTGCCAAATAACAACCTTTTAGTTACCGTGCACGACAACAGCAATTCTTACGAAGAAGATACTATGGTGGAAATCGACCGATCTACCGGCGAAACGATGGAAACGCTTGATTTGAAAGACATTTTTCCTTCTGAAGCGTACGAAGAATATTCCGGCCCGAACGAAAGCGATGGTGACTGGATGCATCAAAACGCTATCTGGTACGATAAAGATAACAAAAGCATTCTCGTATCCGGACGTCATCAGGACGCCGTCATGAGCCTGACTTACCCGGATATGGAAATTAACTGGATTCTTGCTGCCCCGGAGGGCTGGGATGCAGATATGTCCGAAAAAGTACTCGAGCCAGAAAACGGCAATATTAAATATCCCGGCGCCCAGCACGCTCCGATGATTCTTCCGGACCAGGATGACAATCCGGACACTAAGGATGTCCTCCTGTTTGATAACAACAGGGTAGTCACCCGCGGCGATGAATCCATCAGTCAGGATTTCAGCCAGGGCATTCAGTACCGTATCAATGAAGCGGAAGGCACCGTGGAGACCGTTTGGAGCTACGGTGAGGAACGCGGAAAAGATTTTTTCTCCAATGTGGTCGGCGATGCTGATTATTTGTACGAAACCGAAAACCGCCTGCTCACCTCCGGCTATCAGAAGGTGGAGGAAGGCTATCAGGCCACTGTGGTTGAAACTGCCGGCACCACAGATGAAGTAGTCTACGAACTCGAGCTTTCCGGCATCGAGGAAGGAGACGGCCGGGTTGTTTACCGTGCCGAGAGGCTGCCTCTCTATCCGGAGACATGGAATTACTCTTTGGCCTCCCCTGCGGACACTTCTTCCGAATGAAGAACTGCTTTGGGCGTTGTTACTTTCCTTCCGGAATACCACGATGTATAATAAGAAACTGAGCCCCGGAAATTCTTGTTAGCTTGATGTCTTTCCCTGGCAGCATACCTTTTATATACCTATACAGCAGATAAGGTTTTGCACGGCGGTACGGAAGCTGCCTGCAGAACCGCTGAACTTTACAGTATTTCTTGTACATCGGAAAGGAAGGATTAATATGGCGATCACCTTGAATCGCGACGCCGACATGCAGCGCATTGCCGACAAAGTCCGAGAAGGAGAACGGTTATCCATTGAAGACGGCCTCTATCTCTATGAAACAGCAGATCTGTTAACCGTGGCCCAGTTGGCAAATGAGGTGAACGAAAGAAAAAACGGGGATAACGTTTATTTTATCGAAAATATGTACATCAACCCGACCAACGTATGCGAAGCGAGCTGCTCGTTTTGCGGATTCAAGCGCAAACCCGGCGAAGAAAACGCGTATACAATGCATGAAGAAGAACTGCTTGAATACGTGGAAAAACGCTGGAATGACAACATCCGGGAATTTCACATCGTTGGCGGTCACAACACGGACGTGCCGTTTGAGTATTATTTAAACACCGTCCGCGTGTTGAAAAAGCATTACCCACAGGCGAAGGTTAAAGCCTACACAGGAGCCGAAATCGAATTCTTTGCCCGTCACGCAGGGATCAGCATGCGCGAAGTCCTCATAGAGCTGCAAAAGGCAGGACTCGATACGCTTCCAGGCGGCGGCGCTGAAATTCTTACAGAGAATTACCGTGCGAAAATGAGTCCGGACAAGGCGACGACGTTTGAATGGCTAGAAGCTCACGAGCTCGCTCACGACCTTGGCATGCGTACGCACGCCACAATGCTGTACGGGTCGATTGAATCGAAGGAGGAACGGCTCATTCATATGGACCGCGTCCGTGCCCTGCAGGACAAAACCAATGGCTTCATGGTCTTTATCCCGCTCGCCATGCAGCCTCGCAAGCTCGATGCCGGCCTGCACCAGCGCACCTCCGCATTTGATGATCTGCGAACCATAGCAATTTCACGGCTGATGCTTGATAACTTTGATCACATCAAAGCGTACTGGATTAATATCGGCGCCCAGCTGACCCAGATGGCACTCACATTTGGCTCCGACGATATTCACGGCACACTGATCGAGGAACGAATTTCTCATTCTGTCGGCGCGCTGACATCCCAGGGGATTACCCGGAAGGAATTGATCCACCTAATTAAAACAGCCGGAAAAACCCCTGTGGAACGGGATACCTTCTATAACATTGTTAAATCCTATTAGACGTAAAAAGAGAGCGGGCGCCCGCTCTCTTTTTGTTTATATTGATGCCCTTCTTGTTTCATAGTCACCTGTACAGATAACCTCAGCATTTCCCGTCATCAGTATATTTCCTGATGACTGCCACGTAATATACAGATCACCTCCGGGAAGATGCACAGTAACCTCTTTGTCTTTTTCACTCTTACCAGCTGCCACTGCAGCTGCCACGGCTGCACAGGCACCTGTTCCGCATGCCTGGGTAATACCGGAACCTCGCTCCCACACTCTAAAATCCATCACATCACTGCGGCGCATATGCACGAACTCAATGTTTGCCCCTTCCGGAAAGGCTTCGTGTGCTTCAAGCTCCGCTCCGGCAGTTTCCACGGGTGCCTGCTCTGTGTCATCCACAAAAATGACTCCGTGCGGGTTGCCCATGGATACAGGCATCAGCTGCCACGACCGGCCTGCAGCTTCAAGGGACAGCTCTCCCTCTCCGGACTCTTTGACGGGAACCTGGGCCCAGTCAAATTCCGGAGCTCCCATATCGACGGTTACCAGGCTGACGGTCTGACCGGTATTGTCCGGATGAACGGTCGCTTTCATCGTTCCTCCAAGCGTTTCGATCGTAAAACGCTCTTTGTTAACGTAACCATGCTCGTAAGCATACTTAGCTGTGCAGCGCAGCCCGTTCCCGCAGTTTTTCGCCTCCGATCCATCAGCATTAAACACCTGCATTTTCACGTCTTCATGCGTCGACGGCCCAATCAAAATCAGCCCATCTGAACCTATCCCTTTATTTTTATCGGCTACCTGCCGGGCAAGCCTTGGAAGCTCGTGCTCTTCAAGCGTTTCTTCAAATACGTCGACATAAATGTAGCTGTTGCCAAGCCCGTGCATTTTTGTAAATCTCATGACCTTCTCTCCCTTCGTCTCAGCGGATCTGTCGTCCATAAGTAATCTTCATCTGCAAATACAATATGCATACGTGTATGGCAGCACGGCATATTGATATATGTTTTTATTTCCTCTTTTGCCCATTCTAAATCTTTTACTTTCATCGCTGTTAATATATTTCTGGTTCCGCAGTACGGGCATTCATTAATATAAATATCTTCACCTATTTTGTCATATGGCCATGTATTTTCAAAAGGAATAATATCCATTTTTTCCCCCTCTTTAAACGTTGAGAAAAAAGCGCCTTTCCTTCTGCAGAAAGACGCTTTTGCATTAAAACATTGGGTTTTCTTCAAGATGAGTATAAATATTGGCAAGAAGGTCTTTTTCATCTTCCCCTTCTACCGGCTCCCCGTTCACAAGTGCGTACATATTCATAGAGCAACGGCCGCAGTAGCCTAAGCATATATCTTCAATAACATCCAGATTCGGATCTTTTTCAAGTTCTTCCATTGCCCCGTGAGAGCCGTTCGCCAAATTACTCATGCAAAACTCAATAATTGGCCTCACCTTTCATCACCTCTTCCCGGGTTATACGAGTTTATATTAGTCGTCTGCGGCCGCTGCGTCAACCAATTCGTTTGAATATCCCGTTCACAAAATTGTTTGATATTTTTAAAATTGGTTGCCAAAGCAGCTGTACCTCTCTATAATCAAAATTGACCGCAGTCATTTTTAATGACTGCACGACCGAATCGTTCTCTCTCTATTGTAACTTTTTTATTTTTGCAAATGCTTTCAGCTGCGCAGAGGGGGATTCTATGAAACGAACGGAAAAACGAGAGCAGACACGTTCCCGCATTCTGCAGGCTGCCGTGCATTTATTTCAGGAAAAGGGCTTTGAACAGACGACTGTGCAGGAAATTACGGCTTCAGCCGAAGTCGCCAAAGGGACTTTTTTCAATTACTACCCTACAAAAGAGTCGATCATGCGTGCACTCGCAGAGGACCGGCTGCTCAGAGTGCAGGAATACATGCAGACGTATAAAATTCAGCGCATGACACTTCCTTCCCGTATTCGTGCCTATGCCGGGTATTTCCTGGGGGACTTTCACCTGAATCCTTCCCTCACCAGGCACATCTGGCGGCATGTGGTCGAGCATGACAGTGCTTTGCTTCGCACGTGGGAACAGCTCCTTGAGAGCGGTGTCCGCCAGCAGGAAATAGACCCTTCCATTTCTTCGAATCGATGGGCACATATCATTAACAGCTATTTTTACTATCAGCTATCCATCGGAGCTGAAACCGATCGTGAAGAACTACTTCATCATTTTATGCAGCTGGTCCACGCGGGCATAGACAGCATGCTACTCAAAGGGGGACAAGAAACAATGGAAAAAATTATCGTATTAGGTGGAGGCTACGGCGGGATGCGCTTTCTTCAGCGCGTGCTCGGCAGCGACCTCCCCCAGGATGTTGACATTACATTAGTAGACAAACTTCCGTACCATTGTATGAAAACGGAATACTACGCACTCGCTGCCGGAACAGAATCTGACCACGAGGTGCGCGTTCCGTTCCCGGATCATTCCCGTTTAAAAATTCATTTTGGCACGATCGACCATATCGATATGGAAAATCAGATGGTGATCATGTCCGATTCTTCCTCGCTTCCATACGACAAGCTCGTTGCCGGGCTTGGCTCGGTCGACAACTTTCACGGGGTTCCCGGAGCAGAAGAGCACTCCTACAGCATTCAAAGCATGGAAGCAACACGCCGCACATACGAAGCTATCAGTAACCTTCCGCCAAAAGCAGCAGTCAGCATTGTAGGCGCGGGCCTAAGCGGCGTAGAACTGGCCAGTGAACTGCGGGAGAGCCGCTCAGATCTTCACATACGCCTGTTCGACCGCGGGGAAACCATTCTTCCAATGTTTCCGAAGCGGCTCAGCAACTATGTGCAGAACTGGTTTGAAAAGCATGATGTCGAAGTCATCAGTAATTCCGATATCACCACCGTGACAGCGGAAGGCCTGTACAACCATGAAGACTGGATCCAGTCCGAAGCGATTATTTGGACTGCAGGCATCCAGCCCAACAAAATCATTCGCGAGCTTAATACGGAAAAAGACCGGAAGGGGCGCATCATTTTAACCCCCCACCATCATCTGACAAACGATGAAAATATTTTTATCGTCGGGGACTGTGCCAGCCTGCCTCACGCTCCAAGTGCCCAGCTTGCCGAGGGCCAGGCAGAACAGATCGCCACGATTATGAAAAAACGATGGAAGAACGAACCGCTTCCGGAAACGATGCCTGAGATCAAGCTTAAAGGTACTCTCGGATCGTTAGGCAAAAAGCACGGCTTCGGAGTGATGGGCGGCACTGCTAAAGCAGCAGTTACCGGCCGCGTTGCCCGTCTGTTAAAAAGCGGTGTGCTCTGGATGTACAAAAACCATTCCGGCGTATAATAAAAAAATAATTTCATGTTTCACAAGAAAGGATCTGCCCCGTGATGCAGATCCTTTTTTATGTCAGCAGACAGCCATTGATTTCTACTAATTAAATTATCATATATAATATGAAAAATTTAGAAAATTAAAAGTATATTTGGCTGAAATAGATATAACGCTGTTGACGGTTTCTTCGGACCCATTTATTATTAACTAAAATTTCAAAAAATATCAAAAGTTATGAATTATCATGGGAGGGTCAGCATGTATTTTTCAAAAAAGTTAACTGTCGGGGTTCTCGCAGGAATGGTTATCAGCTCAGGAAGCCTTCTTCACGCAAATGGCTCAGCAAATGATAACGCCAATGACAACGGAGCTGAAAACAGCAGTAAAAATGCTAAGGACGACGTCCCGGAAAATGTCATCGTAATGGTGGGAGATGGCATGGGCATGGGTCAGATGGAGATTGCTTCCATGCTTGAATACGGCAAGGAAGGCGAACTGTTCATGGAGTCTCTTGAACATACTGGTATGACCAGCACCTACTCCGCCGATAACAACGTAACTGATTCAGCCGCGGCCGGCACCGCCATCGCTACCGGTACGAAAACAAATAACGGAGGCATCGGAGTCGATGAAGACGGCAATGAAGTAGACAGCATTCTGGATCAGTATCAGGACGACGGTAAAAAAGTCGGCGTTATTTCCAATAATACGGTCACAGATGCCACTCCGGCAGCGTTTACCGCAAGCGTAGCTGACCGCGGCAGCGAAGAAGACATTGCCGAACAGCAGTACGAAGAAGAATATGATGTTCTGCTTGGAGGCGGTGGTGAATTTTTCGGAGCTGACGAGGAAGAAAGCGAAGACAGGCTCGTGGATGATTTCCAGGAAAGCGGCTATGAGTATGCGACTACCGAAGAAGAACTGGAGGAAGCCGGGACTCCGGACAAGCTCCTTGGGCTGTTTAATGATTCGTACATGAACTATAAAACCGATAAAGACGATGTCGACAGCGAAGAGCCTTCCCTGCAGGCTATGACTGAGTCCGGGCTGGACGTGCTTTCACAGGATGATGACGGATTCTTTATGATGGTTGAAGGCGCCCGCATCGACCATGCGGCTCATGCGGCTGACGCTACCGGCGTATGGCAGGAAATGATCGAATTTGATCAGACGGTCGAACAGGTCGTTACCTGGGCAGAAGACCGGGATGATACGCTCGTTGTTATGCTTTCCGACCATGAAACACTTGGCATGTCTGCAACAGAAACTATGGATGTGGAAGGTCTGAAAGATATTGAAGTTTCCCCTGAGTATATGGCCCAGCAGCTTGAAACCCGGGAAGACTCTGATGAATACACAGATGAAAGCATTCAGCAGGTATTTTCGGAATACGCAGATATTGATATAACTAATGAAGAATTAGAAGCCTTCCGTGCGAATATTGAAGACGATGAGGGAGAGGTCTACCCTGAATATCAGGTGGGCTGGGAAATTGGTTCCATTATTGCTGATCACTACAGTGTAGGCTCGCTTGATACCGAAATACGCGCGGAGAGTGACACCGGCGGACACACCGGGGAAATGGTTCCCGTCTTTGCTGCCGGCGCCGGCAGTGAGCACTTCACCGGCTATATGGACAATACCGACATTAAAGGGCTTATCGAGGAGGCTTCTGCCGAACAGACCAGTAATGGCAAGGAAAACGGCCGCGGAAACGGTGACAGCTAAACAGCGATGGATGTGACAGCAGTTGAAAAAGCCGGACGAAGCGTTAACTTTCGTCCGGTCTTTTTATTCCTTTGATTCTTCTGTCGTTCCCGGGGCCGGCGCTTTCGTCTTATCAATTTCCCTGTAGACAGCTTTGAGTCGTGGGTTTCCTTCTGCCACTACTGTTCCGTTCACTGTTACGAGCGGATAAAAATATTCTTCCTGCCGGACTTTTTCCGCCACAGCATCAGAAGCCGAGCCCGGATCTTCAATATCAATATGTTCTACATTGGGTGGATTTTCCGGATACTTTCGCTGCACTGCAGCTTCGAGCCACTCTGCCGTTTCCCGGCTTGAGGGAAGATTCACGCAGCTCGGACACTTTTTTTCCGCTCCATAAACTTTTATCATGATCACACACCAGCCCCTTTTTCTATATCATACTATATCTTTGTTTTCTTCACTATTTCTCCTGCCCGGTTGATAATGATTGTCAAACAGCATCTGTTCATAGTAGAATGCATATATACGTGATGACATTTGAACATAACAGCCCTACGGTTTATAATAAAAGTATTGAAAGGAGAGATCAACATGCCACAAACGACAGAAGATATGCATGCACAGGTTCAGGAGGTTCTTGAAAAGCTCCGTCCCTTCCTGCTTCGCGATGGAGGCGACGTAGAACTTGTAGATATTGAAGACGGCATCGTTATGGTCCGCCTAATGGGAGCATGCGGCTCATGCCCTTCCTCTACAATTACACTGAAAGCCGGTATCGAACGCGCTCTTTTAGAAGAAGTGCCGGGAGTTAAAGAACTCGAGCAGGTATTTTAATAGACTGTAACCGCAAAAAGCTCAGGGCATTTAACGCCCTGAGCTTTTTTATATGCTTTCATTTCCATTTCAAACCGAGCTTGATACCCCGGCCGGCTGATTAACATAGTGTATGCTTGAACCAAAGGGAGCCGGCTTGGCTGTTTCGACCCGAAAGTCTGGATAGTCTTCCTGGATCGCCTGTTTCACTTCTTCCCCTCTGCCACTCGGAACGAAGCAGAGAATAGTCGGGCCAGCGCCGCTTAATGCTGCTCCGTAGGCCCCGTACTGGCGAATGCCGCTGAGCATTTCCTCCAGACCAGGCACCATATCTGCGCGGTACGGATGGTGAAAGACGTCCCGGACCATCATTTCACCGGCCATTTTCCAATCTTCTTTTAAAATAGCTGCCACCAGCACGTTACTTACTGCGCTTCCGTGAATAGCTGTGGCGTAAGGAAGTTCAGAAGGAAGCGCTCCTCTCGCTTTTTTAGTCAGAAGTTCACTGTCCGGGATGGCAAGGACAAGGTCCACATCCGGTACACCGCAGTGCATCACGTGTGTTTTTTCCTCTCCGTAGGCACCGACGATCAGGCCGCCATACAGCGATGGGCCAACGTTGTCAGGATGTCCTTCCCAACCGCTTGCAAACTGCATCTTTTCTTCCTTCGACCGGTGCAGTCCGGCCATTTCGTCTGCCAGTTCGATACCGGCAATAATTGCCGAAGCACTGCTCCCGAGTCCTCTTGCGAGCGGGATATCACTTACCATTTCCACGCGGCAGGGGGACAGTTCCACATCGTATTCAGCGGCGTAAGCTGTTGCCGCCTGATAAACAAGATTATTTTCTTTGTTTGGCAGGCTGCTGAGCTCGGACGATTTCGAGAAAAATTCCCACTCCTCCGCCCGGTCGATGTAAAGCGTAAGATAGCGGTTGACTGCTAACCCTACAGAATCAAACCCTGGTCCTAAATTCGCTGAACTGGCCGGCACAGTGATCGACAATCTTTTATCAGCCACGAACGACTCCTCCCTTGATATGCTCCATAAATGCTTCTTCATTATTTGGAATAACCGTTGGTTTCACCGTCACTTTATCAATCGCTGTACTCGGGTCTTTTAGTCCGTTTCCGGTAAGGACGCAGACAACCGAAGAACCTTTTTTGATTTTTCCGCTATCGATCTGTTTTTTAAGTCCCGCCAGAGAAGCACAGGAAGCCGGCTCTGCAAAAACGCCTTCTGTTCTGGCAAGCAGCTGATAAGCTTCAACAATCTCATCGTCTGTTACCATATCAATTCGGCCGTCTGATTCTTCTGTCACCCGGATAGCTTTATCCCAGCTTGCCGGATTACCAATACGTATAGCCGTAGCGATCGTTTCCGGATCTTTGACGACTTCGCCGCGTACAATGGCAGCTGCCCCTTCTGCTTCAAAGCCAAGCATGTTTGGCAGGCCGGTCTGGTGCTGCTCATGGTACTCTTTAAACCCTTTCCAGTAAGCCGTGATGTTTCCGGCATTGCCTACCGGGATACAGAGGGCATCCGGTGCTTTTCCGAGCGCTTCACAAACTTCATACGCAGCAGTTTTCTGGCCTTCAATACGATAAGGGTTCACAGAGTTCACGAGAGTGATTGGCTCTTTTTCACTGATACTCCGGACGATTTCGAGCGCGTTATCGAAGTTGCCCTGGATTTCAAACACTTCGGCTCCGTACATAACGGCCTGGGCCAGCTTCCCGAGCGCAATTTTCCCTTCCGGAATGACAACGATCGTGCGGAGGCCTGCTCTCGTACCATAAGCAGCCGCCGCGGCAGAGGTGTTTCCTGTAGAAGCACAGATAATAGCTTTACTTCCCTCTTCCTTCGCTTTCGCTACCGCCATCACCATTCCCCGGTCTTTAAACGAGCCCGTCGGATTGGTGCCTTCTGTCTTCACGTGAATGTTCACGCCCCACTCTTCCGACAGTCGTTCAAGTGGTATTAACGGGGTATTACCTTCATTCAGGGAAAGCGCCGGCGTATTTTCCGTTACTGGTAAAAAATCTTTATACTGCTTTAAAAGTCCCTGCCAAGCACTCATTTAGCTTCCTCCCTCTACACGGTAGCTGCTTTTAATATCTATTACAACACCAAGACTGTTTAACGCCGTTTGAAGCCGTTTGTATACATCGAGTGATGTTGTATGCGTAATAATGACAATTTCTGCGGTGTTCACCATACCTTCTACCGGCCATTGAACGAGACGTTCAAAGCTTACATCCTCTTCAGCGAAAATCGAGGTGAGAGCTGCGAAGGTGCCGGTGGCGTCTTTCACGTGCAGGCGGAGAAAGTATTTCGAAAATACTTCATTATCCGGCTTAATATGCTTTTCATTCAACGGTTCACCGACATGATGGCCGCTGACGCCGAGACGCATATTGCGTACAGAAGTGACAAGATCCGAAACTACTGCTGTCGCAGTTGGAAGCGCTCCGGCTCCCGGGCCGTAAAACATTGTTTCTCCTACCGCTTCACCGTAAATATACACAGCGTTGTATTCGTTCTGCACCGATGAAAGCGGGTGGTCATTTGGCAGCATCATTGGCTGCACTGCAAGCTCCACCTTCCCATTTTTCCGTTCAGCCAGGCCGATCAGCTTTAACGTATAGCCCATCTGCCGGCAGTAGGCGAGATCATCTGTTGTAATGGACGTAATGCCTTCAACGGTAACGTCTGAAAGCTCCACGTTCATGGAAAAGCCGAGGTTCGCCAGAATAGCTACTTTTCTGGCAGCATCAAGACCTTCAACATCTGCGGTAGGATCGCTTTCTGCAAATCCGAGCTCCTGCGCTTCAAGCAGGACTTCCTGGTAAGGACGGTCGTCCTGGCTCATTTTCGTCAGCACATAGTTGGTCGTTCCGTTCACGATGCCCATCATTTTTGTGATCCGGTCGGAGGCAAGCCCTTCCGTAAGGCCCCGCAGTACCGGAATTCCTCCGGCTACGCTCGCTTCATAAAACAAATCACAGTGATTGTCTGCTGCGATTTTTAACAGCTCTGCCCCGTGGAGGGCCATCAAGTCTTTATTCGCAGTAACAACGCTTTTGCCCTGCTGCAATGCCTGGGTAATATACTTTCTTGCCTGGTCCACACTCCCCATCACTTCAACAACCGTGTGGATCTCAGGGTCGCCGAGCACGTCATCTGCCTCCAGCGTCAGCTGGTCTTCCCGCAAACTCACCTGACCAGTCCTCGGTTTTTCCAAATCACGTACCAGGGCTTTTTTTAAAAACACATCAGCACCCACCTGGTGCTGAAGCTCTTGTTTATGCTCTTCAAGCAGCTGAGCCACACCGGCTCCAACCGTTCCAAATCCAAGCATACCTACGGCAATTTTTTCCATTCCTGCTACACTCCTAACTCCCTCTAAAACCTTTATTACATTCTTTATTTATATAATGTTTATTTTAGGTAAACAAATGTCTTTCTATAAAGGACATTATAACGATATTATTTTCAACTCGCAACCATTACAGCAAAAAAAGCTATAGATAATCAGCCCACTCTGCCAGTGTTTCCACCTGGTAGGCAGGAGGAATTTCTTTGCCAGCTGCCGCCTCCCTGCTGGTAACTCCCGTGTTCACATGAATTGTATCTATTCCTGCCCGGATCCCGGCGAGAATATCGGTATCATAATTGTCCCCGATTAACGCCACTTCTTCTTTGGCCAGTCCGAGCGCCTGCATCGCCATGTCCACCATAATAGGCTGTGGCTTGCCGATAAACACCGGTTCTTTCTGCGCAGCGGTCGTAACGACTGAAGTGAGCGCCCCGTTGCCAGGATGAAAGCCCTGCTCGGTGGGAACAGCGGCATCTTCATTTGTCGAAATGAACATAGCACCGCTCCGTACCGCTACCGTTGCCCTGCTCAGTTTATCGTATGTAATGCTGCGGTCAAGTCCCATTACGACGGCATCCGGGTTGGTTTCCGTAAGATGAAAGCCGTAATTCTCCAGCGCTTCCTGAAGTCCCTGCTCTCCAACTACATACACCCTGGCAGAGGGTGCCTGCTCATATAAGTATCTGGCTGTCGCAAGTGATGTTGTCATCACCTGGTCTGCTACGCACTTCACTCCCATGCCTGCCAATCGTTCAGCAACCGTTTCGGGGGCTGAGGTGGAGTTGTTGGTCATATATAAATGCGGGATACCTTTATCATGAAGCTGATTCACAAACCGTACAGCTTCCGGGATCGGTTCGCTGCCCCGGTACACCGTCCCGTCCAGATCAATTAAATATGCTTTATACTTTTTCATGGCCGTCCGCCTCCTTTATTCCTTTGTATCCTTCTCCTCGGGCAGGAAGGCAGATACCGGTCCGAGCTCCTCCTCGAGATAATTCCTTACCGACGGGCTCACCTTCTCTACAGCAGGCTCCGCTTCCTCGAGCACCTGCCTGATTTCGGCGGATTCAATAGCAGTAAATTCCTGCACAAGTTTTTTCCGGAATGCTACCAGCGGTTTCAGCCGGCTAATCACTTCAGATTCGAGTACCCTTTCGTCCTCAAGGATATCGAGGATATCTTCATAGCTGCCCGGATCCCTCATAATAAAACCATCAATCATCTGATTGCCGACATCTATCAGCGCCTCGATCCACCCGTGCGCGAGTCTTTCGAGCGCGAGCTGCGTGCCTGCTGTTCTTTCCTCCCGGATCTGCTTATATATACGCCCAAGCTGCTCCATATACTGCAGACGGTCCTCAATTTGTTTTCGGTCTACAAAATACATTACTCTGCCTCCTTTTCTCCTTCTCTATGGTAGCATATCTAACCGCCTCTGCAGATAAAACCAACGCTGAAGACGACACATAAATATGGTAAGATAGTTAAGCATTTTGCAAGTTTTACATATGCATCTTCTTAAAGGAAAGGATGAAATCTATTTATGGATAGAGAACTGGCGCTTGAAATTGTACGTGTTACAGAGGCTGCCGCTGTTTCTTCTGCTCAGTGGCTTGGACGTGGGAGAAAAATAGAAGCGGATGATGCTGCTACGACTTCGATGAGGTCCATGTTTGACTCTGTGCACTGCCGCGGAACGGTCGTCATCGGTGAAGGGGAGCTCGACGAAGCACCTATGCTCTATATTGGAGAAGAAGTGGGAGACAGAGAAGGCCCTGAGGTTGATATTGCTGTTGACCCGCTCGAAGGAACAAATATCGTTGCGAGTGGCCGGGCCAATGCTGTCGCTGTCATTGCCATCGGGGACCGGGGCACACTTCTTCATGCACCGGACATGTATATGGAAAAAATCGCGGTCGGACCGAAGGCTGCAGGGCATGTCCGCCTGGACGATCCGATCGAGACTACCATCGATACAATTGCTAAAACAAGCAACAAACGGGTCCGGGACGTCACGGTTATTATCCAGGACCGCGATCGTCATCAGCTGCTCATCGACCGCGTCCGGGCCAAAGGCGCCCGGGTAAAACTTTTTGGTGACGGGGATGTAGGAGCTTCCATCGCAGCTGCGCTTCCGCGCACCGGGATTGATTTATTCCTTGGTACCGGCGGAGCTCCGGAAGGCGTCATCTCAGCTGCCGCTATTAAAGCACTCGGCGGAGACATGCAGGCCCGCCTTGTACCCTCAGACGCCGAAGAAAAAAAGCGCTGCAGAGTTATGGGAATTACGGATACGAGCAAGGTGCTTCAGCTGTCTGACCTCGTTAAGGGAGACGATGCTATCTTTGCGGCCACCGGTGTTTCGAGCGGTGAACTGCTGGACGGGGTTCGTTTTCTTGGAGGGGATCTTGCCGAAACAGATTCTATCGTCATGCGGGCCAAAACCCGTACTGTCCGCTACATTAAAGCCCAGCATCACCTTGACTACAAACCCCACCTTCTCGCTGAAGAATAATAAACAAAAACCCCCGTCGCGGGGGTTTTTACGTTACTGATTCTTCTGCTTCTTCCTGTGTTTCTTCCTTTTGCTCCTGGCGAACCTTTTTTAATACAAAATAGGCACAGCCAAAATTACAGTACTCCAGCAAGTAATCTTCAAGGGTACCGATTTTAAAATCGTGGGGGACTTTTTTACGGTCGTTTTCAAAGAAGCCGCGCATGCGGAGCTGCTCATGCCCCCAGTCCCCGACGACATAATCATACTTGTTCAGTACTTCACTGTAACGCTCTTTAAACGCTTCCTCACTCCAGCCATCCCGAAAATTTTCGAGCAATTCATAACGCTGTCCCTGAACCTGAATCAATGAGCTCCCCTCCTTTGCTGAGCCTGGCCCTTCCAAAAGAAAAACCAGCATCCGAAAAGAGGAACTGGTTTTTCCAGGGTGCGGTCTCTCATTTATTGATACTTGCTTGCTTCCATCTGTACCTGTGCTTCGTTTACCTGCTCGTCAGCATGGTAGGAAGAACGGACAAGCGGCCCGGATTCACAGTGGCTGAATCCTTTTGTCATTGCAATTTCTTTCAGCTCTGCAAATTCCTCCGGCGTATAATATCTTTGTACTTTTAAATGCTTCTTCGTCGGCTGCAGATACTGCCCGATTGTCATAATATCCACGTCGTGTGCCCGCAGGTCATCCATAGCCTGAATGATTTCCTCTTTTGTTTCCCCGAGGCCGACCATCAGGCTCGATTTGGTTGGAATGTCCGGATGAAGCTCTTTAGAATACTGAAGGAAATCCAGGGAACGACGATATTTTGCACGGGCGCGCACCCTCGGCGTTAACCGTTCCACTGTTTCAATATTGTGGTTCAGGATATTCGGTCTTGCTTCCATTAAAATATCCAGGTTTTCCGGAGTACCGGACATGTCTGATGGGAGCACTTCGATTGTCGTGCCCGGGTTTTTCCGGCGGACCGCACGGATGGTTTCGGCAAATACTTCCGAGCCTCCGTCCTTAAGGTCATCTCTTGCCACCGCTGTAATAACGACGTGCTTCAAACCCATTTGTTCGACGGAATCCGCAACACGTTCAGGCTCGCCCCAGTCCAGTTCGTTTGGAAGACCGGTTTTAACGGCGCAGAAACGGCAGCCGCGCGTACAGGTATCACCGAGAATCATGAATGTAGCCGTTTTTCTGACTGCCCAGCATTCGTGGATGTTCGGGCATCTGGCTTCTTCACATACCGTGTGAAGATTTTTTTCACGCATCATTTTTTTCAGTCCTTTGTAGGACTCATTGGTGTTTAGTTTTATTTTCAGCCATTCCGGCTTGCGAACGTATTCTTCCGTTTTTGCCATGATGCTCTCACTCCCAGTTATGAATAATAAAAAGCCTGTTTGTACTCTATCTGTAGTATATGTTTGATTAGACTGGCCAGTTTTTACTGTTTTCCTTTATACTTTAACACGTTCCACAGGTTCAGACAATTCATAGACGTCCTTCTTCACCACCTGCAAATCCCTCAGCAGGCGGAAAAAAAGCAGCCCGGATGCTTCCTCCCGGGCTGCTTCATTTTATTTTTGTTTCGAGGCTTTTTTTGCGTTTAAAAGACTTGCTACAAGACCGCCCCATATAATAACCATTCCTACGACCATTGTTATAATTGCTCCGGCTGTCAATTTACTCAGCCTCCTCTTTGGATAAGCCTTTCCAGCGTATGAGGGACATAATAACACCTGCCGCTAAAGCAGCCAGGGCCACAGCCCAACCGCTGGCGAAAATAAATCCGTCTGTATACCCGGCGTAATTTCCATTTTCGGTATCAAACTGCTTTAAAATGTTTTGCAGGAATAAATCAATCATCATATAACCAAGCACAATTGGCGTGATCACACCAAGACATACCTTCCACCAGCCGCCAAGACGGATATCAGAAATGGCGTTGGCGTGCTGTTGAAATTCCGGCAGCTTGCGGAGCACCCAGGCAATCAATACTACTTCCACCAGCCCGAGGAGGGCCACACCGAATTGGTTGATAAAGTAATCGGCCGCATCAAGGAAGTTCAGACCGCCACGGGTAGCAAATATCAGAGAACACAGTGCCGCTGCACCGCCGCCGATACCGACTGCTTTCCCGCGCGTCCAGCCGAATTTTTCCTGCAGTCCTTTAATGTACGTTTCAGCGATAGAAATCAGTGATGACAACCCGGCCAGGGCGAGCGACAGGAAGAAAAGAACACCAAACAGGCCGCTGAGCGCCGGAAATTCACTGATGATCTGCGGAAAGACAACAAAGGCAAGTCCAACACCGCCGGCTACTACTTCTTCTACTCCCACATCCAGCTGTTGGGCCATAAACCCGAGAGCTGAAAAGACGCCAATCCCAGCCAGCAGCTCAAAGCTGGAGTTACTAAAGCCCGTAATAAAGGCATTGTTTGTAATGTCCGATTTTTTCGGCAGATAACTGGAATAGGTAATCATAATCGCAAAAGCGATTGATAAACTAAAGAAAATCTGCCCGTATGCAGCTACCCAGACGCCTCCCTGGGTGAGCGCCCCGAAATCCGGTTCAAAGAAAGCCTGAAGCCCCTCTGCTGCGCCCGGAAGAGTAACCGCGCGGATGCAAATGATAAGGAAGATAACGACCAGCGTCGGAATAAAAATCCGGTTCGCCAGTTCAATACCTCGCTGCACCCCTTTAAATAATATGCCGAGCGCGATCGCCCAGACGATGATTAACGGAATAAGTACTCCGATCGTCATACCGCCGAACTGCCCGGGATCTGCCAGCTGCAGATAGTCGTTAAACAAAAACGCTTCGGTGTCTGCCCCCCAGCTTAAATTGAAAGAAAAAATCGTATAGGAGAGCGACCAGGCGATGATAACAGGATAATATGTAGAAATAACAAATGCTACCGCCACGGCCCACCAGCCGATCCACTCCACATTTTTGTTCATTTTTGAATAAGTTCTTGGTGCTGCGCTCCGGTATTTATGACCCATGGTAAATTCCATGATCAAAAGTGGAATACCTGCTGTCAGCAGCGCAAATAAATATGGGACAAAAAACGCGCCGCCGCCGTTTTCAAATGCCGTCGCCGGAAAGCGCCAGATGTTTCCGAGCCCGATCGCAGATCCGACTGCTGCCATAATAAAACCCGCACGTGTTCCCCATTGTTCTCTTGCAGCCATGAAGCTTCCTCCTTTTTATCTGTTACATGACTATGTGGACATCTGCCGATGCACAACTTTTGTCTGATAATTCATTATATTTATCTTTCTTTGCCTTGTCAAAGTACATAACGGAAAAGTTTTTTGGAAGCGTTCTTTTATTTGCTGCTTTTGTTTTTAATTTAGATAAATAAAATTATCCTGCTACAACCAGAAAGTTGCAGCAGGACTTTTAAATACTACATTAATTATTTTTTCGCTTATAGGTTACGTAACGGTGTGGATGCTTGTTTTTCTCATCCACGGGCCCTTCTTCCTGTTCAACAATCTCCCATTCTGATTCGTTCCATTCCGGAAAGTACGTATCTCCCGGAACATCGGCGTCAATATGGGTTAGATACATGTAGGAGGCATCCGGCAGCAGCTCTGTAAAAACGCCGCTGCCTCCGATAACATAGTAAAGCTTTTCTTCTCCGGCAAGCCGGCGGATTTCTTCAATATCGTTCACCACCTGAGCACCTTCGTGCGACCAGTCCGCGTTGCCCGTAATAACGATATTGGTGCGTGACGGGAGCGGCCCGTTCATCGATTCAAACGTTTTCCTGCCCATAATAACAGTTCCGTGCTTTGTTACCTGCTGAAAATGCTTCAAGTCAGCAGGAAGATGCCAGGGGAGGTCATTTTTATATCCGATCACCCGGTTGTTTGCGACTGCAGCTACAAATGCGATCATACAGACACCTCTCCTTTAATATGGGGATGCGGGTCGTACCCTTCGAGGGAAAAATCATCAATAGTAAAATCGAAAATGGAATCCACCTTCCGCGTGATTTTCATTTCCGGAAGGCTTCGCGGCTCGCGCTCAAGCTGAGTTTTGATTTGTTCCACGTGGTTGTTATAAATATGAGCATCCCCAAATGTATGAATAAACTCTCCGGGCTCAAGGTCACATACGTGCGCGATCATTTGCGTCAAAAGAGCATACGAAGCAATGTTAAACGGCACGCCGAGAAAAATATCTGCACTCCGCTGGTAGAGCTGGCATGACAGCCTGCCGTCCTGGACGTAGAACTGGAACAGGCAGTGGCAAGGCGCAAGCGCCATATCTTCAATCTCTGCTGCGTTCCAGGCGCTGACGATCAGTCTCCTTGAGTCTGGATTTGTTTTGATCGCTTCCACCACGTCAGAAATCTGGTCCACTGTTTTTCCTCCAGATCCCTCCCATGACCGCCACTGCTTGCCGTAAATCGGCCCTAAATTGCCTTCTTCGTCTGCCCAGGCATCCCAGATTTTCACTTTATTTTCTTTCAGGTAGGCAATGTTCGTTTCTCCCTGTAAAAACCAAAGCAGTTCATGAATAATGGAACGCAGGTGCAGCTTTTTTGTAGTGATCACCGGGAAACCCTGCTGCAGGTCAAAGCGCATCTGCCATCCAAAGGTGCTGATTGTTCCAGTGCCGGTTCTGTCATTCTTCTTTCCGCCATTTTCAAGTACATGCCGACAGAGATCTAAGTATTGTTTCACGTTTGTGCCTCCCTATGTTTTTACTTCAATTACCGCATGACAGAAGCACCTTCAAGCTTAACAACAGGCTGAAGGCTTTCCATCTGCAGGCGGTTCATCAGGATCCGGCCGTATACTGCTTTACCAGCACGTCGGTCAGAATGTCCCGCATCATTTCCGGCATATAGTATTGTTTCGACTCTGCGTTGGACAAGCCGGTGTACAACGGCCCGAGTGTGAACATATCAAGCGTGGCCAGCTCATACGTTTCTTCGTGATTAAGCAATTCGTGTCCGATACGGATACTCTGCACCGTCCACTCTCCATATTCGTAGTCCGCTTCAATCTGCATGCCACTGAATACCATGTGGCCAAGCATCTCCCCGCGGAAGCCAAAGCCTTTCAGCGGCAGACGGATCATTTCCTCCGTAAAAGCTTTTTTCACTACCTCTTCAAGCACATGCCCTTTTACTGCCACTACGCATGGGTTAATCGGGTGAGGACACAGGCGGTGAATATCTTTTTTCGTCACCGGTCCTGCCGGCAGCGAATGAAGCAGCAGTCCTGAATTCAGCATAGATATCTCCGTTTTACACCATTCCCGCAGCCCATCGGCAAGCAGCGAGGCAAATGGAGACTCCTGAGTCCATGACACAGATAATGGCTCTGCAATTTCTGTCACTATTTCATTCATGTCTTTATCTGCTTCGTCCTCGAGCGCTCCCAGAAGCCTTTCAGTCATTGGGGAAGGCTTTAGCCTGCGCATATCCACCGTTTTGCCCACGATGCCGGAGAGGCGCTGAGTATCCCCTTCAAACAGGAGCTCGAGCTCCCCTGCGTGCGTGCCAAACTTGCCGCACTGTGTAATTAATGTATTGTCCACCCATTCCGGCTCTTCAAGCAGGTGGTGGGTGTGCGCTCCCAGAATAACATTAAAATCATAGGAGGAAGCGAGCTCCAAATCCTTTGGATAGCCCAGGTGCGACATTAAAATCATTACGTCAGACTGTTCCCGGAGCTCGGGCAGAAATGTTTCTATCACGTGCTCCGGGTCTGTAATTTTCCAGTCCAGCCCTTCATAAAACGGATAAAAAGGAACGGTTACCCCGAGCAGGCCAATCCGTACCCCTTCTTTTGTCGTATGGATACTATATGGCTCCGCCCAGCTGGGACGGCGGCCATCGGTATCAAACAAGTTCGCCAGAAGCACCTGAAACCCGGCGTCATCGTACATATGATTCAGCTCTTCTTTTGCAAACGTGATGCCTTCATTGTTTCCAACCGCTGCATACTGAATGCCGGCTTCGTTCATCAGCTCCACGTTTCCTTTTCCCCGTGTAGCTTCTGTGACGGCGTGCACCCGGTCAGTGTGGTCCCCGAGATCCAGAAGAAGGACTGACTCCCCCCGGTCCTGCCGGTATTTTTCCCGTTCTTTTAAATATGCTGCTGTGCGTGTCCATTGATCCAAATCGCTGTGAATATCGTTAGTATGGTACAGGTAAACAGAAAAACTGGAGGACAACAGGTCTCACCGCCTTTGTGCTCGTCTCCACATGCTGAGGTGCAGAACGAGTGCATTTCATCTTCTTTTATCTTACTACGAATCACGGGGCTCGTCATTAAAGAGCGAAGTTTGTTTTGGAGTAAGCCCTTCGTACTCTATACCGGAAAGCTCGAGCAGCCGGCGCGCGTTCGGGGCTGCATGGCGCTCGGAATTATTATTAAAAATCATATAAACATCGCTGCTTTCTTTCTGCAGCCTTTCTGCCCGTTCCCGCCATTCCTGAAGCTCTGCATCGGAATAGTTATAACGGTAGCGCACCTTGCGCCACTCCTGTCCCCGTGCCGGCTTCAGCCACGCGTTCTTGTCACGGCCGTGCAGACGAATTAAGGTTTTGGAAGACGTGGTGGCCTCCTCCACAATCGGCACCGATCCGCCTTCGATCTGTGGCTCATCTACTACGGAATGGATCCAGTCTTCATTTTTCATGAATTCGAGCGTTTTTTCCCGGAAGGTCGGATGGAACCAGGATTCATGGCGGAACTCAAGGGCGCAGGGGAATTCATGCAGCTGGTCTCTCAAGTAACGGAGGTAGTCCACATTTTCCCGGTTGCATTCAAACCAGGGTGGAAACTGGCACAGCACCATCGCCAGCTTGCCTGCTTCCTTCATCGGGCGTACCGATAGGGCGTACTGCTCAAACATTTCCTTTTTTGATTCATATTTACTCGGGCCGCGCTGGTGTCCGGTCATTTCCTGATAGGCCTTCATAATAAATTGAAACGATTCCGGCGTCTCCCGGAGCCATTTATCAATATTTTTCTTTGGCTGTATAGCGTAGAAGGAAGAATCCACTTCTACCGTGGGGAAATATTTACTGTATTCTTTCAGCTTGTCAGTCTGCTTCAGTCCTTTTGGATAAAGGGAATCATGGTCCCCCCAGCCGGTTAAACCAACATATATCATCATTTATTCACCTCCCTTTTCTTTTCACGTTCTTCTTTAAAATAAAACAAAAAAACTGCCCTTTTCAGAGCAGTAAAAGCTCTTTAAAGGACAGTTTCCGTTTTCGTACAGGGCCGGGAAATTAACCGATCGAGCCTTCCATTTCAAAGCTGATCAAACGGTTCATTTCTACAGCATATTCCATTGGCAGTTCTTTTGTAAACGGCTCAATGAAGCCCATAACGATCATTTCAGTTGCTTCCTGTTCACCAACGCCACGGCTCATCAGATAGAAGAGCTGCTCTTCCGATACCTTAGATACCGTTGCTTCGTGTTCAAGAGCAATGTTGTTGTTATAAATTTCGTTGTATGGAATCGTATCCGAAGTGGATTCGTTATCCATAATCAACGTATCACATTCGATTTTCGATTTGGAACCGTCGGACTTGCGTCCAAAGTTCGCAATACCGCGGTACGTTACTTTTCCGCCCTGCTTCGAAATGGATTTCGAAACGATCGTGGAGGAACAGTTTGGAGCCAGGTGCATTACTTTTGCGCCTGCATCCTGGTGCTGACCGCGTCCGGCGATAGCGATGGAAAGAACGGTGCCTTTCGCACCTTCGCCGCGCATAATAATCGATGGATATTTCATCGTCAATTTGGAGCCGATGTTACCGTCAACCCATTCCATGGTCGCACCTTCGTCGGCAACTGCCCGTTTTGTTACGAGGTTGTAAACGTTTGGCGCCCAGTTTTGGATCGTTGTATAACGGCAGTACGCATCCTTTTTCACGATGATTTCAACAACGGCACTGTGCAGGGAATCCGTGGAGTAAACTGGTGCGGTACAACCTTCCACATAGTGCACGGAGCTGCCTTCGTCTGCAATGATCAGCGTACGCTCAAACTGTCCCATGTTTTCCGAATTAATCCGGAAATAAGCCTGAAGCGGCGTTTCTACTTTTGCACCTTTTGGTACGTAGATAAAGGAACCGCCGGACCATACTGCGGAGTTAAGCGCCGAGAATTTGTTGTCAGACGGAGGGATAACTTTCCCGAAGTGCTCACGGAACAATTCTTCGTTTTCCTTCACTGCTGTATCTGTGTCTTTAAACACGATACCCTGATCTTCAAGCTCTTTTTCCATGTTGTGATATACAACTTCGGATTCGTACTGTGCAGAAACCCCTGCCAGATACTTTTGCTCCGCTTCCGGAATACCAAGCTTGTCGAACGTGTTTTTGATTTCTTCCGGCACTTCGTCCCATGATTTTTCAGAACGCTCAGACGGTTTTACGTAATACGTAATAGCGTCAAAGTCCAGTCCGGAGAGATCGCCGCCCCATTGCGGCATTGGTTTTTTATAGAAGATCTCGAGGGATTTCAGACGGAAGTCGAGCATCCACTGCGGCTCTTCTTTAATTTTAGAAATTTCTTTTACAATTTCGTCTGTGAGGCCTTTACCAGAACGGAAAATGGAAACGTCTTTGTCATGAAAACCATACTGATAGTCTTCACCAATTTCCGGCATTTGTTTTGCCATATGAAAATACCTCCTTAGAGTCGGGAATAAATATTGTCATCCCCGCTGCGTTTCAAGCGCGTTGCTGTATTATGAACGGTTTTCTTCTTCCACTAACCCTTTTTCCATGGCTTTCCACGCAAGTGTTGCGCATTTAATACGGGCAGGAAACTTCGTTACGCCCTGCAGAGCTTCGATATCGCCAAGGTCGTATTTCGTATCATCGATTTCTTCGCCCTGCATTAACTGCGAAAACATCTGCGCCATATCCAGTGCTTCTTCGACAGTATGGCCTTTGACAGCCTCTGTCATCATCGAAGCGGAGGACAAGCTGATCGAGCAGCCTTCCCCGACAAACCTTGCATCGGCGATTTTTTCCTCTTCCACTTTCAGCTGAAGCTGAATGCGGTCGCCGCAAGTTGGATTGTTCATGTTGACATGAAGTGTTTCTTCCTCCAGGTCACCTTTGTTTCTTGGATTTTTATAGTGATCCATGATGACCTGGCGGTAAAGTGTATCTAAATTATGCGAAGACATCACCGAAATACTCCTTTACTCTTATTAACCCCTCTGCCAAAGCATCAATATCTTCTGTGGAGTTATAAAGATAAAAACTGGCACGGGCGGTAGAAGCTACATCAAGCCACTTCATTAACGGCTGGGCACAGTGATGGCCGGCGCGTACCGCAATGCCTTCCGCATCGAGCACGGTGGCAACATCATGCGGATGCACATCCTGCACATTGAATGTCACAATACCGGTGCGTTCCTTCGGTCCGTATATATCCAGTCCATCCACCGCCGATAACTGCTTCAGCGCGTATTGGCCGAGCTCTTTCTCATGAGCAGCAATGTTATCCAGGCCTATCTGTTTCAGGAAATCAATTGCTGCTCCTAAACCAATAGCACCAGCAATGATCGGTGTGCCCCCTTCAAACTTCCACGGGGTTTCCTTCCATGTTGAATCATACAGCCCTACAAAGTCAATCATTTCACCGCCAAATTCCACCGGCTCCATATTTTCCAGGAGAGATTTTCTGCCATAGAGTACCCCTATACCGGTTGGACCGCCCATTTTGTGGCCGGAAAAGGCGTAAAAGTCCACATCCAGATCCTGCACGTCCACTGCCATATGCGGTACGCTCTGCGCCCCGTCCACGACGATGACCGCTCCGTGTTCATGGGCGATAGCAGCGATATCTTTAATAGGGTCCACCGTGCCAAGTACGTTTGACACATGACTGACCGCCACAATTTTTGTTTTTTCGGAAACGGCCCTGCGTACATTTTCTGCCGTCACCGTTCCGTCTGCTTCTAGCTCCACGTACCGGAGACGGGCTCCGTTACGTTTTGCTGCCTGCTGCCACGGAATAATATTGGAATGATGTTCTTTTTCTGTAAGGACGATTTCATCGCCTTCCTGCAGATGAGCATCTCCGTAGCTCGAAGCTACCGTGTTGATGCCGACGGTCGTACCGCGGTTAAAAATGATCTGCTGCGAGGAAGGGGCATTGATGAAGGAGCGGACTTTTTCCCGCGCCCCTTCGTACTCATCCGTCGCCATGCTTCCAAGCGTATGCACGCCCCGGTGAACGTTTGAATTATAACGGCGGTAGTAATCACTGACCGCTTCAATTACCTGCAGCGGCTTTTGGGAAGTAGCCGCCGAGTCAAGATAGACAAGCGGACTTCCGTTTACTTCCTGCTGCAGTATAGGAAACTGTTCACGAATGGCTTTTACATCCATTAGTACACTTTCCTTTCGATAACCTCCGTCAGGCGATCTTTCACAGCTTGAATTGGCAGTGCGTCTACTACTGGAGCAAGGAAGCCGTGAATAATCAGGCGCTCTGCTTCTGTCTGCGGAATACCGCGGCTCATCATATAGTAAAGCTGAACCGGATCAACACGGCCTACAGAAGCTGCGTGACCGGCCGTAACGTCGTCCTCATCAATAAGAAGAATCGGGTTCGCGTCGCCACGGGCACGTTCGCTGAGCATAAGCACACGCTCGGTCTGTTCCCCGTTGGCTTTTGTCGCTCCGTGTTCAATTTTGTTAACACCGTTGAAGATAGCAGAAGCTTTGTCTTTCATAACGCCGTGCGTCAAAATCTGGCCGTCTGTGTTTTTACCAAACTGGATAATATGGGCCCAGAAGTTCTGGCTCTGCTCTCCGCGTCCGATAGCTACAGATTTTTTGTCAGAGGTCGAACCATCGCCTACAAGTGCAGTCGTATTGTCCGATACTGTGTTACCCTCGTTCATCTGGCCGAGTGCCCAGTCGATGCTTGCATCTTTGAGGGCGTAGCCGCGGCGGTTGGTATAAACCGTAGTCGCTTTCTCTAAGTGGTCCACGCCGCCAAAGGAAACGTTCGCGCCTTCTTCTGCATAAACCTCTGCGATCGCATTAACAACGGAAGGCGTCTCTGTATCATAGGAAACGTAGTTTTCAAGGTACGTCACTTCGCTGTTCGCTTCGGCTACAATAACCACGTGGTTGAACAGTCCCATATCAGCCTGTTCGAGCCAGTAGATTGTTTGAAGCGGAGCTTCAACTTTTACGTTTTTCGGAACGTAGATGAATGTACCTCCGTTCATGAGCGCTACGTTAAGCGCTGTAAAACGGTGCTCATCCACCTGTACCGCGTTGCCCATGAAATAACGCTCAAGCAGGTCGCCGTGCTCGATCGCCGCTGTTGCGATGTCTGTGAAAATTACGCCCTGTTCTTCAAGCGTAGCGCTTGCTTCATACAGAACCGTCTGGCCATCTCTTTGCACAAGGAGATTCTGCTGCGCAGCGTTTTTATCGATAAGGCCCTGCACCTGTTCGTGCAGTTCGTCAGCCGAAGAAAAACTTTCCTTCGGAGTGCCTTCGTGTTCGAATTCGGTGAAATTCCACGTTTTAATGTTCGTTTTTTCCGGCTTTGGCATTTCCAGCTTTTCCGCTAAGCGGCTGGCGCTTAGCCGCTGGTCCTTCAGCCACTTTGGTTCGTTCTGTTTATCCGAGAAATCTTCAACGTATTTCTCGTCATATTTCCAAGTAGTATCTATAGACATAATTTCGCCTCCCCTGCTGTTAAAATTATTCCTGTGGTTCTCCGACGCGTTCGTTTTCAATGCCGAGTTCTTCCTTAATCCACTCATAGCCTTCGTTTTCAAGGCGCTGAGCTAATTCGGCGCCGCCGGATTTAACGATGCGTCCCTGCATCATCACGTGTACTTTATCCGGAGTAATGTAGTTTAAGAGACGCTGATAGTGAGTGATGATCAAGCAGCCGAAATCCGGGCTTTTCATGTCATTTACGCCTTTGGAAACGACTTTGAGTGCGTCGATATCAAGACCGGAGTCGATTTCGTCCAGGATAGCGATTTTTGGCTCCATCATGAGAAGCTGAAGAATTTCGTTACGCTTTTTCTCCCCGCCGGAGAACCCTTCGTTTAAGTAACGCTGGGAAAACGATTCGTCAATTTCAAGCATGTTCATTTTTTCATCCATCTGACGGATAAATTTCATCAGTTGAATTTCATTGCCTTCTCCACGTTTAGCGTTAATGGCCGAACGCATGAAGTCAGAGTTTGTTACACCGCTCACTTCGCTCGGATACTGCATAGCGAGGAACAGGCCTGCTCTTGCACGCTCGTCAACCTCCATGTCGAGAACGTCTTCTCCATCAAGAGTGATAGTACCTTTAGTGATTTCATACTTCGGGTGGCCCATCACTGCAGAAGCAAGGGTGGATTTACCCGTTCCGTTTGGTCCCATGATTGCGTGAATTTCTCCGCCGTTCATTTCCAGATCGAAACCTTTGATGATTTCAGTACCTTCAATTTCTACGTGCAAATTCTCAATTTTCAAGTTTGGCGCTGCCATTTTGCATACCTCCATATTTTGGAATCAAGCGGAAACCGCTGTTTTTTCTCTATTTATTATAATTATTATTTTATAACAAATGTAAACTGACTTCAAGCAAACTCGCTTTCTCTCCCGATATATTTCATTTTTTTGCTACTATATGGCAAAAAACCAACGGGAAATAAATGAGAATACATCCTCTTCATTCTCAATAAAAGCGTTCATACAAAAAGGAGGGCACCTATACAAACCATTTGCAGGAACGACCCTCCCTATTCAATGCTTTTCTTCATTCACTCTTACAGTATACCAAACCTCACCGAGAAGTAAAAAAGGAAAAACTTTTTCAATGAAGATTCTCTTCTATTTTTCCCCCAATGTAAAAAACCGGACTCAGTAAACGAGTCCGGTCTGACCGCTATTCCTGCTCTGCAGGAATGACGGCTCCGTCATATTCTTCTTCAATAAATTCCTGGGTTTCATCCGACTGCAGCACTTCTACAAGCGTCTGAATTGTTTCATTGTCTTCATCCTCTGCCCGGGCTGCTATCACATTCACATACGGATTATCTTCCGGACTTTCAAGCGCAATGGCATCCTCCTGAGGATTCAGCTCTGCATCAATTGCATAGTTGGAATTGATGAATACTGCATCCCCTTCGCCGTTATTGTACACCTGCGGAAGCGTAGCCGCATCAATGTCCGCCTGGAACTGCAGGTCTTTTGGATTTTCGGCAATATCATCCACTGTGGCTTCAACGCCGGCGCCTTCTTCAAGCGTGAGGACGCCTTCCTGCTCAAGCATCTGCAGGATCCGGCCGTGGTCTGCAACCGAGTTACTCATAATTATTTCTGCTCCGTCCGGAAGGGCATCAAGGCTGTCATACTCCTGGGAATAAACACCGATTGGCTCGATATGAATGCCGCCCATATTAACGAAGTCAAACTCTTCATTTTCTTCCATCTGATCTTCAAGATAAGGAATATGCTGAAAATAGTTTGCATCAATTTCTTCCGAAGCAAGCGCTTCGTTTGGAACAATATAGTCATTGAATGTTTCGATTTCAAGCTCTACATTTTCTTCCGACAGCTGGTCTTCGGCAAACTCCAGAATTTCTGCGTGCGGGACGCTTGTAGCCCCTACCGTAAGTGTCTGTGTTTCTTCTTCGGAACCGCCGCCTGACTCTGAATCAGAGCCGCAGGCTGCCAGTACTGCCGTAGAAAGTAGTGAAACGCCAAGTAGTGTTTTTTTCATGAAAAATTCCCCCATTAATATAATAATTATCGTTTATCTATCTGTCTCGTCCAAATATCGCCGATCCATTGCAGAATGAAGACAATAACAAGAATCAGCACTGTAGCAACAAATACTACTTCATTATTGCTGCGCTGGAACCCTTCCTGATAGGCAAGGTTCCCAAGGCCTCCGCCGCCTACAACACCGGCCATGGCAGTATAGCTGACCAGCGTAATACCAGTCACGGTGATGCCGGAGATTAAGGACGGCAGCGCTTCCGGCAGAAGCACTTTTTGAATGATCTGCCACTGGCTCGCTCCCATTGCCTGAGAGGCTTCAATAACGCCCTTATCCACTTCTCTAAGTCCAATTTCCACCAGGCGGGCGTAAAACGGAGCTGCGCCGATAATCAGTGCCGGCAGTGCTGCACTCGGGCCCAGCATCGTACCAAGCAGGAAGGTTGTAAACGGAATAAGCAGAATGATCAGGATAATAAATGGAATAGAGCGGAAAATATTAACGATCGCTGCTGTCACTGTGTGCACCGGCTTGTTTTCCCACATGTTCCCTTTATCTGTTAAATACAGAAGAACTCCGAGTATTGTCCCAAGTAAAAATGTGGCTGCTACCGCAATCAGACTCATATAGATGGTTTCCCACGTAGCAACCCACATGTTTTCCCAATTAATTTCTTCCATCCATGTGTTAAGCACGCTCCATCACCTCTGCTTCTATTTCTTCCTCGCGGAGGTAGTTCAGCGCTTTGTCTATTTCTTCACTGCTGCCTTTGATGCGGATAAACAGGGAACCGTAGCTGCCGCGCTGCGTCTGGGAAATTTTTCCCTGAATAATATTTACGTCCACATCAAACTGGCGGATGACTTTGGAAATGAACGGCTGCTCTGCCTTGTTTTCCAAAAATTTCAGCTGCACAACTGTGCCGGTTTCTTCTTCATTGAATACGATTTCCGACGCGTCTTCCTCCGGCTCCGTAATCTGACGAACAAATTCTTTAGTCATATATTCCTTCGGGTTCCGGAATACCTGAAGTACAGGCCCTTCTTCCACGACTTTGCCGTTTTCCATTACTGCCACCCGGTGACAGATTTTACGGATCACGTGCATTTCGTGCGTGATCAGCACAATGGTAAGCCCCAGCTTTTTATTAATGTCTGTGAGCAGAGCAAGAATAGAATCTGTTGTTTTCGGATCCAGCGCCGAGGTCGCTTCATCGCACAGCAGCACCTTCGGATTGTTTGCAAGGGCTCTTGCAATGCCGACCCGCTGCTTCTGTCCCCCGCTCAGCTGGGAAGGGTACGAGTCCTCCCGGCCTTCGAGGCCGACAAGGTTCACCAGCTCCTGCACACGTCTCGCCCGTTCCTGTTTTGACTGTTTTGCAATTTCGAGCGGAAACGCAATGTTTTCTGCTACCGTCCGGGACCACAGCAGATTAAAATGCTGAAACACCATGCCAATTTCCTGGCGGGCGCTGCGCAGAGACTGTCCCTTCAGGGAAGTGATGGTTTCCCCTTCAATGGTTACTTCACCGCTGGTGGCGGTTTCGAGCTTATTTAACAGCCTCACAAGCGTACTTTTGCCTGCGCCGCTGTAGCCGATAATGCCGAAAATTTCTCCTTCATCAATAGAAAGGCTGACGTTGTCTACGGCGGTGACGGTTTGTGTTTTTGTCTGAAAGGCTTTGGATAAACCTTTTAATTCGATCATACCGCTCTCTCCTTCATCGCTTTTCTTTATCTTTATTAAAACGATGTAATTAGTATGTTTTAAATCGTCATGATTCCGGCAATAATTCTTTTCCATACCGGACCATAAAGAAAAAACCCTTCTGCACACGAGCAGAAAGGTTTTAAAGGATCCTTTCCACTCATCTTGCAGACGTTTGCCTGCAGGAATTGGCACCATGTCTGCTTATGCAGACTGGTTGCCGGGTTTCACAGGGCCAGCCCCTCCACCTCTCTTGATAAGTGAACGATGATTATCCGTTCATATTTGACGATGCTACTGATAATAGCACCTTTGCCTGTAAGCGTCAACCTTTTAGTTCCTGTCCCTGCAAGGCTCGAAAACAGCTGCTTATAAAAAGGAGCTGCCTCCCAAAAGGCCAGCTCCTATGTAAATCAGTATTAATCGTCGCTTACCATGTCCGAATACTGGGCAGGTGACATCAGGTCATCCAATTCACTTTCATTGGAGGGTTCTACCACAATCATCCAGGCTTTTTCATACGGAGATTCGTTGACAAACTCAGGAGAATCATCCAGGTCTTCATTAATTTCTACGACCTTTCCTGTAACCGGGGCGTAAAGCTCTGAGACCGTTTTAACAGATTCTACACTTCCAAATGGCTCTCCGGCTTCGAGTTCATCTCCTACTTCCGGAAGTTCCACGAATACAATATCGCCAAGCTCGGACTGGGCAAAATCTGTCACACCGACGCGAAGACGGCCGTCTTCTTTTTTCACCCATTCATGTTCTTCTGAATATAAAAGTTCATCTGGTACACTCATACACAATCATCCTCCTTCAAATGAATACTATTACGCTTTCCACTTTTCCTCAAAAACTGGTTCCTTAAACCCGAGGGTAACACTCTCGCCGTCTGTCACAATAGGCCTTTTTAAAAGCATTCCGTCAGAAGCGAGCCATTCCAGAATCTCTTCTTCAGATGCTTCCGGCAGCCGTGTTTTCAGGTCCATTTCCCGGTACTTCTTCCCACTGGTGTTAAAGAACTGCTTCCATTCAAGTCCTTCCTCTTCTTTCCATGCCTTTAATTCTTTTTTCGAAGGCGGATGTTCCACAATATGATACTCGTCAAAAGAAATATTCTCTGTTTCCAGCCACTTTTTTGCTTTGCGGCATGTACTGCACGGGGGATACCCGTAAAAAGTAAGTGCCAATGCCAGGCCTCCTCCATACGCTTTCTTCCCTTTTATTGTAGCGGAAACCTTCCTCATTGGAAAGTTTCATTTTGCTTTTTAATGCCGGACGAAGCCTTTAACACTCGATTAGATAAAGAGAGGAATTTAAAAGCAAAGACAGCGCTTCATATTTCACCGATCCTGTCCAGAAGGACGAAATTCATTCGCAAACTCCCGGCACATCAGAAAGTATACGAATATATACTAAGTGATCCAGAGATGATGTTACCGCTTAAAAAAAGTGAATTTTTTTAATATGCTTCCAGTACGCATCATATCCGCCTTAGAAGTTTTCCTTCTTATTTAATTATTTAAAATTTTCCGTTTCTAATGTTTATTCCTTTTTAAGCCGGGAATGTGTCTGACTGACCGGGGATTTAATCCTCTGGTTAAAATATAAAGGAGGTATTTGCAACAATGGCAGTCGATAAATATCCATCCAGACAGGGCGATCATAAGGAAATCATGGACCGGAAGGATCCGGTAGTCCACGGAAGCGCCGGCTATGATGGCCCATTGCAGCAGAAGGAACTGGACTTTTACGACGAGAACGGCTACCTCATGCTCCAGAAGCTGTTTACCGATGAGGAAGTTGAAATGATGAA
>NZ_JBQLIC010000017.1:0-39488 GCF_056034385.1 Marinococcus sp. LNHM3E3-2.2
GTGTTCGCCGCCGGCGACATCCGGGACAAGTTCCTGCGCCAGATCGTGACGGCGACCGGCGACGGGTCGCTCGCGGCGCAGACGGCCCAGCAGTACGTGGAAGAACTGAAAAACGCGGTCGAAGCGTAGGCGCTCCGGCTGAAACGACGACGCACAGGCGCAGAAAATCATTTCTGCGCCGTTTTTTTGGTACAGAGAGCAAAAAACATAGGATACTTTCTTTTGTAAATTGTCTGAACCATCGAAGGATAGTATACTGGAAAAAGGTATATGTGAGGTGGTACACATGCAGCGGGTAACAAATTGTTTTTTACAGCAGAACGATCAACTGCTTATGCTCAAAAAACCAAGCTACGATTGGTGGAATGCCCCCGGCGGAAAAATGGAGCCGGGGGAGTCAGTATATGATTCAGTCCGGCGGGAGTTCCGGGAAGAAACGGGCCTTTCGCTTGAACGTCCGCATCTGCGGGGTATTTTTACATTTATCACGATGGAGGACGGGGTTACGGCAAATGAGTGGATGATGTTTACATTTGAAGCTTTTGGTGCAGGAGGCAGGCTGCTTAATGAGTCTCCGGAAGGCATCCTTGAGTGGAAGAAAAAGCAGGAAGTGTCGTCCCTGCCTATGGCCGAAGGCGATAAAGCCATTGTCGAGCATATTTTGAATAACAAAGGAACGGTGTATGGTACGTTCCGCTATACGAAAGATCGCCGGCTTCTGGAACGCCGGTTTGAGCAGTCAACGCCATACTATATGTAAAAGAGGGATGCAGATTATGGAACAAGAACGGAAATCGATTCAGGTTGAAATCATTACAGGGATGTCGGGGGCCGGAAAGACGGTGGCCATCCAATGCTTTGAGGATCTGGGCTATTACTGTGTAGACAATCTGCCTCCTTCACTAATCCCGACATTTATCGATTTAATTGAAACGACTGAAAACAAAACCGATAAAGTAGCTTTCGTAGTGGATCTTCGGACGAGGGAGTTTTTTGACCATCTGTTTGCTTCCATAGATCAGCTTGACCAGCGCAAGGACCTGTCGACACATATTCTATTTTTGGATGCAGGAGATCAGGTGCTTGTCAGCCGATATAAAGAAACACGGCGCTCGCATCCGCTTGCAAGTGAGGATACGCCGCTTGAAGGCATTCAGCTCGAGCGGGAGATGCTGCAGGAACTTAAAGGCCGGGCGCGCCATATTATTGATACGAGCAGCCTGAAACCAAGAGAGTTGAGAGAGCGTATATTAACTGATTACGCCGAGAAAAACCAGTCGGTTTTTAATGTGAATGTTATGTCTTTCGGATTTAAATATGGAATGCCGATCGATGCGGATCTGGTTTTTGACGTTCGTTTTCTGCCCAACCCTCACTACGTGGAACATCTGGAGCCCAAAACCGGCCTTGAAGAAGAAGTGTCTTCGTACGTGTTAAAATGGACGGATACAAAGGAATTTATAAATAAACTGGTGGATATGCTTGAATTTATGCTTCCGCTGTATAAGCAGGAAGGCAAGTCACAGCTTGTGGTTGCGATTGGATGTACAGGAGGCAAGCATCGCTCCGTGACGCTTGCTGAATATATTGCTTCTTACTTTTCAGGGAAATATGAGACGAATGCCAATCACCGGGACATTGAGGAAGGAAGGAAAAAATAGACGTGGAGGACCAGAAGGTTGTAGTGATGGGCGGTGGCACAGGTATAGGCGTCCTGCTCCGGGGGCTGAAGCAGTTCCCGGCAGATATTACGGCGATTGTGACTGTCGCAGACGATGGAGGAAGCTCCGGGCGCTTACGGAAAGAGTTTAATATTCCCCCGCCCGGGGACGTAAGAAACGTACTGGTGGCGCTTGCGGAAGTCGAGCCCTTAATTGAAGAATTGTTCCAGCACCGCTTCACGAGCGGGGAGGGGCTGACCGGTCATTCCCTGGGGAATTTACTGGTAGCAGGAATGACCTCCATTACCGGAGATTTTGCCAAAGGAATCACAGAGCTTAGTACTGTGTTAAACGTACGCGGAAAGGTCCTTCCCGCCTCTAATCGGAGTATCGAGCTGTTTGCAAAAATGAAGGACGGCTCCACGGTCTACGGGGAGTCCCTGATCCCAAAAGCCGGCAAGCAGATTGACCAGGTGTTTATCCACCCGCCGGATGCGGAGGCGCTCCCGGAAACCGTGCGTGCTATTGAACAGGCAGACGTCATTGTCATTGGTCCCGGGAGCCTGTTTACAAGCATCATGCCGAATTTAATCGTGCCCGGTATCCGGGATGCCATTAATCGGTCCGGGGCACGCAAAGTATATATTTGCAATGTAATGACGCAGCCGGGGGAAACGGACGGCTTTTCGGCATCCGATCATCTGCATGCCATTGAAAAGCATACTGGGGGCGCTTTTGTGGATACTGTACTGGTGCATAACGGAGAAATACCGGCTCCGGTGCTTGCAAACTACGAAAAAAAGCAGGCATTTCCCGTGAAATGTGATTATGAAAGATTGGAACAGATTGGGTGCCGGGTAGTAACAGATACATTTATGCACTATGACGGCCTTGTTCTTCGTCATAATGCCAAAAAAGTATCTGAAGCCCTGCTTGCCCGTGATTGACAGAAAGGCGGTGAAGATGGATGTCTTCATTTGCGGCTATAACAAAAAAAGAATTAACCCAGATTGAAGTGGAAGATACGAGCGCCAAAGCGGAACTGGCAGCATTAATCAGAATGAACGGTTCCATTTCATTTGGCAACGGCCAGCTGATTTTGGACGTTTCCACTGAAAATGCCGCCATCGCACGACGGATCTATTCGTTAATCAAGCGTATCTACAAGGATATGGTGATTGAACTGCTTGTGCGGAAAAAGATGCGTTTAAAAAAGAATAATGTCTACGTAGTCCGGATGGCCGAAGAAACGAAAGAGATGCTGAGCGACCTTGCCATTATGGAAAACGGCTACCAGTTTAACCGGTCGATTGCGAGAGACGTGATTCCAGACACGGACAGCCGCCGGGCGTATTTGCGCGGAGCTTTTTTAGCCGGCGGCTCGGTCAATCATCCGGAAACGTCTTCGTATCATCTTGAAATTTATTCGATGTATGAAGAGCATAACCGGGCACTCCGGGAGCTGATGGAAACGTTCGGGCTCACATCGAAAAGCCTTGAACGGAAAAAGGGCTACATTCTTTATATTAAAGAAAGCGAAAAGATTACCGAGTTTTTAAATATTATCGGTGCGCACCAGGCGCTGCTTTATTTTGAAGACGTACGGATTATGAAAGACATGAGGAATTCGGTGAACCGCCTGGTGAACTGTGAAACAGCGAACTTAAACAAAACCGTGGGAGCCGCATTAAGGCAGGTGGAAAACATTCAGCTTGTCCAGGCAGAAGTCGGACTCGAAAACCTTCCTGAAAAAATCAGGGAAATGGCAATCCTGCGTGTCCAGCACCAGGACGTCACGCTGAAGGAGCTCGGGGAAATGGTGCCGAGCGGAAAGGTGAGTAAATCCGGTGTGAACCACCGTCTCCGCAAAATTGATCAGATCGCCGAGCGTATTCAAGCCGGAAAGCCGCCGATTCCAGAAAAAATATAATCGCTAAAGGCAGGCGCCTGCGGCAGCAGAGGCTTCTTCTGCTCCTGCAGGCGCTGTATTACAGCAGTCATTAAAGCGCTTGCTTGAAAAACGTTCTAAATTGAATTACGTTATGTGTATATGAAAAGCGGGTACCGGTTGAAGACAGACAGAGAAAGGAAGATAGTAACTATGGTCGAAAAAACAGTGGAAGTAAATTTGCGTACAGGGCTTCAGGCCAGGCCGGCAGCATTATTCGTCCAGGAGGCGAACCGGTTTCATTCCAATATTTTTCTTGAAAAGGATAATAAAAAAGTGAATGCCAAGAGTATTATGGGTGTTATGAGCCTTGCGGTGCGCACCGGAGCCTCGGTAAAGCTTTTAGCCGAAGGGGCGGATGAAGAGGAAGCGGCCGAATCATTGACGGAATTTATGAAAAAAGAAATGTGAACATAAAAAATCAGGACGGCGCGATGCCATCCTGATTTTTTGTGTCTTACTGACCCATAACCTGGTCTACAAGACCGTATTCTTTTGCCTGTTCCGCACTCATGAAATTATCACGGTCCGTATCGCGCTCGATGACTTCAAGCGGCTGTCCGCTGCGGTCTGCAAGAATCTGGTTGAGTTTTTCACGCATTTTGATGATGCGGCGGGCGTGAATTTCAATGTCCGCAGCCTGTCCCTGGGTGCCGCCGAGTGGCTGGTGAATCATTACTTCACTGTTTGGAAGAGCATAACGTTTGCCTTCCTGGCCAGCTGTGAGAAGAAAAGCACCCATCGATGCTGCCATTCCGACGCAGATCGTAGAAACCTGCGGTTTAATGTGCTGCATTGTGTCATAAATAGCCATGCCGGCTGTAATAGAGCCGCCCGGACTGTTGATGTAAAGAGAAATATCCTTCTCCGGATCGTCGGCTTCAAGGAAAAGAAGCTGTGCTACGATCGAATTGGCCACATTGTCATCAATGCCTGAGCCAAGCATAATAATGCGGTCCTTCAACAAACGCGAATAAATGTCATATGCGCGTTCGCCCCGGTTGGTTTGTTCAATAACTGTTGGTATCAAGTTCATGAAAAGCGTCCTCCTTTAATGAAATGTATGACTACATTCATGGTAGTTGTGTGGAAAATATTTTTCCTTCCGCGTTGCTGTTATTATCATAACTCTTTGGTCAATTAAGGTCAAATAAAAAGTCTGACCCTATCCCATATAGCTACACGTCAACTTCCATTCCCTTTATTTTCACAAACATAAACGTTACGTGCAAATGTTTCACTTCCATATAAATTTTAATTTAGATGAAAAATGATCTGACAAACAAATAGAAGGGTCAAATCTATTTTTATATAATGACAGCAGGAGAACAAGAAAAAGGGATCGATTCATGGAAGAAAAATATGATATGATGTAAGAAAGCGTTTTCAAAAAGGAGGTGGAGATAATGGGCTTGGGGCTTGAATTGCAGCAGAAGCAGGAAATGAGTTTGGTGATGACGCAGGAGTTAAAGCAGGCAATTGCCCTGTTGAAGCTGTCTTCCCAGGAATTATCCGACTATCTGCAGGAAGAAGCGATGGAAAACCCTTTAATGGATTTAACCCTCCCTTCTATTACGGACGGAGCGTCACTTTCTGCATCCCGGGCCGCTGATCCGGTCTACAATTCAGCGTCCATGGGTGAACAGCTGGACTGGCGTGAACCGTCGGAGGAAACTCTCGAAGAGGCGCTGAGGGAGCAGATTGTATGCGGAGGTTATAAAGAAACTGCCCGGGAAATACTTTTATTTTTAGCTGGAAGCGTTGACGAGCGCGGATACTTAGAAGACATCGAATGGGAGATGGAACGGAAATTCGGGCTGGGCAGAGAAGAAAGCGAGCAGTATATTTCGATGCTCCAACAGCTCGAACCGGCAGGGATCGGGGCCAGGGATTTAAAGGAATGTCTTCTTCTGCAGCTCGAACGCTGCCTGGATACAGATCCATATATTGACCAGGTCGTAGCTGAAGATCTCGAAGCGCTGGGGGCGAAAAAATGGCGCTACCTGCAGCAGAAGTATCAGCTCACTAAAGAGCAGCTGCAGGAAATCTATACCTGCCTCCAGAAGCTTTCCCCGCATCCGGGAGATTCCTACCGGCAGGAGAAAACAATTTCTGTATCGCCGGATGTCCGCGTGGAGGAAATCGACGGAGAATGGGTGGTCACGATTTTGAATGACCGGCTTCCCGAGCTGCAGATGAATGAAAAATACTGGCGTCTTTTGCAGCAGGATGCCGATGAAGAAGCCAGGCAGTATGCTATGGAAAAATATAAGCAGTTTCTTTGGATTGTTAAAAGCGTCGAACAGCGCCAGCAGACGCTGCAAAAAGTATCGGAAGTGATCGTCGAAGCGCAAAGCGAATATCTAAAACACGGCGAAGAAAAGCTTCGTCCCCTGACGCTCCGGGAGGTAGCTGAACAGGCGGATGTGCACGAATCCACTGTTTCAAGAACGACGAGCCGGAAGTATATGCAGACGCCTCACGGTCTCGTCGAACTGAAGCATTTCTTCTCCTCGAAAATTACCCGGACGGATGAAGATGCTTCAAGCACCGGAGTGAAAGCTATGATGAAAAAACTGATTAAAGAAGAAAATAAAGAGAAGCCTCTCTCGGATCAAAAGCTTGCTGATCTGCTTCAGCAGGAGCAGCAGTGTACGATTTCAAGGCGGGCGGTGGCAAAATACAGAACAGAGCTCCGGATCCCGTCCTCCTCCCAGCGGAAACAGCCGGTGTAGCCCAAATCCTCCTTGCAGCAAAAGGAGGATTTTTTATGCATGAAATAAGCGAAAACCGGGTATCAGTAAAATGTAGTCAGCATGAAAAATGCAGTGAACATTTGCGTTGATTTTCCAAATATAGATTGCTACAATGAAATTGTGAACAAAGCGTTCATTTTTTTATAAAATGAGCGGGACAAAAAATGTCTCTGCGGGACTTTAATTGTCCCGGACAGAGCAGTAAAGATCAATGATGAGGAGTGGCTTGAAATAAGCTGCTGCCGCAGGTTCGGTGGTGTAGCAATATGTTACGTGACGTATTGGAGATGCAGCGGAAACTGCAGCCTGATGTGCTCGAAACATTAGGGAAAAGGTACCGCATTTTGCAATACATCCGCCTGATGCAGCCGATTGGAAGAAGAACCCTTGCCACTCAGCTATCCACCTCAGAGCGGGTTCTGCGCAGTGAAACAGATTTTTTGAAGCAGCAGGGACTTATCCTGATTCAAAGCGCAGGGATGCTTTTAACTGAAGAAGGAAACAAACTGCTTGAAGGGCTCGAGCAAACAGTCAAATATGCTTTCGGCCTCGAGGATTTGGAGCGGAAGCTGGCGGGTTATTTATCCGTCCCGAAGGTTATCGTCGTCTCAGGAGACAGCGATGAGCTTCCGGTAGTGAAAAAAGAACTCGGTCGTGCAACGGTACAGCAGATGAAGAACCGTGTCAGCCCAGGGGACGTGATTGCGGTAGCGGGGGGCACGACGCTCGCTTCAGCAGCTGATATGATGGTGCCTGACGCAAAATGGAGCAATACCATCTTTGTACCTGCCCGCGGTGGTCTTGGTGAAAAGGTGGAGATCCAGGCCAACACCATCAGCTCTGCGATGGCAATGAAAGCCCAGGCCTCGTACCGGCTGCTTCATGTGCCCGACCAGCTGAGCGAGGATACAAGGCGATCGCTCATGCAGGAACCCGGCGTACAGGAAGTGCTTGATCTGTTAAAATCAGCATCGCTTGTCGTTCATGGCATAGGCGAAGCAAAAACGATGGCCGGGCGGCGGACTACGGGCGCTTCCCTGCGCAGCAGGCTCGAGGAAGAATCGGCTGTGGCAGAGTCGTTTGGCTATTATGTTAATCAGGACGGAAAAGTGGTGCACCGGGAAAATACGGTGGGCCTTCAGTGGGACGAACTCCGGTCAGATCAGACAGTGATCACAGTAGCCGGGGGTTCAAGCAAGGCAAAGGCGATTGACGCTTATATGCGCTACCGCCCGAGCAGCATTTTGATCACCGATGAGGGTGCAGCCAAAGCTATTCTGAATCAAAGCGATGCACCGGAGGCAACTGAGTAACAGGCAGAACACCTGCCGCATTATGCTGCAGTAGCTTTCACAATTATTTATATTCCAAGGAGGAAAAATTATTATGGCAACAAAAATTGGTATTAACGGTTTTGGACGTATTGGACGTAACGTTTATCGTGCAGCTTTAAACAACCCGGATGTTGAAGTAGTAGCAGTAAACGACCTGACAGACACTGATACACTTGCGCATCTTTTAAAATATGACACAGTTCACGGCACGCTTGACGCAGAAATTCAGGCAAGCGGCGACAACCTTACAATCAACGGCCACAAGCTGACCGTTTTCTCTGAAAAAGATCCAGCGAAAATCGACTGGAAAGGCGTAGACGCTGAAATCGTTGTTGAATCCACAGGTATCTTTACGCAGCGCGATCAGGCAGCAAAACACCTTGAAGGCGGAGCGAAAAACGTTATCATTTCCGCACCGGCTAAAGGCGTAGATGCAACATTTGTTGTCGGCGTTAACGAAGGCGACTTCAAGCCGGATGAGCACAAAGTCGTTTCCAACGCATCCTGCACAACGAACTGCCTGGCTCCAGTAGCTAAAGTACTGGACGAAAAATTCGGCATCAAACGCGGCCTGATGAACACCGTCCACTCCTACACGAGTGACCAGCAGATCCAGGACGGCCCGCACAAGGACCTTCGCCGTGCGCGCGCTGGTGCTGAAAACATCATCCCAACAACTACAGGTGCCGCTCAGGCAGTAGCCCTCGTGCTTCCACAGCTCGACGGAAAGCTTACCGGCGGTGCGATGCGTGTTCCTACTCCAAACGTTTCCCTCGTGGACTTCGTGGCAGAGCTCGATAAAGATGTAACAGTAGACGAGCTGAACAACGCATTGAAAGAAGCTTCTGAGTCTGACGAACTCAAAGGCATTCTTGGATACAGCGAAGAGCCGCTCGTATCGAAGGACTACAACGGAAGCGCCTATTCTTCCACAGTAGACTCCCTTTCAACACTCGTTATGCAGGACAACATGGTTAAAGTAATCGCTTGGTACGACAACGAATTCGGTTATTCCAGCCGCGTTGTGGACCTCGCAGCAAGCTTTGGCAAAAAACTGTAAATCATTTTTAATGCTTGGGAAAGGGAGGAGAATATTATTTCTTCCTCCCTTTTTTGAGTCTGAAGGGGCCTGTACCCGGCCCGTCAAAAATCCGGTATTTCCGTTCCGCCGCCGCGTTATTAAAAATAGACGTTCCAGTTTTTTATGCGGCGGGTAAAGAACGGAAGTGCAGATTTTTGTTATGATAGATGAGGAAGATAATTTAAGGGAGGTTTGGCAATGGCGTTAAATAAGAAAACCATCCGCGATTTAGATCTGAAAGGTAAAACTGTTTTCTGCCGCGTTGATTTCAACGTACCAATGAAAGGCGAAAGCATTACGGATGACGCCCGGATTCGTGCAGCTGTACCAACAATTCAATACTTATCCGAACAGGGAGCGCGCGTCATTCTCGGCAGTCACCTTGGACGCCCGAAAGGGGAAGCAGTAGAAGAACTTCGTCTCGGTCCGGCTGCAGCCCGTTTAGGTGAAATTATGAATGTCGACGTGAAAAAGGTCGACGAAGTATACGGCGAAGAAGCTAAGCAGGCCGCGGCGTCCCTCCAGGACGGAGAAATCATGCTTCTTGAAAACCTGCGCTTTGAAGCAGGCGAAGAGAAAAATGATGAAACCCTTGCAAAAAACATAGCATCCCTTGCAGACATTTACGTGAACGATGCATTCGGGGCAGCGCACCGGGCTCACGCGTCCACCGAAGGAGTGGCGCATCACCTTCCTTCTGCAGCCGGCCTGCTGATGGAAAAAGAACTCGATGTGCTCGGCCAGGCGCTTGAGGACCCGGACCGTCCGTTCACGGCAATTGTCGGAGGAGCAAAAGTGAAAGATAAAATCGGCGTTATCGATAATCTCCTCGATATCGTGGACAACCTCATTATCGGCGGCGGACTTGCTTACACGTTTGTTAAAGCGCAGGGCTATGAAATCGGCCAGTCCATGCTTGAAGAAGACAAGCTTGATATGGCTAGAGAATTCATGCAGAAGGCTAAAGACAAAGGCGTAAACTTTTATATGCCAAAAGATGTTATTGTTTCCGATGACTTCAGCGATGATGCAAACACGCAGACAGTAAAAATCGACAGCATTCCATCCGATTGGGAAGCTTTGGATATCGGGCCGGAAACGAGAAAAGAATACGCGAACGTCATTAAAGATTCGAAGCTTGTTATCTGGAACGGACCGGTCGGCGTGTTTGAATTCGCTACGTTTGAAAAAGGCACGCGCGCTATTGCTGAGGCAATGGCTGAAGCTCCCGGCACGTACACAGTTATTGGCGGCGGAGACTCTGCAGCAGCAGTGGAAAAATTCGGCCTTGCAGACAAAATGAGCCATATGTCCACTGGCGGCGGGGCATCGCTTGAATTTATCGAAGGAAAAGTGCTGCCGGGTGTGGCAGCGCTGGATGACAAATAAGCAGCCTTGAAAGTATATTTACTATAATCTCAGTGGGGTGAAACAATGAGAAAACCAATCATAGCAGGCAACTGGAAGATGAATAAGCTTCACGGCGAAGCGGTAGCCTTCATCGAAGAAGTAGCAGGCAAAGTGCCGAATGCAGAAGACGTGGAAACAGTAGTATGTGCGCCAGCTCTATTTCTGAAGGACATGAATGACGCGGCAGCATCGAGTGATGTGAAAATTGGCGCCCAGAACATGCACCAGGAAGACAGCGGCGCATTCACCGGAGAAATCAGCCCGGCAGCGCTCGCGGACCTAAATATTCCGTACGTCATTATCGGCCACTCCGAGCGGCGTGAAATGTTCAATGAAACTAATGAATCAGTCAATCAAAAAGTGAAAGCAGCCCTGAACCACGGATTAACACCGATCATGTGCTGCGGCGAATCCCTTGAACAGAAAGAAAACGGCTCTACAGAAGCAGTTGTGCGCGAGCAGATTGAAAAAGGCTTTGCCGGACTGAGTGCCGGAGACGCTGCAAAAGTGGTTGTCGCTTACGAGCCGATCTGGGCTATTGGTACAGGAAAATCCTCCACCGCAGAGGATGCGGATGAAACATGCGGTTCGGTAAGAAAAGCACTTGCCGATCAGTACGATCAGGACACGGCAGACAAAGTACGTATTCAATACGGCGGCAGTGTAAAACCGGAAAACATTGAAACGTACATGGCGAAAGAGCACATCGACGGTGCACTTGTCGGCGGTGCCAGCCTGAAGCCGGATGCCTTCCTGGAGCTTGCAGAGGCGGGAAAAAAATGAGCGCCAAGCCAGTAGCACTTATTATCCTGGACGGGTATGCCTGCCGGGAAGAAACCAAAGGGAATGCGGTAGCGAAGGCAAGCACGCCAAACTTTGACCGCTATTGGAACCAGTATCCGCATGAAACGCTGACGGCTTTCGGTGAAGCAGTCGGCCTGCCTGAAGGACAGATGGGCAACTCGGAAGTCGGCCATATGAATATCGGGGCCGGCCGGGTCGTATATCAAAGCCTTTCTTTAATCAATAAGGGCATCAAAGAGGGGACGTTTAAAAACAACCAGGCGTTCGCCCATGCCGTAGATCACGTGAAAGAAAACGACAGCGCCCTTCATTTATTCGGCCTGCTGTCTGACGGCGGAGTCCACAGCCATATCGACCACTTAAAAGCGCTGCTCGACATGGCGAATGAAAAAGAAATCGAGCGCGTGTATGTCCATGCCTTTTTGGATGGCCGTGACGTGGGTCAGCGCTCTGCCAAGCAGTACGTATCCGAAGTGGAAGACTATATGAAAGAAATCGGCACCGGTGATATTGCCACCGTCCAGGGGCGGTACTACGCCATGGACCGTGACAACCGCTGGGAACGTGTGGATAAATCCTACCGGGCCATCACGTACGGGGAAGGTCCTTCCTATGAAACGGCCGAAGAGGTTGTAGACGCTTCCTACGAAGAAGAAGTATGGGATGAATTTGTAATCCCGTCGGTTATCACAAAAGACGGAGAAGCGGTCGGGCGGCTGCAGGACAACGATGCAGTAATTTTCTTCAACTTCCGTCCGGACCGGGCCATCCAGCTTTCACAGGTGTTTACACAGGATGGTTTCAACGGTCTGGACCGCGGAGACAAATTTCCATCCAACCTGAAATTTGTCAGCATGACGCAGTACAGTGACTCGGTGAACGCTGAAATCGCCTATCCCCCGCAGGACTTGGTTAATACAATGGGAGAAATCGTTTCAGATGCCGGACTGCACCAGCTGCGCATTGCAGAAACGGAAAAATACCCGCACGTAACCTTTTTCTTCAGCGGCGGACGCGAGGAAGAATTTAAGGGTGAAACACGGGTGCTGATCGATTCGCCGAAGGTAGCCACGTACGATCTGCAGCCGGAAATGAGTGTATATGAAGTAACCGAGGCGCTTGAAAGCGAGATTCAGTCCGAAAAGCATGATTTCATCGTGCTGAACTTTGCGAATCCGGATATGGTAGGGCACTCCGGTGACCTTGATGCCACGGTTAAAGCAATTGAAGCAGTGGATGAATGCCTGGGACGGGTTGTGGATTTGCTGCACGATAAAGGCGGACGCGCCATCATCACGGCAGACCACGGAAACTCCGATGAAGTAACAACACCGGATGATAAACCAATGACGGCTCATACAACCAACCCGGTACCGGTTATCGTCACAGGCGATGAGAATGCGAAACTCCGCAAAGGCGGCGTGCTCGCTGACCTGTGTCCAACAGCCGTAGAGCTGCTGCAAATAGAAAAACCAAAAGAGATGACGGGTCAGTCCCTCATTCAATAACCATTCAGAGGAGTGAATCACCAATGAGTTTAATTGCAGATATTTACGCACGCGAAGTACTCGATTCCCGCGGGAATCCAACGGTAGAAGTAGAAGTATTTACAGAAACAGGCGCTTTCGGACGCGCTCTCGTGCCAAGCGGCGCTTCCACCGGTGAATACGAAGCGGTAGAGCTTCGTGACGGCGGCGACCGCTTCATGGGCAAAGGTGTCACTAAAGCAGTCGACAACGTGAACGAAACTATCGCAGAAGAAATCATCGGATTTGATGTCACAGATCAAACAGGCATCGACCAGGCGATGATCGAACTCGACGGCACAGACAACAAAGGAAGCTTCGGTGCCAATGCCATTCTCGGTGTTTCAATGGCAGTAGCGCGCGCAGCAGCTGATGAACTCGGCGTTACGCTGTATGAATACCTCGGCGGCTTTAATGCGAAAACTCTGCCGGTTCCAATGATGAACATCCTGAACGGCGGCGAGCACGCAGATAACAACGTCGACTTCCAGGAGTTCATGGTTATGCCGGTCGGCGCCAGCAACTTCCTTGAAGCTGTACGTATGGGCGCAGAAATCTTCCACAACCTGAAAAAGGTACTTGGAAGCAAAGGCTATAACACTGGTGTCGGCGACGAAGGCGGCTTTGCCCCGAACCTCGGCTCAAATGAAGAAGCGCTTCAAACGATCATTGAGGCGATCGAAAAAGCAGGCTACAAGCCGGGTGAAGAAATTATGCTCGCCATGGACTCTGCTGCTTCCGAAATGTACGAAGACGGAAAATATCACCTTAAAGGTGAAGGTGTTGTGAAAACAGCAGACGAAATGATCGAATTTTACCAGGACATGGTGTCGAAATATCCAATCGTCTCCATTGAAGATGGTCTGGACGAAAACGACTGGGAAGGCTTCAAAAAGCTTACGGATGCTCTTGGCGACAAAGTCCAGCTCGTGGGCGATGACTTGTTTGTAACGAACACCAACAAGCTGAAAGAAGGCATTGAAAAAGGCATCGGCAACTCCATTCTGATCAAGGTGAACCAGATCGGTACACTTACTGAAACCTTTGATGCTATTGAAATGGCTAAGCGTGCCGGTTATACAGCCGTTATCTCCCACCGTTCCGGGGAAACAGAAGATACGACTATCGCGGACATCGCAGTAGCGACCAACGCGGGTCAGATTAAAACAGGTGCACCATCCCGGACAGATCGTGTAGCTAAATACAACCAGCTTCTCCGCATCAACGATGAACTGGCGGAAACCGCTGTTTATCTGGGCAAAGATGCTTTTTATAACCTGAACAAATAATTGCTTTTCGACCGCGGCCCGGCATATGGGCTGCGGTTTTTTACAATTGAATAAAACACCGTTACCGTGGGCTTTGCGGCCTATGCTGCCGCACGTGCTTGCACTGCACGTTTTGGTGTGTTACATTAATACAAGCGTAATTGGAACGTGGAGGTGTACGGGTGATGATAACGGCGTTGTACGTTGCATTAATAGTCGTTGCGGTCATGCTTATTGCAATTATTTTATTGCAGTCGGGCCGAAGCAGCGGTTTGGCAGGAGCAATATCCGGCGGAGCCGAACAAATGGTTGGCAAACAGAAAGCGAGAGGCATCGAAGCCTTTCTGATTCAGTTTACAGTAGTTCTGGCTGTGTTGTTTTTTGTTCTTACCATACTCATCGCCTATTTTGTCTGACAGACAGTATAGGAAGCTATCTCAGCAGCGGACGGTTCCATCGTTCGCTGTTTTTTATGTTACCGGCTAATGTTTGCTTTTCCTGTATTTGGTGAATCAAACAAACAGGTGGAAGTTTAACGTTTAACGGGCGGATAGAGATAAACCAAGGATAGGAGAGCAGGAGCATGAAGACAGCAGCTGAAAACCAGGCGATTGGATGTTTATGTCTGCATGGATTTACAGGTTCTCCGTGGGAGGTCGAACCGATTGCCGCAGAGCTCCGCGCGTGTACAGACTGGAAAGTGGAAACGCCGGTGCTGCCAGGTCATGCTGACGGAAGCTTCAGCATTCAAAGCCGTGTTTCCTATGTCACATGGATTCACGCTGCTGACCGCGCAGCGAAAAAACTGGCGGCTGCATGCAGCACTCTGTACGTGATTGGATTTTCGATGGGAGGCCTGCTTGCCTGCTACGTGGCAGCCCGTTATAAGGTGGAACGGCTCGTGCTTATTGGTATGCCGATGGAATATATTAACCCCGGCCAGTTTTTGAAGGATACGCTGCTTGTAGCGGGCGGCCAGGTCAGAGGATCGCTGCATCCCTGGTACGGGGTAGCCGCAGAAAAATTAAAAACCCCCGGCTGGGCACTTCGGGAGTTTCAGCAGGCAGCGCACGTGCTGCGTCCGTTTGTTGGCAAAGTATCCTGTCCGGTGTTTATCGGCCAGGGGGAAAAAGACGGCCTGGTGCCGGTACGGAGTGCTGTGCGTATATATAAAACGGTAAAAAGCCCGGTGAAGCAGTTTGTGCTTTACAAAAACGGCAAGCACTTTCTTTTTCACGGTCCGCACCGGCACGAAGCGGTGAACGATGTACGGTTATTTTTAACTTCAACACAAATAAATTCTGAGAACCTTATGCGAACGATCGATTAAAATAGAAAAGAAGATAGATAGGAGACGATGAATCATGCGTGTAGTACCCCCTAAATCATTTACCTTTGAAGGTGGAAACCGTGCAGTTCTACTGCTGCACGGATTCACAGGCTCATCTGCGGATGTCCGGATGATGGGACGTTTTTTGGAAAAGAAAGGTTATACTGTACATGCGCCGGTCTACAAAGGCCACGGTGTTCCTCCGGAAGAGCTGATGGAGACGGACTACCATGACTGGTGGGAGGATGTAAAAGCAGGAATTGAGGAATTAAAGGAAAGAGGCTTTGATCAGATTGCCGTCGGGGGCCTTTCTCTCGGAGGACTTATGGCTCTGCGTGTGGCGTATCATTACGATGTATTGGGTATTATTCCAATGAGCGCCCCAATGTCGACATTCAACAACGCAGACAAGCTGAACGGAGATGTCATCAATTACGCGAAAGAATTTAAACGTCTGGAAGGGAAAGACCAGGACCAGATTGATAAAGAAATTATGGAATTTCGTCAGCTGCCGACGGACACATTGCACTCGGTCAACCGGCTGATCCGGGAAGTGGAAGAAAGCCTGGACATGGTTCATGCGCCGGCGATGATTGTGCAGGGTGAAAAAGATGATATGATTGCAGAAGACAGCGCAAATATCATTTATGAAGAAATCTCTTCGGAGGATAAACAGATTAAGTGGTATCCGGACTCCCCGCACGTTATTACCCTCGGGAATGACCGCGATGAGCTGAACGAAGATGTATATCAGTTTTTAGAAGGATTAAATTGGTCAAAATAAAAAAAGAGCGTAAAGCTCAAAACGTTTATCACAACAAATTGAAAGGAGATGAAAACGTTGGACCAGGAAATAAAACAGACACTGCTGAATTACCTGAAAAACGATTCTGCGGGCCCTGCAACGATTGAGGAGATCCAGGAAACGCTTCAGGCGGATTCGGCAGAAGATATTAAGCGTCTCATGAAGACGCTAAACGAAATGGAGGACAGCGGAGACGTTGTCCGGACGAGAAGCAACCGCTACGGCATACCGGAGAAAATGAATCTGATGCGCGGACGCGTGCAGAGCCATGCCAAAGGATTTGCCTTTATTATTCCGGAGGAAAAGGAACGCGACGACATCTTTGTGCCGGCCGGGGAAATTAACGGGGCCATGAACAAAGACACCGTACTTGTTCGTATCTCGGACTCGAGCCAGGGCAGTAAAACCGAAGGCACGATTATCCGCATCATCGAACGCGGTATTGAAAAAGTCGTTGGCACATACCAGCGCTACGGTAATTACGGGTTTGTCGCGGCGGATGATAAGCATATCCGCGATGATATTTATATTCCGCAGGACGCAGAAAACGGAGCAGTGGACGGCCATAAGGTTGTCGTAGAGCTGACTAAATACCCGGATGCGGCTTCAGGAGCTGAAGGAAAAGTCGTCAATATCATCGGGCATAAAAATGACCCGGGCGTGGATATTCTGTCGATCATTCATAAGCACGGCCTCCCGGGAGATTTTCCCGAGGAGGCTGTGGAGCAGGCTCAGAAAACACCGGACGTAATTGATGAAAGTGAAATCAAACAGCGCCGGGATCTTCGCGATGAAACTATCGTGACCATCGACGGAGCAGACGCAAAGGATCTCGATGACGCTGTAACGGTGACGAAATATAATAACGGAAACTATAAGCTCGGCGTTCATATTGCAGACGTCAGCTATTACGTGGACGAAGGAACACCTATCGATGTGGAGGCAGGAGAACGGGCCACGAGTGTATATTTGGTCGACCGGGTAATCCCGATGATTCCGCATCGTTTGTCAAACGGTATCTGCAGCCTGAACCCGCAGGTGGACCGGCTGACGCTCTCGTGTGAAATGGAAGTAACGCCGCAGGGCGAGGTCGTTAATCATGAAATCTTTGAAAGTGTAATTCGAACGGCCGCCCGGATGACGTACAATGATGTCCGTCTGATTCTTGAAGAAAACAACCAGGCAAAGCGGGAGGAATACAGCCAGCTCGTGCCAATGTTTGAGCGCATGGAAGAGCTTGCAGCTATTCTCCGCGAAAAGAGGTTTGGAAGAGGCGCCATTGATTTTGATTTCAAGGAAGCACAGGTGCTCGTGGATGAAACGACTGCTCCGACAGACGTGGTGCTGCGTGAGCGCTCGGTCGCTGAAAAGCTGATTGAAGAGTTTATGCTGGCAGCCAACGAAACAGTAGCCGAGCATTTCCACTGGATGAAAGTGCCGTTTGTCTACCGGATTCACGAAGATCCTGCCGAAGATAAGCTGCAGTCGTTCGTGGAGTTTGTTACGAACTTTGGCTATGCAGTTAAAGGGACGGCAAATACGGTACATCCGCGTGCGCTTCAGGAAGTGCTTGACGCTGTAAAAGGAGAACCGGAACAGGCAGTGATCAGTACAGTGATGCTGCGCTCGATGCAGCAGGCAAAGTACGATCCTGAAAACGCCGGCCACTTTGGGCTGGCTGCGGACTTCTATACTCACTTTACGTCACCAATCCGCCGGTATCCGGACCTGATTGTTCACCGTTTGATCCGGACGTATCTGGTAAATAAACGGCTGGACGATAAAACGCAGCAGAAATGGAAAAATGAACTGCCGGAAATCACCCAGCATTCTTCGGAGATGGAGCGCCGGGCAATTGACGCCGAGCGTGAAGTTGACAGCATGAAGAAAGCGCAGTATATGAAGGATAAAATCGGGGAAGAATTTACCGGTTTTGTAAGCGGCGCCGCGAACTTTGGTCTGTTTGTAGAGCTTGAAAACACCATTGAAGGTATGGTGCATATCAGCTATCTCACGGATGATTATTACCACTATGATCCTAAGCAGTATGCGCTGATAGGTGAGCGTACCGCGAATATGTACCGCATCGGTGATCAGGTGGAAGTGCGTGTTCTGAATGTAAATCTTGATGAAGCGGCGATCGATTTTGAAATTGTCGGCATGAAACGGCCGGCGAAAGCACGTCGCAAAGAGTCCGCAAAAGTTGTTCAGGGCGATAAGGGCAAGCGTCCCGGCCGAAAAGAAGGCCAGGGACAGGGTGAAAGGAAAGACGGCAATAAAAAAGACGGTGGACGTAAAAAAGGCAAATCAGGTAACAAAAAGCCGTTTTACTCGAAAGTCTCAAAAAACAATAAAAAGAAATAATATGATCGCGGGAAAGCCCGGGGCAATAGGACGCGCCCGGGCCCCTATGGTAGAATAAAGACAGAAGGCAGGTGAATGGAGATGGCAGTAAAAACGGAAAACCGTGTGCTGGCGCAAAACCGGAAGGCCCGTCATGACTATACCATTGAAGATACCTTCGAAGCCGGTATTGAACTGCGGGGCACCGAAATAAAGTCGATCCGGGCTGGCAGGATGAATCTGAAGGACAGCTTCGGGAAAATCGATAATAACGAGCTGTTTCTGCATAATGCCCATATCAGCCCGTATGAACAGGGGAATCAGTTCAACCACGATCCCCTGCGTACGAGAAAGCTTCTGCTGCACCGCCGGGAGATTAATAAACTTATTGGTAAAAGCATGCAGTCCGGGTACTCCATTATTCCATTGAAGGTTTATATTAAAAACGGTAAAGCGAAGGTGTTAATCGGCCTTGCCAAAGGTAAGAAAAAATACGACAAACGCCAGGCGCTCAAGGAACAGGATGCCAAGCGTGAAATGGACAAAGCAATCAATCGCAGCATGAAAGGCATGAGCGACTAGATTGACACGCTCCAGACCTCTCGTTATAATATAGTATGTCGCTCATAAACCTATGGGCACATGCTTATCCTTCACATGGGGACGTTACGGCTTCGACAGGGATAGGTTGAGCTTTAGCTGCGAGCCGAGAGGCAGCTCGTAAAAATGCCACGCCAATAATAACTGGCAAAAACAACGAAAACCTCGCAGTAGCAGCGTAACAACTGCTTTTTGCGGATCCCGCATTCCATCGCCCGCGTGGAATGATTTGGGGTCTCACTCTTAGTGGGCTACGCAGTTCGCCCTCCGTCTGAGGGCGGCTGAAGAGACTAATCAGACTAGCCGTACGGAAGCCTGTTGCTAGGCTGACGTACTGGTGAATGATAATATAGCGACTACGCTCGTAGATGCTAAAGTGGCAATATCTCTGGACGTGGGTTCGAATCCCACCGTCTCCACCATACATACTGGAGACAACAGGTGCTTACGGCTTTCCAGCCGTGGGCACCTTTTTTCGTTCGCGGCGCAGAGAAAAACGGCGCCGGCTTTCCGCCGGGGGAAGTTTTGCATTGACACAACATTTGAATAATGGTTAAAATGTTGCATAAGGGAAAGAATCGTGAAGCCAATCAGATTACAAAGGGGGCAGCGTATGGAACCAAATGTCATTTATGCATTTTTGTTAACACTTGGAGCCGGGCTTGCCACAGGAATCGGAAGTATACTGGCTTTTTTCACTTCTACGACAAATACCCGGTTTTTGGCTTTTTCGCTCGGTTTTTCCGGAGGTGTGATGATTTATGTCTCCATGGTGGAGATATTTTTTAAGGCACAGGAGTCGCTGGTCGGGGCGCTCGGAGAAGTCGGAGGCCAGTGGGTTACCGTCGGGGGATTTTTTGGAGGGATGATTTTTATTGCCGCCATTGACCGGCTCGTCCCCCAAAAAGGAAATCCGCATGAAGTAAAGCGGGTGGAAGATATGCATATGTCAAAGGAAGAGCTTGAACGCCAGGGCCTTATGAAAATGGGGACCTTCACAGCTCTTGCTATTGCTATACATAACTTTCCTGAAGGTATCGCTACGTTTACCTCTGCTCTGAATGACCCGGGCCTTGGACTTGCGATCGCTCTTGCGATCGCGATACACAATATTCCTGAAGGGGTAGCTGTTTCGGTACCGATTTATTTTGCGACCGGAAGCAAACGCAAAGCATTCCGACTTTCATTTTTATCAGGATTATCAGAGCCGGCTGGTGCTATTCTGGCTTTTCTTCTGCTCATGCCGTTTTTGACCGATACGCTGTTTGGAATCATTTTCGCTGCTGTGGCTGGCATTATGGTATTCATTTCTCTGGATGAACTGCTGCCGGCGGCAAAAAAATATGATGAAACCCACGTATCGATTTACGGGGTAGTGAGTGGTATGGCCGTAATGGCCTTGAGTCTGCTGCTGTTTATTTAAGTGTATGAAAGCAAGAGGCCGCGACCGGCCTCTGTTTTTTTGATTGACACCCAATTTTTCTTTTTGTATATTATTACTTGCCGTAAACGTTCGCTAGTGTAGCTCAGCTGGTAGAGCAGTTGCCTCGTAAGCATCAGGTCGCAGGTTCAAGTCCTGTCACTAGCACCATTCATATCATTACAGCGCCCATACAGATGGGTGCTTTTTTGTTTTAAACCGGTCTAAAAAGAGAAAAGACCAATGAGGAAATATTTTGGCCTCTTTTTGATGAAAAGATGGGCAATAAGAAAAGAAAATGATACGTTGATATAAGATAAAGTCGAAAGGGAGGGGTAGTTTGAGATCCCCGGTGCTGTTTACGTTTAATATAATATTTTTAGTTTTGGCTGCGGCGACTGCCGGTTTTTTCCTGTGGCTTGGCGGATCTACATTTTACGTTATCGTCGCAGCAATTGGCATGCTGAGTGCTCTGCTTGGAGCGTACCAGACGGGCAGAAAAAAGCCAGGCTATAAAAAGAAATCAAAAGAAAAATCAGGAGGAAAGTCATGAACACAAATGCAGCTGTAAAATTCTTTTATTGGTTCGAAGGGTTTATTGTGGTGCTAAGTCTGATTCTCGGCGTTTTCTTCGTCATTTCCGGAGAATGGATGTGGAGCATCGTCATGGTCATTATTGCGATGTCCTGTATTGTTACGCTAGTAATGATATCAAAAGCGTTAAAAAAGCAGCAGTGGTGAAGCTGGAATAAAGAATAGTAGGAGGCAGACCGTTATGCCGACGTTTGCAAGAACAGCATTAATTGTAGGGGGTGTGGCTTCAATAGGAATACTGGCGATTGTGCTTTTCTATTGGACCCGTCTTCCCTACATTGTGCCCCAGTTTTTCGACGCCACCGGAGACCCGAACGAATATGCTGCAAAGTATTATTTATTTGTTCCGCCGCTGGCGTTGATCGCTATCTGGATCGGGGCGTATTTTTCTCTCCGCTACCCGGGATGGTTCCGTCTGCCGGTGCGAATGAATGAGCATCAAATAGAAGTGTTTAAGCGGGAGGGACAGATTCTCATTTCTGTGCTCCTCGTAGAGCTGTCGCTCGGATTTGTCTATGTTCAGTGGCAGACCGTCCGTACGGCCCTGAATGAAAGCGAGGGACTCGGGTGGTTTTTTCCTTCATTTTTCCTTATTTGTTTAATTGGAACCGCTGTTTATTTCACATGGAGAACAATCACTTTGTGGGGTAAAGCTTCGAACCAACGTTCTTCATCATAATAGACTGCCATCCGGCAGCGTATCGAGGGATGCCTAATGGAACAAGCACGTATACTGATTGTTGAAGATGAAGAAAAAATTGCGCGGGTGCTTGAGCTTGAACTCACCTACGAAAATTATTATGTTCAGAAAGCTTCTGACGGTCTTGAGGGGTTTGCCATGTACCAGGCGGAGCCGTGGGATTTAATTATTCTTGATATTATGCTTCCGGGCATCAGCGGTATTGAACTGCTGCGCCGGATACGAAGCCAGAACACAAAAACAGCGGTTCTGCTTGTTACTGCTAAAGATTCTGTGGAGGATAAAGTTTCCGGACTCGACCTCGGGGCCAACGATTACATTACAAAGCCGTTCCAAATTGAAGAACTTCTCGCCCGTGTCCGTTCCTCGCTCCGCTTTCAGGCAGAAGCAGCTTTGAAAGCCGAAGCAGAGCAGTGGCTCTCTGTGGGCGAAGTGCGGCTGAATGAGTCGGCCAGGGAAGTGTATGCCGGCGGGGAACCGATAGAGCTGACGCGCAGAGAGTTTGACCTGCTTTCCTATCTGTTGAAAAACAAAAAGCAGGTGCTGTCCCGGGACCAGATTTTAGAGCAGGTGTGGGGCTTTGATTATTTCGGGGAAACGAACGTGGTGGACGTATACATTCGTTATCTGCGCAACAAAATTGATAAACCATTTGGGACCGCGCATATCCAGACTGTGCGCGGCGTTGGCTACGTGGTGAAGGACTTCTCATGAAGCTTGGAAATAAAATTCATTTATATACATCGGTGCTCGTATTTGTGCTCGTCGTTCTTTTAGTGCTTGCTATTTACTTTTCCTTTTCCCGCATGATGATCGGAAGTGAGGTGGAACAGACTGTAGAAGAAGGAAGACAGACAGCCTCCACGTTTAATGAATCCGCGGATAATTTTTCGGTCGAACAGCTGCTCCGGGCGTATACCCCAACGGAAGGGATGGCCAGAATTGTACTGCAGGATGAGTCGGAGGCAGCGACGGTAACTTCCCCGGAAGAGGGAAGCTTAACGGAGGAGCCCGTTCAATATTATTCCGAAGAATATGAACGGGTGGTGGAACATAACGGGGAGCGGTACGCATTCGTTTCGGTGCCGGTCATATGGACAGATGGACAGGTGGCAAACATTCAGATTACCGACAGCCTCCGCCAGACAGAAGAAAATCTGGCGGTGCTCCGGATAATATTAATAGTCGCTACTATTGCGGCTGTCATCCCGGTCTTTCTCTCGGCACGCTTATTGAGCACGGTAATCCTCCGTCCAATCGCAGCGCTGTCAGCTACTATGCGTGATATCCAGACAAGCGGCAGATTCAAGCGGATTTCCACGTCGTCGAAGTCCAGGGATGAAATCGAGCAGCTGGGGGAGACGTTTAATGAAATGATTGAGCGTCTCGAAGAAAATTATCATAAACAGGAGCAGTTTGTATCCAACGCGTCGCATGAGTTAAAAACGCCGCTGACTGTGATTGAATCATACGCCAGCCTGCTGCAGAGAAGAGGAGCCTCACGTCCCGAAATCATTGAAGAATCGGTGGAAGCCATTCATTCCGAAGCGGTGAGGATGAGGGAGCTGACCCAGCAGCTTCTGCTGCTTGCCCGTCAGAATGAAAAAGAAAACCTCCATATTACCGAAGTGGACCTGGAGACGGTGGCGGCAGATGCTGTGGAAAACTACCGCAGCAGCTACCACCGGGAGATCGAATTAACCGGGGAGCCGGCAATCGTTCAGACTGATCCCGACAAAGTGAAGCAGCTGTTGTATATCCTGCTTGATAATGCCCGGAAATACAGCAGTGATGTCATTGATGTAAAAATCGAAACGACAGATACAGAACCGGTCATCGCTGTGATTGACCGGGGCATCGGTATTCCGGAAAAGGATATTGAACGAGTTTTCGAACGCTTTTACCGGGTGGATGAGTCGAGAACACGGGCAAGCGGGGGCTACGGGCTCGGTTTGTCGCTTGCCAGAGATATTACTGAAGCTCTCGGCGCACGCATCACAATTGAAAGCACGCACGGCCAGGGAACGGCGGTCCGCTTAATTTTTCCTATAACCAGTGAATGACTCTCCCTTTCTCATCAATTTCTCAGAATGAACGGATACAATAATAGCAACAGGGAGAGGGGGGCCTGCGGTGAAAAATGTTATCTTTCTGTTTGTGCTGGTGGCTGGTATCATAGTGGCCACTTTTGGGGCCTGGCGGTTTTCGCCGTATTTTACCCCGGAAATGTCGCCGGAGGAAATTGAACAGGCTGTTCAGGGACAGTATCAGGGTGACATCACTAGCGTGGAAAAACAAAACGGCACCTATGAGGTGATGACAGAGCTTGACCGAGGGACGTACCAGCTGCAGGTGGATGCTGAAGACGGAGCGGTTACAGGCGTCACACGGGTAGCGGGTAACAGTACTGGTGATACAGAAGCTCTAACAGAAGAAGAAGCGCGCACCCGGGCAGAAGAAGAGACTGACTTTTCTATTGAAGAAATCAGCCGGGAAACATGGGAAGGAACCGCCGTGTACGTAGTGGAGTTTGCCGAAGACGAAGCGTTGGAAGAAATGACTATCGATGCGCGGTCAGGAGATATTTTAGAAGAAAAAGCACAGGAAGAGCGTGAAGAAAGACGCCAGACAGTGCTTAGTGAACAGGAAGCCGCAGCTGTGGCGCAGGAGGAAGTGAACGGGGAAGTGGACGACGTTGATTTCGAAACGTCGGATGCTGGGGAGCCGTTTTACTACGTGGAGCTTGAACAAAATGATGACGACGAAGCTACGGTTCAGGTACACGGCATCACCGGAGAAATACTGTCAGTCACCTGGGATGATTAAACGGCAAAAGCTGCCTGGATGATTCCAGGTGGCTTTTTTTGTCTTTTTACTTGTTATGAGCCGTCCATGTATTTCTCATCAATTTCTCATTTTCTTGTAGGGATATTCTCATGTCGGGCCTCTATAGTAAAGGTGTAACAACAAATAAAGGGGGAAATGACCATGAAAGGGAAAGTACTTGCAGGCAGTCTCGCGGGGGTCACGGCGCTTGGTGCAGTTATTGGTGCAGGAGCTTACACGACCATGAATAGTGGCGTGGAAGCAGAAACCTCTTCAAACAAATCTTCAGAAGAAACAGCCGGAGAAAGTAACGAAAACAACAGCAGCTCTGGTGAGGAAAAAATTACTGCCGATGAAGCTGTACTGATTGCTGAGGAAGAAACGGGCGGTCAGGCGGTTGAGCTGGAACTGGATATGGAAGATCAGAAATACGATGTGGAGCTCGAAGGCGAACAAGAATACGATGTTGAAGTAGGAGCGTTCTCCGGCAATGTGACTGAAAAAGAAACCGATGATGATAAAGATAATGAAGAACCGCTGATCCAGGACGGGGACAGCGTCAGTTTAGAAGATATTGTGGCTTCGGGGATGGGCGAAGTTTCCGGAGAGCTGAATGAATGGGAGCTGGACCGTGAAGAGAACGGATACGACCTTTCGGTGGAAACGAACGAACAGGAAGGCGATTTCTTCATAAATGATGCAGACGGTACGATCGCTTCCAGAGATATTGAAGATGACGATGATGATGATAACAACGACGATGACGATAACGACAATTAAAGACTAACACCAACAGATGAACGGGGTCCGAAAGGAGTCTTCCAGGAATGGCACTACTGAGGGAAAAGGTGCTGCATTCACAGCTGCACCGGGCAAAAAGCATCTTATGGAACGAATGGCACCAGGAAAAACGGCCGGGATTCTGCCCTGGACTCAGAATAGGAGAGAGCGCACCGGCATTCTCACTGCCCAGCATGGACGGGGAAAATGTTACGTTAAACCAGCTGCTCCTCCAGGGTCCGGTAGTGCTTCTCTTCTGTTTTGGCGGCTGGATACATGCAGAAACAGAACGGCTGCGAAGCTATCAGGAGGCTTCCCCGCTGCTTCGGCAGATGGGAGCCCAGATCGTAGTAGCTGCCAGCGGGCAGGTATCCGCCCTTCAGAGAGAGCTGCAGCACATGTCTTTTACAGGAAAGGTGCTTGCAGACACAAATGCTGTGGCAGCCTCCTGGTATAATGCGTGCATCTCCTGCCGGGATCACCTGCTTCAGGACGTCCCGGAGGTTAAAGCGGCCCTGCGCCATGCCGGATATCATTCGTACTGCCCTGCAGACGTAACGTATGTGATCGATCAGGACGGCACCGTGGCAGTTTCTGTCTGGGAAGCCGCCCGGCCGGACCCCTACTGGATCGTCAACGAGCTAATTCAATTAAAAGAAAGATAAAACCCCGCCTGAAAAGGTGATGAAATATGGAGAAGCAGCCGGCGTAAGCGCGGGCTGCTTTTGTTTGAAATAATGCGTGATAAATTTTTCTGTACACTGAAAGTATCAAGAATTTACCGAAAATTATCCCGCTGTAAATAGAGAGCTGGACTAAATGCATGTCTGTATGTAGTAGTACAGACACTGGAAGTTTTTATAAACGACTAGATATAGAAGCAGGTCTTACTTACTGAAATTTTTTCTGTCAGAAAATGTGCACAATTTTAAGGGTAGAATCGAGGAGTATAAGGAAGTATGGCAGAGATTTTAATTGTCAAGAGGATGAAACGAAAAATATCTATATCATGTATGTTGAAAAAGAAGATTACACCATATATAGTAGTGGTATAAGAATGATGTACACATGTTCGTACATTTTAGAAAGTAAGGAGGGGATTCGATGATACCGATCATTTTTGATTCTATGACGGGCAACGTGAAGCGTTTTGCGGAAAAAATCCCGTTTGACCGGGTGTACAGTCTGAATGAAGCGGAACAAATCGATGAACCGTTTATCCTTATCACCTATACGAAGGGATTTGGAAATATCCCGGAATCCACCGAAGCATTTCTCGAAGAACATGCAGAGCAGCTTCTTGCTGTAGCATCGAGTGGAAACAAAGTATGGGGAGACAATTTCGCCAAAAGCGCCAATCAGATTGCAGTGAACTACAACGTTCCCATACTCCATAAATTCGAACTGAGCGGAACAAAAAACGATGTGTCCATTTTCGCAGAGGAGGCGATGAAAGTTGCAACAAACACAAACCACCGACTGGATCCAGTTAAACAATGAGATTATGTTCCAAAAGGACGGGTCCTTTCAATTTGAAAAAGACAAAGAAGCCGTTTATCAATACTTTATTCAATACGTCAATCAGCACACTGTTTTCTTTCACGATCTGAAAGAAAAGCTCGACTACCTGCTCGAAAATGACTTTTATGAAAAAGAATTCCTCGAGGCGTATTCATTTGAAGAAATTGAGCGCGTCTACAACCTGTGCTATGAAAAGAAATTCCGTTTTCCGTCATTCATGAGCGCGTTTAAATTTTACAATGATTATGCGCTGAAAACCAATGATCAGAAAATGATCCTTGAGCGCTTTGAAGACCGGGTGGCTGTTGTGGCCCTTTATTTCGGCAATGGAAACGCAGAAAAAGCTGAGCAGTTTGCAGAAATGATGATGAGCCAGGATTATCAGCCGAGCACCCCGACGTTCCTGAATGCCGGCAGAAAACGGCGCGGAGAATTAGTCAGCTGCTTCCTGCTGGAAGTAAACGACTCTTTAAATGATATCTCCCGGGCTGTCGATATCTCCATGCAGCTGTCCAAGGTAGGCGGCGGTGTGTCACTGAACTTATCGAAGCTCCGGGCAAAGGGCGAAGCCATTAAGGATGTGGAAAACGCGACAAAAGGTGTCGTCGGCGTAATGAAGCTGCTCGACAATGCTTTTCGTTATGCAGATCAGATGGGGCAGCGCCAGGGCTCCGGCGCGGCATATTTAAATATTTTTCACCGGGATATTCACGACTTCCTGGATTCAAAGAAAATTTCGGCCGATGAAGACGTGCGTGTTAAAACATTATCAATCGGAGTCGTGATTCCGGATAAATTCGTTGAGCTCGCCCGCCAGGATAAAGATATGTATCTGTTCTATCCGCACACAGTGTACCGGGCGTACGGTGAACATCTTGATGAAATGGATATGAGCGAAATGTACGACAAGCTCGTCGAGGACGACCGCGTGAAAAAAGACAAGGTCAATGCCCGCCGCATGCTTGAAAAGCTGGCGATTCTCCGGTCCGAATCCGGATACCCTTACCTGATGTTTCAGGATAACGTCAACCGGGCGCACGCGCTGAATAACGTGTCCAAAGTAAAATTCTCCAACCTTTGCTCTGAAGTCCTCCAGGCGTCTGAGGTATCAAGCTATACGGATTACGGCGAGGAAGATGAAGTCGGCCTAGATATTTCCTGCAACCTTGGTTCGTTGAACATTGCCAATGTTATGAAGCACAAAACGATCAAGGATACAGTGAAGCTCGCCACTGATTCTCTGACCCACGTAGCGACGCATACCAATATTACGAATGCTCCGGCTGTACGCCGCGGCAACCAGATGATGAAATCGATTGGCCTCGGTGCGATGAACCTGCACGGCTTTCTGGCACAGAACCATATCGCCTACGAAAGTGAGGAAGCAAGGGAATTCGCTGATTTCTTCTTTATGGCTGTGAACTTCTATTCCATTCAGCGTTCGATGGAGCTTGCAAAAGAAACAGGAGAGACGTTCTACGGCTTCGAAGGATCCAGTTATGCTGACGGCTCCTACTTTGACAAGTATTTGAACCGTTCTTACCTCCCGTCCTCTGCTAAAATTGCGGACCTGTTTGAAGGCATGGCCCTGCCGGATGCTGAAGACTGGGAAGAGCTGATGAAGCAGGTGCAGACGCACGGATTGTTCCACAGCTACCGCCTGGCAATCGCACCAACCGGCTCCATTTCCTACGTACAGTCGGCTACTGCTTCTGTTATGCCGATTATGGAGCGGATTGAAGAACGGACGTACGGCAACTCGAAAACGTATTACCCGATGCCGGGCCTTGCGCCGGATAATTGGTTCTACTACAAAGCGGCATATGACATGGATATGTTCAACGTTGTGGATATGATCGCAGCTATCCAGGAGCACATCGATCAGGGCATCAGCTTCACTCTCTTTGTGCGTGACACCATCACCACGAGAGACCTGAACCGAATTGATCTCTATGCCCACCATAAAGGTATCAAGACGATTTACTATGCGCGGACAAAAGACACAGGACAGGACGACTGCCTCTCCTGCGTCGTGTAAAGAAAGGAGCATCACCCCATGAATCAAATATTTGACGCAGCCGACTGGTCAAAACAAGACGACGACTTTACGCAGATGTTTTACAGCCAGAACGTAAAACAGTTCTGGCTTCCAGAGGAAATATCACTAAACGGGGATCTGCTCACGTGGAAATATTTATCCGATGAAGAAAAAGACACGTATATGAAAGTACTCGCCGGTTTGACCCTGCTCGATACAGAGCAGGGAAATGTCGGCATGCCAAAGGTTGCTGAGCAGGTGGAAGGCCACCAGCGCAAAGCGGTATTAAACTTTATGGCAATGATGGAAAACGCGGTGCACGCAAAATCCTATTCGAACATTTTCATGACACTTGCTTCTACAGAAGTAATCAATGAGCTGTTTGAATGGGTGAAGGAAAATCCGCACCTGCAGAAAAAAGCTACCCGTATTGTCGAGCAGTACAATAAAATCGAAGACGGGGACGAAATTTCCCTGTACAAAGCGATGGTAGCTTCTGTTTATCTTGAAAGCTTTCTGTTCTACAGTGGTTTCTATTATCCGCTTTATTTCTACGGCCAGGGCAAGCTCATGCAGAGCGGGGAAATCATTAACCTGATTATCCGTGACGAAGCGATCCACGGGGTATACGTTGGTCTTCTGGCACAGGAAATTTACAAGCGCCAGACACCGGAAAAGCAGGAAGAGCTGCGGGAATTTGCCCACGACCTCCTCATGGAGCTGTATGAAAATGAACTGCTTTACACCGAACAGTTGTATGATCCGGTAGGACTGACCTCTGATGTGAAAAAGTTCCTTCGGTACAATGCGAACAAAGCATTGATGAACTTAGGCCTGGATGCGTATTTTGAAGAGGAAGAAATTAACCCGATTGTATTAAACGGCATGGATACAAAAACAAAATCCCATGATTTCTTCTCGATGAAAGGAAACGGCTACAAAAAAGCAACAGTGGAGCCGGTCCGGGACGAAGATTTCATTTTCGACTAACAAAAAAGCCGGGCCTGCGCCTGGCTTTTTTAATGTGTATATAAAAAATTTCCGCTATAATTATAATAAAGTACAGATGAACATCACAAAGAGGTGAAAAGTATGGGTAAAATGGATGAAATGATTGTAGTAGCACCAAGAGAGCAGGTATTTGCACGCGAAGCGCGGGCATTTCACGGGGTGCAGGACGAGCAGGATCAAATTCAGGAAATTATTGGAACGATTGCGGATACATATACGGAAAAAAGGCGGGGAGACGCCGAAGAAGACCCTTCCTGGAAACAGCCGATTCCCTATGTAGTCATTCGAAGGGGAGAACAATTATTCGCATACGAACGGCTTGCAGGCGGAGGAGAAGGAAGGCTGCATAATAAACTGTCCCTCGGGTTTGGAGGGCATATGAATGCTGAATCCGGTGTTTCGACATTTCAGGAGCTGCTGCACACAAATGCTGACCGTGAGCTGGAAGAAGAACTTCATATTTCTTCTCTGGAAGGAGCGGAAATGCAGGCGCTTGGATTGATTAATGATGACGATAACGCCGTCGGTGAAGTGCATCTCGGCATTCTATATACTTTTATTCTTCCGGAGCACGTGGACGTACAGGTCAAAGAAACGGAGCAGATCCGCGGCTTCTGGACAAGCGTGGATGAACTGTCCCAGCCGGATACATATGAGCGGCTTGAGACATGGTCCCAATTTGTTGTAGATATCCTGGATAAATAACAAGAAGCTGTTTCCGGCAAAGGAAACAGCTTCTTGTTTATCTATCCTTTAACTGCTGCAGGGCATCGAGGCCTATCGTCACTGCTTCACTCATGGATTCGCCGCCGCCAAAAGCTGCCGCTACACCCATATACTCTTTGATTTCATCCTCAGAACATCCATGATGGAGACACTGGTCCATATGGTAAACAATGCATGTAGTATCACCCTGATGAACGCCAATAGCAAGAGCTGTCAAATGCTTCTGAGCGGTCGAAACTTCTCCGCCTTCAAAAGCACTCGACGTAAAGCGGTTGTAATTTTTTGCGATTTCCTGATAGGATTCACTGAATTGCTCTATGCCGCGGCGGTATTCGCTTAATATTTCTTTGGCATCAATAACTGCCATAATGTTCACTCCTTTTTAGTATGCTGAAGGGAACATTCCCGCTTCTGGCAATTTCAAACAAAGCACGGCATGGGCTGCCCAGAAAAATTAAAAACTGCCGGAATCCCGGCAGTTTTTCTTTAGTAATATTTGGAGAAAAAGTCGCTTACCTGACCCGGGGTTTTAGCATCTGCGCTATGCAAATGGCCTATTTTTTCCCCGTTCTGGAATACAAGAATACTCGGTATGCCCATTACTTCCTGTTCGCTTGTAATGTCTGGCAGCTGTTCGGTGTCAATTTTATGAAATGGCACGCTGTCAAAACGGTTCAGTACATCGTCTATAAACATATCGAGTCTCCGGCAGTCCGGACACCAGCCTGCTGAAAATTCTACTGCTACCGGTGTTTCTGTTTGTATTGTTTCCTCAAAAGAATTTTTAGATTCAATGCGGTTATTCGTAGTCATTATTTATTCGCTCCTTTCATGCTGTTCTCTATTGTAACAAAGGCATAAAAATGTGCAAAAAAACGAGAAGAATAATGTTTCGACTGGAAATCCCTGTTAGAATAAACATATACATAATCAGCAGCATATTCATTTTTTTCGGGAGGAGGGGGACTGCAATGCGGCTTTTCAACAGGATGGCAGCGTGCGCAGCGGCAGGCATGCTGCTGCTTGCATCGGCCTGTGGGAATGAGGCAGAGGGAGCAGAACAATGGATCACGGAGCTTGAAAGCAACGGACTTTCTATGCAGGAGACAGAAGAAAGCCCTGCGGCCCCGGTATCCATGGATCATGAAAGCGAAATGTGGGAGGAAGACAGCACGAATACAAAAGTAGCGGTTTATGAGTTCGATTCCCGGGATGCGGCTGTACAGGCAGAGGAGCAGTTCCAACAGGAAGTGACTGAAAACGGAGGATGGGAAAATGTTTCCTACCGGACGGCTGTTTCAGGATCCATGTTTTTATACGCCTACAATGAAGATTCCTATGCTTTTTCAGCATTCATGGACAAAGTAACACTCCCGTCCTAACAAGAATATGAAACGCCGGTTCTGCCTTTCAGGCAGGCCGGCTTTTTCGTTTATGAAAAATTTAGGAAAAAAGCAAAAGGTACATTGACATTTAAAACCGGGGTGATAGAATAAAAAATGTAATTGATAATGAATATCATTAATAATTAGACGCAGAACGATGCAATTGTTCTTGGAAATGAAGTGTTTACAGATGAAATGGTGGTACTTACTCGCTCTTCTCGTTCTTCTTTCGGCCGGTTCCCTGTTTATCGGCGTCCAGACGGTGTCGGTTCAGGGGCTGATGGCAGGAAACGAAGACGAATGGCGTACATTGACATCGAGCCGTATACCACGGCTCCTCAGTATTATTATGGCCGGCATGGGGATGGCCATCTGTGGGTTAATCATGCAGCAGCTGAGCCGGAACCGGTTTGTTTCTCCTACTACAGCCGGTACGATGGACTCGGCCCGGTTTGGCATTTTAGTGGCCATGATCTGGTTTGGCGGAGCCACGCCGCTGCTCCGGACCGGCGTAGCTTTTTTATTCGCACTTCTCGGTACGTTTATTTTTATGACAATTCTGGAGCGCGTGAAATTTAAAGATCCCATATTTATTCCATTGGTGGGATTAATGTTTGGGAGTGTTGTAGGCTCCGTCACAACGTTTTTTGCCTTACGGTATGACGTTGTCCAGAACATGTCAGCCTGGCTGCAGGGGGATTTTTCATTAATTGTGAACGGCCAGTATGAGCTCCTGTATGTCAGCCTGCCGCTTATTTTCATAGCTTACATATTTGCCGGACGGTTTACGATCGCCGGCATGGGAGAAGAATTTGCGGTGAACCTGGGGCTGAATTACCGTACAGTCGTCAATCTTGGCATTACCATTGTCGCCGCTGTGACGGCCGTCGTTATATTAACAGTGGGAACCATCCCTTTTTTAGGCCTAGTGGTACCGAACATTGTTGCTATCTACCTGGGGGACAACCTGCAGAAAACGCTGATTCATACCGCACTGCTTGGCGCGGTGTTTGTGCTAGTCTGTGATATTTTTGGGCGGCTGATCGTTTTTCCGTATGAAGTGCCTATCGGTTTAACCGTAGGTGTCCTGGGCAGTTTCTTGTTCCTCTATATGCTGATGAGGAGGAAGAAATATGCGTTTTAATTGGAAGATCATAGGACTGGCTGTTTTGTCGCTTGTTCTCGCCGTCATCTTTATGTTTACAGACGCTGGAGGTAACTGGGATTACGTCCTGGAGCACCGGGCAGAGAAGCTTCTTGCTATGGTTATGACCGGCGGTGCGATTGCTTTTTCCACTGTTATTTTTCAAACGATTACGAATAACCGGATTTTAACACCTAGTATTATAGGTCTCGATTCATTGTATATTTTGCTGCAGACAGCACTCGTGTTCTTTTTCGGTTCCACGTCGGCGGTTGTAGTTAACGGTCCGTTGAACTTTTTCGTATCGCTTGCCTTGATGCTCGGGTTTGCCGTCATTCTTTACTACTTTTTATTTCAGGGGGAGCAGCAGGATATTTTCTTTCTGCTGCTCGTCGGAATTGTCTGCGGAACATTGTTCAGCAGCATTTCAACATTTTTACAGGTCCTCATATCACCAGATGAATTTTTAACGATTCAGGACAATATGTTTGCAAGCTTTAACAATGTGAATACAAATATTCTCGGTATTTCTGCAGCGGCTTTTGTACTGCTGTTTATCTACTCCCTGTCTTTCATGAAATATTTAAATGTTCTCTCCCTTGGGAAGGACCAGGCGGTTAACCTGGGAGTGCCGTATCAATACGCGGTAAAGCGTCTGCTTGTCGTTGTAGTTATGTTTATTTCCATTGCAACCGCGCTCGTCGGGCCTATTACGTTTTTAGGCCTGCTCGTGGCAAACGTTGCTTACGAGCTGATGAAGGATTACCGGCACAGCATGCTGCTTGCGGCTGCTGCGCTTGCGGCTGTGGCATTTCTTATCGGCGGCCAGTTGCTCGTCGAGAGGGTGCTTGGCTTCAACACAGCGATCAGCGTCATTGTGAATTTTATCGGAGGCATTTACTTTATCTATCTGTTATTAAGGGGGAATAAAGCATGGTCCAGGTAATGAATGTAACAAAAAAATATGATGAAACGCCGGTCGTAGACGACGTTTCCGTAACGATTAAGCAGGGACAGATCACCTCATTTATCGGTCCGAATGGGGCGGGAAAAAGTACGCTGCTTGCCATGATCAGCCGTTTGATCGCGAAGGACGAAGGCGAAGTGAAAATCGGGGACAAGGACATTACGAAAACAAAAAGCCGGGAGCTGGCAAAGAAACTGGCGATCTTAAAGCAGTCCAACGAAATGAACGCCCGGCTTACCGTCCGTGAATTAATCTCCTTCGGCCGTTTTCCTTATTCGCAGGGACGTCTGAGCGCAGAAGACTGGAAATATGTGGATCAGGCAATTGATTACATGGAGCTTGAAACGATGCAGGACTCCTTTATTCATCAGCTGAGCGGCGGCCAGCGGCAGCGGGCCTTCATTGCAATGGTTATTGCTCAGGACACCGACTACATTCTGCTCGATGAGCCGCTGAACAACCTGGATATGAAGCACTCGGTGCAAATCATGAAGGTGCTGCGCCGTTTAGTGAAAGACATGGGCAAAACCGTGCTTCTGGTTATTCATGATATTAATTTTGCTTCCTGTTACTCCGATGACATCGTCGCTTTAAAAAATGGGCATATCGTAGCTCAGGGCACCACCGAAGAGATGATGGCATCAGAAGTACTGACAGATATCTATGAAATGGATATGCCGATCTGTCGTATTAACGATCAGAAAATCTGTGTTTACTTTACATAAACACTGCCATCGGCCCGTTGATACGGCGAAAGAGTAACAAAAGGAGGGAGCACCAGCGCATCAGGGCTTGGAAAATAAAATAACTTATCCAGGGGGAATGGAAAAATGAAAAAGAGCAAATGGATGCTTGCGTCAACTGCAGTATTGGGAACAGCACTTATTGCTGCATGCGGAGCTGATAATTCAGAGTCATCAACTGCAGAAGGTGAAAACAGCAGTGCTTCAAATGAGGAAGACACCAATGAAGAAAATGGGGAGGAAAGCAGCGGGGAAGTGACGGTGGAACACGAGCTGGGTGAAACAACAGTACCGGAAAACCCTGAAAATGTCGTCGTGTTTAACTATGAAATGCTTGAAACGCTGGATGAGCTTGATGTAGACGTGGACGGCGTGGCCCAGGAGTCGCTTCCTTCGTACCTGGATGATTACAGCAGCGATGAATATGAAAATATCGGCAGCCTGAAAGAACCGGATTTTGAAGCAATTAACGCAATGGAGCCGGATGTTATTATCATTTCAGGGCGCCAGAGTGATGCCTATGAGGAACTGAGCGAGATTGCTCCGACTGTTTATACAGCAGTGGATACAGAAAATTATATGGAATCCTTTGACAGCAACATGGAAATGATCGGAGAGATTTTCCAGAAGGAAGAGCAGATGCAGGAAAAAGTAGACGAGCTTCATACCCGCATTGAAGATTTAAACGAAAAGGCTGAAGATGCCGGAGAGTCGCTGGTGACGCTTGTAAACGACGGTTCCTTGAGTGTTTATGGCGAAGGATCCCGCTTCGGGCTGATTCATGACGTGTTTGGCGTGCCGGCAGCGGATGAAAATATCGAAGCATCTACACACGGACAGAGTGCTTCCTATGAATACTTAGCGGAAGAAGATCCAGAACACCTCTTCGTCATAGACCGCAGTGCGGTAGTCAGTGAAGGCGGGGAAGAGCAGTCAGCTGCGGAAACTCTCGATAATGACATTGTGAATGAAACACAGGCAGCGCAGAACGATGACATTCATTATCTGGACCCGGAATACTGGTATCTTTCCGGCGGCGGTCTGCAGTCTATGGATAAAATGATTACAGAAATAGAAGAAGCCGTGGCTTCGTCCGAAGAATAATAAAAAATAGTCACGTGCCTGAGGGCATGTGACTATTTTTTGCGTACAGCGATAATCAAAAGAGCAATGGAAATAATCAAAAATGCAGTGAAGGAAAGAAGAGGAATAGTAATAAACCCGAACCACTGCGCTGATTGATCGGAGCAGGAAACCGCGCCGGTGCATTCCGTGGCCTGCTGCAGCACGGGAAGCTTTTGGTAAAGGTAATGATAGCCTGCAAGTAGCATGCCAGGAACAGCAAGAGGTAGCGCATACCATATGACCTGCCGCTCCCCGCGGAAGACAGCCACGCCCAAAATAACTGCGAGCGGGTACATAAGAATGCGCTGATACCAGCAAAGCTCACACGGCGTGTAGCCTAAAATTTCGCTGAACGATAAGCTGCCGAGTGTAGCGGTAATGGCCATTAGCCAGGCCGCACTTAACCAACGATCCATAGGCGTTACTCCCCTGCCTCTTCTTCAATCATATCGAGCAGCTCCTGATAGCTGTCACCTTCAAATAGTTCTCCATTCACAAATACGGAAGGGGTGCTGTTTACACCAAGATCTTCGGCCATGGAACGGTCATTCTCCACGTTTTCTTCATAGGTGCCGTTTTCAAAAGCTTCAATCACTGTGTTTACTTCCTCTTCGGAAGCTGTTGTCTGCAGCAGCTCCGCTAAACGTTCCTGGTTAAAGTAATCGCCGCCTTCATTCTGCGGCTGGTTGGCGAAAAGTGTATCGTGAAAGCTCCAGAAGGCTTCATCCCCGAGTTCGCCATAAACGGCTTCGCTGAATTCTGCCGCTGTAGTGGAATCTTCACTTAGAAATGGGTAATGAACGTAATGGAAAGCGGCATCGCCGGATTCAATAAACTGGGACTCGATTTCAGGAACGACCGATTCGTGAAAATCTTTGCACGCCGGGCACTTATAATCCCCGAATTCAACGACTGTTACCGGGGCATCCTCGTCCCCCTTGAGGGGCTGGCCGCTTGTATCAAGACTTTCTTCGCTGCTCCCGCCGGAATTGTCACTGCTTCCGCCGCCGAAGTTGCCGACAAGAATGATAGCGAGCAAAATCACAGCTATAACGGCTACAATGGCTGCGAATGTACGGCCGGAACTGGGCCTTGGTTTTTTAGACATAGGAAACTCCTTTCGTGGCTATGCTATGTATGTAGTGCTCAATACCTTCATAATTTACCATAAATTGTTGGAAACTCAAGAGTCTTCAAAAAAATGCTGAAAAGAAAGAGAACTGCCCGAAAAGGCAGCTCTCCGTAATATTGCTTATAAATCTGCGTCGGTAACGGCGCCTTTGGCACTTGAAGAAACGAGTTTAGCGTACTTGGCCAGTGCTCCGCGTTTTTCCGGAAGATCCGGGGCCTGCCAGGCGTTTCGGCGTTTTTCAAACTCTTCATCGGAAATATGGAGGTTGATTTCCTGCGTGTCACTGTCAATGGAGATGGTATCCCCGTTTTCAAGCAGGCCGATCGGACCGCCAACACTTGCTTCAGGCGCAACGTGCCCGATAACAAAACCGTGTGAGCCGCCGGAAAAACGACCGTCGGTCATAAGAGCCACTTTACCTCCGAGACCGCGTCCTACGATCATGGAAGTGACAGAAAGCATCTCCGGCATACCCGGGCCGCCCTGTGGGCCGACGTAACGGATAACGAGCACGTCTCCTTCGACGATATCCCCGTCCATGATGGCCTTTGTAGCTGATTCTTCGCTGTTAAAGACTTTTACCGTACCTTCGAACCGGCTGATCTTCTGACCGGACAGCTTGATTACGGAGCCTTCCGGTGCGACGTTTCCTTTTAAAACGACAAGCGGACCGGTCTTTTTAAATGGTTCAGCGATAGGACGGATAATTTCCTGACCTTCCTTGAGGGACGGCACAGCATCAAGGTTTTCTGCAAGCGTCTTGCTGGTTACCGTGAGGCATTCACCGTGCAGGAGCCCCTCCTCATGGAGAAGCTTCATGACTGCCGGCACGCCGCCGATTTCATAAAGGTCCTGCATGACATATTTGCCGCTCGGCTTCAGGTCGGCAATATGAGGGACATTCTGGCGGACGCGTTCAAAATCGTCATAAGACAGGTCCACGTCTGCCGAATGAGCAATCGCAAGAAGGTGTAAAAACGCATTGGTGGAACCGCCAAGCGCCATAACAACCGTAATGGCGTTTTCAAACGCTTTTTTCGTCATAATATCCTTTGGAAGAATGTTATTTTCAAGCAGTTCGATGGTTAATTCCCCGGCCTGTCTGCATTCGGTTTCTTTGTATTCGTAAATCGCAGGCGTGGAGGAAGAACCGGGGATGCTCATGCCAAGCGCTTCTACGGCAGCAGCCATCGTATTGGCTGTGTACATCCCTCCGCAGGCACCAGCACCCGGGCACGCATTGCACTCTACCTGATGAAGCTCTTCATCGCTGATCTGACCAGTCTGGTGCTGGCCGACAGCCTCAAAGGACGAAACAATATCAATATCTTTACCGTTTAGTTTACCCGGCTGAATAGTTCCGCCGTAAACGTAAACGGAAGGAATGTTCATGCGGGCCAGAGAAATGACGCAGCCAGGCGTCGTTTTATCACAGCCGCCGATGGCGACGACCCCGTCGAGACGCTCCGCATTGGTAACAGTTTCAATCGAGTCCGCAATAATTTCACGGCTTGGAAGGGAGTAATGCATGCCTTCATGGCCCATTGCGATTCCGTCAGATACGGTAATTGTGTTGAAAATAAGCGGTGCACCACCGTTGGTGGACGCCCCCTGCTTTGCGTGGCGTGCAAGATTATCGATATGTACGTTACAAGGAGTAACCTCGCTCCACGTACTTGCGATGCCTATCATCGGTTTTTTAAAGTCGTCGTCTGTAAATCCAACGGCCCTGAGCATTGCCCGGTTCGGCGCCCGGTTGGCTCCCTCGCTGATGGCTTTACTGCGGTTTCGTAAATCTTTTTCTGTGTTTCCCATCGCTATGACCCTCTCTCATGAAGTTTCGTCGCAGACAATGTGCATGACGGTTCGCGTGCTCCATACGCAGCACGGGTATTTTTCTATGCATATACAAATGTCTATCTAACAAGGACTATCCACTATCATACTAGGAATAGATGATTGTTTCAACGTAACAGCGGTGGTGAACAAAAGTTATTTCTGACAAATGAAAAAATTAGTATGGGAGATAACTTTACAGACGGATGGGAAAAGGAAAAGGAATTTATTATGATATAGATAACCTATCTCTACTCATGAGAGAAAATGGAGGGAATAACGATGAAAGAACCAGTTGTATGGGCTGTGGCAATGTTGGTTGCGTTTCTCGCTCTGTTTTTAACGGGGACTCTGCAGCTGCAGGGATTCGAAAGTGTTATTATTCAAATGATTGGTTTCAGTGGCATGGTGTTTGCGCTTTTATACAGTGTACTGCTTACACAGAAATCAAACGACGAAAAGGATCAGACATTCAAACGGTGATTGAAGACCGACATTATAATGAAAAAAGCATCCGGGAAGAAAAACCGGATGCTTTTTGTATCTTATTTTGCAGAAGTGGAAGTTTTGTGTGAAAGACGATCCGAGCTTGGCTTGATCGCGGAAGTATCCTGGCGGTTGGCCAGAAATTCCGGACGCGGCTCCTGGCCGCTGAACGGATCGACGAGCTTGTT
>NZ_JBQLIC010000018.1:0-37332 GCF_056034385.1 Marinococcus sp. LNHM3E3-2.2
CGGTCTTTTGTATTTTTATTCCGTGATTTATGCACTGTATCAGCGCCTGAAATTCCATTCCTCTGACTGGTAGCGCTCTGCGGCCAGCTGCTGCACCTCTTGTTCTTGGACGGTGGTCAGCTCATATTCTTCAAGGCCGGCATTCAGACCGTCGGCAAATCCTTCCTTAAATGCTTTGCGCAGATCGCCAAGGGTAAATGGCGTATCCGTCAGCTCATTAATTGCTACAGCTTTATTTTTAAAGGTTTTCTGCATTCTTTCCCGCACGCGCTCGCTCGGATATTTAAACAAATCGAACAATTTATCCTCATCAAGATCCAGAATAATCGAACCGTGCTGAAGGATAACGCCGCGCTGTCTCGTCTGGGCACTCCCCGCAATTTTCCGGTCCTCCACCACCAGCTCATACCACGATGAGGCATCAAAACAATTAGCCGAACGGGGATTTTTCAAAGAATCCTCTTCTTCCTTCGTTTTCGGCACGGAAAAATAAGCATCCAGGCCGAGCTTTAAAAATCCCTGCAGAATCCCTTCCGACAGTACGCGGTAGGCTTCTGTCACCGTTTCCGGCATTTCGGGATGATCTTCTGAAACGATGATGCTGTAGGTCAGCTCCTGATCATGCAAAACCGCCCGACCTCCCGTCGGCCGGCGCACAAAACCTACGCCGTGCTTTTCCACTGCATCCATATCAATATCTTTCTTCGCCTTTTGGAAGTAACCGACCGAAAGCGTAGGCGGATTCCAACCGTAAAATCTGATTACCGGCGGAATCAGTCCTTCACTGTGCCATTGCAGCAGTTTTTCATCGAGCGCCATGTTATAGGCTGGTGACTGATTGCCTGAATCTATAAAAAGCCAAGTATCTTTTGCCATTAATGTTCATCTCTCTTTCTCGATTTTTCCATTTCCATTGTAGCAGAGATCACTGCTTTCTATATATAAAAATGACAGCCCGTTAATTAGAAATCTAGCAAAGTACCAGGGTTATGCGTTATAATTAATCTGCAATCGACCCGGAAAGAGGTGAAATAATATATATGATATTTGAATGGCTATGGATAGTGTTTATTGCGGTATTAGTTTTTCTTATTGTACGACGGTTTGTCGGCCCGAAAGACTTAACTGCATTACCACAGGAAGATTTTATTAAAGGCTATCGTAAAGCCCAGCTTATCGATGTGCGTGAGCCGAAAGAATATGACGGCGGCCACATCCTCGGGGCCCGGAACATTCCTGTTTCCCAAATGAAGCAGCGGATGGTGGAGATCCGGGAAGACCAGCCTGTTTATTTATACTGCCAATCCGGCATGCGTTCAAAGCAAGCTGCAAAATTGATCAAAAAGCATAAGGGAAACCGGGATATCTATCACCTGAAAGGCGGATTCAAGCGTTGGACAGGTAAGATCAGCAAAAAGAAAAAAAGCGCATAATTAAAAGGAAGAGCTGGCATGCTCTTCCTTTTTTTATATCTTTGAAGTCCGAAAACCTCATCGATTTATTTATTTCATGGACTTGAGCGACGTTTCAGTATTATATGTCAGCACTGGCTTACGTGCTGCCAGCGTCTCGTCCAGCCTTCCGACTACGGTAGTGTGAGGAGCCTCCTGCACCATTTCCGGGTCTTCCTCTGCTTCTCTGGCAATCCCGATCATGGCGTCTGCGAACGCATCAAGCGTTTCTTTCGCTTCGGTTTCCGTCGGCTCGATCATCATGCACTCTTCGACGTTGATCGGAAAATAAATGGTCGGCGGATGGTAACCATAATCAAGCAGGCGTTTAGCCATATCGAGCGTACGTACGCCGAGCTTCTTCTGGCGGCGGCCCGAAATCACAAATTCGTGCTTGCAGTGACCGCCGTATGGGAGGTCAAAATACGGCTCAAGCCGTCTCATTAGATAATTGGCGTTTAATACAGCATACTCTGATACTCTTTTGAGTCCCTCTGCTCCCATCGTACGGATATACGTGTAGGCACGTACGTTAATGCCAAAGTTACCGTAATACGGCTTGACGCGGCCGATGGAATGCGGACGGTCTTTATCCCAGTAGTACTTACCATTTTCTTTTGCAAGCACCGGCCCCGGCAGATAAGGGATCAGCTCTTTTTTTACGCCAACCGGCCCGCTGCCGGGCCCACCGCCTCCATGAGGGCCCGTGAATGTTTTATGCAGGTTCAGGTGAACGACATCAAATCCCATGTCCCCGGGTCTTGTGATGCCCATAATAGCATTGGAGTTCGCCCCGTCATAATAGAGCCGGCCGCCAGCCTGATGGATCGTATCGGCCATTTCCATAATATCTTCCTCAAACAAACCGAGTGTATTCGGGTTCGTGAGCATGAGGGCAGCCGTTTTTTCGCTCGTTACTTCTTTTAAATGCTCAAGGTCCACCAGTCCGCGTGCATCGGTCCGGACCGTTACATGATCGAATCCTGCCACCGTTGCTGAAGCAGGGTTCGTCCCGTGCGCAGAGTCGGGCACGATTACTTCCGTGCGTCCCGTTTCTCCGTTCGCTTCGTGAAGCGCCCGGATCAGCATCAAACCGGTCCACTCTCCCTGGGCACCGGCCGCCGGCTGCAGCGTCACTTCATCCATACCGGTTATTTCAGCAAGCGCCTGCTGCAGGTCGTACATCATTTCGAGATTCCCCTGCACCTGTGCTTCCGGCTGGTACGGATGCGTCGAGGCAAAACCGGCCATGCGGGCCGTTTCTTCATTGATTTTCGGATTGTATTTCATCGTGCAGGACCCGAGCGGGTAAAAGCCCGAATCCACTCCGTAATTTCGATTCGAAAGCGCCGTATAATGTCTCATCAACTGCAGTTCAGATACTTCCGGCAGTGCCGGCTCTTCTTCCCGGATATTAGCCCCGGGCAAAATATCGCTCAGGCTTTGTTCAGGTATATTTGTCTCAGGAAGGGAATACGCTACCCTCCCTGGTTTGCTTTGTTCGAAAATTAACGGTTGGTTAGGCTGTTTCATGTACAAGCACCTCCAAATGTTTGGCAAAGGTTTCCAGCTGTTCTCTTGTGCGAAGTTCAGTCACACATACGAGCATCTGGCCTTTTTTATCCGCCGACACTTCACCTAAATCATACCCGCCGATGATCCCCTGCCTGAATAGCTGTTCATTCACTTCTGCCACTGGACGGCCGAGGTCAACCACAAATTCATTAAACGATGGCGCCTCATGGACAAGCTCAATGCCTTTTTGTTTGAGCAGCTGTTTAAAGAAATGAGCACTTTTAACATTTCTTTCTGCCGTTTCCTTCAGCCCTTTTTTACCGAGAGCCGTCATTGCGACAGAAGCAGCCAGCGCGTTCAGAGCCTGGTTTGAACAAATGTTGGATGTCGCTTTATCCCGGCGGATATGCTGCTCTCTTGCCTGCAGCGTCAGTACATAACCCCGGCTTCCGTCTTCATCCTCCGTCTGTCCGACAAGACGCCCGGGGACCTTCCGAATATGCTTTTTAGTGGTGGCAAAAAATCCGCAGTGCGGTCCGCCAAACTGCATTGGAATACCAAGAGGCTGAGCGTCTCCTGCCACAATATCCGCTCCGAAGCTTCCCGGCGGCGTCAGAACGCCGAGCGCAAGGGGATTTGCCGACACTATCATCAGCGAGTTTTCTTTATCGGCTGCCTGCCTTACAGCAGCTAAATCTTCAATAGTACCGTAAAAGTTTGGGTACTGCACAATCACTCCTGCGGTATCAGCATCGATCATGTCTTCAAGCTTAGCCATATCCGTATGCCCGTCCTTTTCGGGAACGATTTTCACTGTAAGTCCGGGCCCGGCAGCGTATGTTTTCAATACATCGAGCGCTTCAGGGTGAACCGTTCCAGAGACGACAACGGTACGGCGCCTCCCTCTGTTTTCACTTGCGGCCATCAGTGCTGCTTCTGCGAGCGCCGTCGGCCCGTCATACATGGACGAATTAGCAATATCCATTCCCGTAAGTTCACTGATCATCGTTTGAAATTCAAAGATTGCCTGCAGCTCGCCCTGCGAAATCTCCGGCTGGTACGGAGTATATGCCGTGTAAAATTCCGAGCGCCGGAGCACATGATCGACGACTGTCGGTATATAATGCTCGTACACCCCTGCCCCGAGATAGGAGACGCAGTCCTGCACGCTGGTATTTCTGTTACTGAGGCGCTTCATTTCCTTTAGAAGATCCGTTTCGCCAAGAGCCTTCGGCAGATTCATTTCTCCGGAAAAGCGAATATTTTCCGGTACGTCCTCAAACAATTCACCGATCGAATCCACACCGATCGTTTTAAGCATTTCTTCTTTATCCTCGCCGGTTACCGGCAGATAGCGATAATCCATTCTGGTGCCTCCTCTGTTTATTTTTCCCGTTTATAAAAGGGCACAGCTGCCACTTTTGCGCGTTTGGCTTTGCCCCGCACATCCACTTCGACAGCCTGACCGAGATTCGTCCATCCAATATTCAGAAGTGCAAGTCCCACATTTGCTTTCAGCGTCGGCGACTGAGTGCCCGTAGTTACCCAGCCGATTTCCTCTCCGTCATCATTGTGTACCATGTAACCCGGGCGCGGAATTGCTTTATCAACCATTTCGATCCCGACAAGTTTACGTTTTAATCCCGCTTCTTTTTGTTTTTTTAAAGCTTCTTTACCAATGAAATTATCTTCCTGCTTCAGCTTTACGCAAAAGCCTATGCCTGCTTCAAGCGGCGTAATATTTGCGCTCAGCTCCTGGCCGTAGAGCGGCAGCTTCGCTTCAAACCTCAGGGTGTCTCTCGCGCCGAGACCGCATGGAATGAGTCCTTCGGATTCTCCTGCTTCCATGATCGTCTCCCAGCTTCGGATGGCCTCTTCAGCCCGGCAGTATAATTCAAAGCCGTCTTCTCCGGTATAGCCGGTTCTTGAGATGATAATATTTTCTGCTTCTCCGACTGAAGCACCGGCAGCAAACCGAAATGGCAGAATCTCTGCAAGAGAAGCATCGGTTACTTTCTGCAGCACCGTTTCTGCCACCGGGCCCTGTACAGCGATTAGTGCTGTTTCTTCCGAAATATCGGTAATACTTACGTTTTTCGTTACGTGGCGGCGAAGCCATTCCAGATCTTTTTCAATGTTAGCTGCGTTCAAAACGAGCATGTATTTTTCTTTTTCGAGCTGGTACACGAGCAGATCGTCAACCGTACCTCCATCTTCATAACACATGGCGGTATAAAGTGCTTTTCCGGGTTCTGCATTTTTTATGTTGTTTGTGAGCATATACTGTAGAAATTCAGCAGCACCCTCTCCTTCTACGATCGCCTCACCCATATGGGAAACATCGAACAGACCAGCCTTTGTACGAACCGCCTCGTGCTCGTCTTTGATGCCGGAAAACTGAACAGCCATTTCCCATCCGCCAAAATCGACGGTTTTTGCTCCGTGTTTTTCATATACCGGATACAGGGGTGTTCGTTTTAATTCTGCCAAGAAAATCACCTCATCATTATTTTCTGAAAAATCAAAACAGTAAAAAGCATAAAAAAGACAGAACTCCATAAGATATGGAAGCTCTGTCCTATAACCAGAAAGTTTCTCCTTTCCGTCGTACGGAAAGAGTGTCTTCGTGGGTGGCTTCTAAAAGAAGCGCTCTCCAGAGGAGCGTCCAGTAAGAGTCTGTTTGCCTGAGAGATTCACCTGTTACGGCTTGCTCCTTCGGCGCTGCCTGGCAGTCTCTCCCCTTACCATCATCCGCGCATTATATGTACATCTTTATTTGCTCATATTCTATCACTAATTCAGATAAAAACCAATGCTGAAAAAAATTAACCCGAACATTTCCGATAAATTGTACTCCATCATTCGTTTATCACTTTGGATCAATCATTTCTTCTCACTGTAATATTGTTTATACTAAAATCAGCATAAAAATTGGAGGGAAACTATGAACTGGAAACAGCTTCCACTGGGACCACTGCAGACAAACTGCTATGTTCTGTACGATAATGATAAAAACGCCGTAATTATTGATCCGGCCGGGGATGCCGATAAACTGCTCACCTATCTTCAGGAAAACGAGATGCGTCCTGTAGTCATTCTGTTAACACACGCCCATTTTGATCATATCGGTGCGCTTGATGCCGTGCGGGAAGCCTACAATATCCCTGTTTATCTTCATGAGCATGAAAGGGACTGGCCTGGGGACGCCCAAAAAAACGGATCCGGACGCATGATGCCGGAGGCTGCGTTTACTGCAAAGCCCGCGGATCACCTTCTGCAGTCTGAAGGAACGCTTCAATTCGGCAGCTTTGAATTCCAATGGCTTCATACACCGGGCCATTCGCCGGGAAGTGTTTCCTATTGGCATAAAGAAACCAACACAGTCTTCTCCGGCGATGTATTGTTTTCAGGTGGTGTTGGACGTACTGACCTTTACGGAGGTGACATGGATACGCTGCTAGCCTCTATTCACGAGCAGCTGCTTGAACTCCCGGAAAATACAATAGTAGCCTGCGGCCACGGCCCCTTCACCGATATCGAAGCCGAAATGGATTCCAACCCCTTCATTAATGGGTTTGGCGCATAAAAATAAAGACCTCTGATTTTAAATTAGAGGTCTTTTAATATTTTAATACAGTAAATGAAATTATTTATGCATTCCCGCCCAGTATCAGACGGTTAGTACTTTAATCGTTTTCTTCGATCCATTGATACACATGCTCGCGCAGATCCTCTTCGGTTTCACCACCTTCTGCAGGGTGGTCTGCTTCGGCCATCGGCTTCACTGTGTACTGATCCTCAGGGCCCGGTACAACCTGGGTAAAATCAACGTCAGGCTCTGTAATCTTCACGTCTTCGCCGTCTTTTTCCACATCGAATGTAGCAATACCGCCTGTATCGGTATATTCCTGATCCTGACCGGAATAGAAATTGCCGAGAGAATAATAAACAAGCGTTTCATTTCCTTCTTCACCCTCCACCCATTCCATCGGCTGAAGCACGTGAGGGTGATGACCAATAACTACGTCCACTTCCTGGTCTGCAAGAAATTGGCCCAGCTCTTTTTGTTCTTCATTCGGAAGGCGCTCGTATTCATTTCCCCAGTGCATATTGACGACTACGATGTCCGCATCATCTCTCATCGCTTCGACATCTTCCTGTATTTGTTCTTTATCAATTTTCTTCACGACATATTCATGCCCCTCCGGCACCTCGATGCCGTTCAGCCCATATGTATAGGAAAGCACACCCATGTCTACGTCCTTTACATCTACAATACGCTGCCGCTCTGCATCTTCCTCGTCCTTATAGACTCCCACGTAATCCATACCTGTCTGCTCATAATGATTAATCGCATTGTTTACAGCCTCCATTCCACGGTCAAGCGTATGGTTATTGGCTCCGGAGAGCATGTCCACTCCGGCATCCTGAAGATCGTCTACAATTGCATACGGACTGTTAAAGGAAGGATAAGCCGATAAACCAAGCTCCTCGCCGCCGGGTATTGATTCCTGGTTCACAATCGTGTAATCCGGTTCTTCAAGCATCGGAGCAACTGCCTTCAGCGCCGGAGTGAAATCGTACTCCCCGTCTTCTTCCATTCTTTTATATACACGCCCGTGCAGCAAAACGTCTCCCGCCGCGCCAATCGTAACGCTTTCATCTTCCTGCTTCTGATTTTTGGAATCTTCTTCTGTCTGTGCTTCTGAATTTTCATTCTGCGCCTCCGGGGCTTCATTCTGTGTCTCAGAATTTTCATTTTCCCCGGCGCTGCTGCAGCCACTTAAAAGGAAAATCCCGCACGTCAATCCATAATACAATTTTCGCATGACATCCTCTTTTCTTTTAAATAGAATTCCTAGTCTAAATATACTATAAGTTTACTAATATATTCATTGGAATTGAAGAGGTTTTCATGTATTTTTTATGTCTGCCGGGGCGAAATATTTCTTTTTCCACATACAGCCAGCGTCCCCAGGACACCCGCAAGCGGAACGATTATCCACCATTCCTGATAAAGCAGAGGGTAAGAAAAATTCTTCGAGGTTATTGGGAATAAAAACTGAGTACCGTTTCCCAGAAAGTCAATCAGCATGGAGCCGACGGCCAGTGTAAAAAATGAAGCTGTCCAGGCTTTTGGGAATCCTCCCCCGAGCACGCGGCGGACAACCGGAGCGAACGCTGCCGCAATAAATGGCACCGTCAGCAGCGTATGAAAAATATAATTGCCAAACAGCTTCGGGATATCAGGCACAATCACCATCACACCGAACGCCATCACCTTCAAGCGTTGTGAAACAATTAAATCCGGATTTCCGTAAAATATATACATTACTGCCGCGCCGGTCAGCAGATGCAGCAGTGTACTCGGTACATGTTCAATCAATACTTCAATCACAGGCCGTTCCTTCTTTCTGCTAAAGATGATTATTTTATTCACGGTTTTCTATTCTCATAAACTTCCTTCAAAACGCTATAAACGGCTGGGTTGAATGAGACAGCTTTCGGGGTATGAAAAGAAAAGCAGCCAAACTATTGTCAGGAGGAATTTTATAATGACCCCCGTAGAAAAACCGTCCGCGCTAAACCGGGCGCGAAAGAAAAAAGCCCCCGCCATGAAGGCAGAAGGCGAATTTGCCCGCCAGCTCAAAGCTATTCTCGTTTTTCAGCAAATCGATAAGCAGACCGCTGACAAAATGGACAACAGCTTCCGGCCGAAAAAAACGATTTACGCTCTCACTGGAGAAAAGTTGAGTATGAAAGATATTGCGTTTGTAATCAAATTGAAAGGCTTTAACGGCCTTTACCGTTTATTTTCCGCTTACAAGGCTGTTTGTCACACAAACGACCTCGGGGAGCCGGTGATTGTCTTTCAGCGGCGTCCTTAGCCGGCCTGCTAAGAAAGAAGTTACCACCGTTTTTCATTTTCCTGGAAGTACGCTCTGCTTCCAACGGTTTCTGTAGACAAACCATCATCGGCTTCCATATACTATTAGTAGGCAAAATATACAGGTATTTTTGAATCATTACATATTACAGAGGAGTGGATGGTTTGACAAAAGCACCGTTTCGCGCAGAACACGTAGGAAGCTTTCTCCGTCCGGAGCGACTCAAAAAAGCCCGCCGGCAGTACACAGAGGGAGAGTTAAGCGCCGGGGCGCTATGGGACATTGAAAATGAAGAAATTGCTGCTCTTGTTGAAAAACAAAAAGAAGCTGGTCTTCCGGTCGTAACAGATGGTGAATTCCGCCGCGCATGGTTCCATCTCGATTTTATGCAGGAGGTCGAAGGGGCAGAATTTATTAAATTGGACCATGGGCTTGTATTCAGCGACAATACGGAAACAAAAGCCGAGGGGGTTAAAGTTGTTAATAAATTAGCCTTCAGCGACCACCCTGTTGTCCGCGAGTACGAATTTCTGCACAGCCTGAAAGGGGAGCACGCCGCCCGCGTGACAGTTCCAAGTCCGAGCATGTTTATTTTCCGGACTGTAACCGAAGAAGAAAAAAATGTCTATCAGTCGGAAGCTGAGCTGTTTTCAGACCTCGTGCAGGTGTACAAGGATACGATACAGGCTCTTTACAAGGCTGGCTGCCGCCACCTTCAGTTTGATGATACAACCTGGTCTTTATTTCTCGGAGCTGAGAAGGATAAGGATCTCGTACTTTCCGGCGGCTTGCTTGAAGCACGAGGCCTGGACCCGAAAGAAACGATGGAAATGTTTGTAAATACTGTCAATGAAGCGATCGCTGATAAACCTGAAGATATGCGGATATATATGCATGTCTGCCGCGGCAACTACAAGTCCACCTATGCATCCAGCGGCAGCTACGACGCCGTTTCAGAATATATGTTCAGTAAATTAAACGTCGACGCCCTCCTGCTGGAATTTGATGACGAGCGCTCCGGAGGCTTTGAGCCTTTAAAGTATGTGAACCGCAGCGATCTTCAGGTAGTTCTCGGTTTAATCACTTCAAAATTCCCTGAACTTGAGGATACGGATTTAATTAAATCCAGACTGCAGGAAGCAGAAAAATATGTACCACTTGAACAACTTGGTTTAAGCCCTCAATGCGGCTTTGCTTCTACCGAAGAAGGCAATATTCTCACTGAAGAAGAGCAATGGGCGAAAGTTCGCCACGTCGTTTCTCTTGCCGAAGACGTCTGGCAATAAGCATTCGGAAAAAGAAGCCGGCGTTTCCCGGCTTCTTTTTTAACAGGTGCGTATGACAATATTTCTTATCAAAGCACCCGGGTACGTAAATCTTTTCTGGCATTTAAGCCAGTCCCAATATTATAATTTCAGTAAGTATAAAAAAGGTGGAAGATAAAATGGTTATGGAAAGAGACATGGAATCAATCAGGAAGCTTTTGATTGATCTGAAAGAGCAAAAGCCCGGATTCAGCCTCACATCTAAAAACGAAGAAACCGATTATTATATGTATCTGCTCACCGACGGAGGCCTGATCGAGGCTACCCGGCATAAAACCTTGAGTAAGCAGGTGACAAGCTACCATAATATTAAAATTACATTTGCCGGCCATGATTTCATCGATGTTGCCGAAGACGACAATATTTGGAACAAAACAAAGGAAAAAGCCATGGAAAAAGGATGGTCGATGTCAAATATCCCTCTGACTGTCCTGACAGATTTACTTAAAATCACTCTTTATCAGCATTTAAGCAACGACTGACGCACAACTAATTTCTCACGATTTATGTTTTCCACATAGCTTTCTGCAGGCCTCCTGATGATTCAGGGGGTTTTTTGTTGTACTGCCGGAGTGTTTTCTCCCCGCCCTGTCCCCTTTTTTCTTCTGCAGCATATTTTGGCTTTACTGATTTTTATAGATTAGTTCATTCCTCACGAAAAATCAGAATTAGGTTATTTTTCTCACGTTTTTCATTTGTAATATTACGTTCGTTTTTTCAATCAAATCTTAAGTTCAATTGCCCTGAAACCCTTTATCTATAAGCGTTTTATAAATATTACACATAATTTCTCATATATTTCATAAAGCTTAATCTTGTTACGTTTGCATTACATTCGTCCTATTCGCTTGAAAGTTCTTCTCCTGCGAGTTAAATTTACAAACGTGCGATAGGTTATTTCAAAATATACGCATCCAATACTAATTCGTTTATGTCCATTCACCCTTAATGCTTACTAAATAAAAAAACTTTTATACTCTCCGAGGAGGAATTTTTCAACCATGATGAAATCTACGAAAGCTTCACATTGGATCGGCGGCGCAGTTCTTGGTACAGCTCTAGCTTTTGCAGCACCAGCGGTAAGTGACGCATCAGACAGCCTGCTAGTCCAGGGGGACTCCAATGACTCTGTATCCGAAGCCCAATCTGTACTCGATGATAAAGGATATTACGATTATGAAGTAGACGGGATTTTTGGTTCGATTACGGCAGCAGCTGTACGTGATTTTCAGGCTGATGAAGGTCTTACGGTCGACGGCATCATCGGGCCAAATACAAAAGCAGCGCTGTACGGAGAAAGCTCCAGCAGCTCAAGTGAAAGCGATGTTGAAGAAAGCTCTGAAGCAGACGACAGTGATAATGAAGCAGTAGAATCTGCCTCCACTTCCGAAAGCAGTAGTTCTGAAGATACCTCCGGCGGAGAGTCCATGACAGTCGAAGCGACTGCTTATACAGCAGACTGCGCAGGCTGCAGCGGTATTACAGCTACCGGTGTAAACCTAAATACCAACCGCTATGCGAAAGTAATCGCTGTAGACCCTGACGTTATTCCACTTGGCTCTCAAGTACAAATTGAAGGTATGGGTACTTATACCGCAGCGGATACCGGCGGAGCGATAAACGGAAACCGTATTGACGTTCACGTTCCAAGCAAGTCCGAAGCTTATTCCTTCGGCCGCCGAAGCGTGGAAGTAACTGTAATAGATTAATCTACTTATAAGCTTTATAAATATAGAGCCGCCTTACCATTTTGATGGAAAGGCGGCTCTATTGCATTTACTCGTTTACCACTTAGTATATGGTAGAAATTTGCCGTTCAACGTGACAACCACCCGGTCCCCTTTTGGATCTTCCTCACGTTCTACATCCATTTTAAAATCGATGGCGCTCATAATACCATCACCAAATTCCTCATGAATGATTTCCTTTAATGTCGTTCCGTATACCTGAGTAATTTCGTGAAAACGGTAAATAAGCGGGTCTGTTGGAACACCTTCACTTAAAGAACCTTTGTAAGGTACAGCCATCAGTTCATGCTTGATTTCTTCATAAGGAACTTCGAGGTAGTTAATGAGCGCGTCTGCTTCTTTTTCGTCCATTGATGCCTGTCCCTGAATAACAGCAGCAACCCAGGTTTTATTGCGGCCCACAGCTTCAGCTAGATCCTGATAAGTAGCTCGCTTCCTGTTTTTTGCTTCTATCAGCTTGGCGGTGACTTCACTCATTTCCATTATTTTGTCCCCTTCCTTATTCTGTTCTCCTTCACTTTAACATGCAGCCATTCCTCTGATACATGCTTTTTGCCATCTTCTTTTAGACGTCTTCCATTCCACCTGCTTTAACCCTAGTTCCAAAAGCTTATTTTTTATTCATTCGCTATCATTTTGTTTCAAAAAGATGCATGAAGGATATATGTATAGTTACCTGCATATTTTTATGCTGTTTTTAAAAGTGAATAAAACCTGCTTCAGCAGCAATGAGTTAGACCATTGGGAGCTAATCATAAGCTGAAAAGAAAAAGCCTGACAGCTGATTCTTTTTAGTTCCAGACATGCACCGGGTGCTTCTGTGACTAAAACAGATTATTTCTATTACCCCACGAAGGAGTGCTTGTTATGTCTTATTATTCTCCCTATATTGTTACGACTGTAGCTGACGCCAACTATGCAGAACACACAGCCGTTTCTTTTACCTCTCTGCTCACGAACACTACGATGCCGGAGAGAATCGAATTTCACATTATTGAAACCGGCTGGAGCAGCTATCAAAAGCAAATGCTCGAGCAGCTCGGAGCCCATTTTAAATCCCGTGTCGTTTTTCACGCCATCGACACAAACAAATATAAAAACCTTTTTCAGGCGAATCACAAATATTCTTATCATATTACCAATGCTGCCTATTACCGGTTGTCCATACCGTACTTGTTTACGGATGCAGACAAAGTATTGTATATCGACTGCGATACTATCATTCAGGAAGACATTACAATTTTATGGAAGATTCCTTTGCGGCGCCAGGTTATTGCTGCAGCAGAAAACTTCGGCGGATTTTACCGTAACGACGATTTGTTCATGCCGCCGGAAGCTAAATATTTCAATTCCGGTGTCATGATGATTCACGTGACGAATTGGAAAAAACACCAGGTGACCGATCAGGTCGTACAGTTTATCCAAAAGCATGAGAGCCGGATGCTTTATCACGATCAGGACGGCTTAAACGCTGTGCTTTACAATCATTGGTTTGAGCTTCATCCTAAATGGAATACAATGACCGATATGTTTTTGAAGGCTGTGCCTGATACCCGTCAGGGGAAAAAGGTGATGAGCGCTGTCGAAAAGCCGGCTGTTATTCATTTTACCGGCCCGGAAAAACCCTGGCAGCCAAACACTAAACACCCTTTAAAGCATTTGTATCATGAATACGCTGCCCAAAAAGATGAAATTGTCGTAAAGCCTACTTCCCTTTAATACCAGTGCCGCTCTTTTAATCAAAAGAGCGGCTTTATTTTGTTTCAGACTCCTTGCTGCTGCAGACAAATATTAAATAATTAATGTCTTTATCCACGTCCCAGATAATAAATGGATCGATCACTTCCCGCGGCATCCGTGTCAGTAAATCTGTTTCTTCGATGATACCTTTTACGAGGGAGGTTTTTGCTTCTTCCACTTTCTCTGCATATCCTTCTTCAAGAAGCTGGCGTTCTACCGGGGTCAATACATTCGTTCGTTCAATCAGCACTACACGGTGATTTAAAGGTTTTGTATTTACCGAAGCAGACAGACCTTCTTTGTTTTCTCCTGCTTTTTTTACGACGCTGTTTAATTCCTCCTGCCACTTTTCCACGATCCCGGATTCCGCAGGCGCATCAACTGTACCGAAAATTACTCCAGAGCGTTGATCGAGATTCCAGTTTGTATAAATATCAAGTATTTCCTTCCCTGTGACCGCTTCGAGTTCTGATTTTATATCTGCATAAAGAACGCTCATCAGCATCTCTCTCAATTCTTCCACTTTCCTGCCCTCATTTTTTTGGATTAAAATTTGTTCCATCGGTACCAAAAAATCACGGATATGGACACAAAAATAAGGCGGAGCCCACGTAGTATGTACTGAGATCGGACCTTTTCCAAAGCTTTCCCTCAAAACCTTTCCAATATATCCAGCTATCGCTGATTGTACTTCCTTTATTTCTGACATCACATTCTTCTCCTTTTCTTCCAAACCTCATTTTGTTTTGCTTTTGCTCTTGCGCGGTCTTCACAGAAGAAACGCAGGCTTATAAAAGCATAAAAAAAGCCACAGAGGAAAAATATCCTTTGTAGCTTACCGTTTAGCTCAACTGTCTAACGATCCTGCATCATTTACTGTGTATTAAATTTTACAGGGAGCCGCCAGAGACGAGTCCCGGGGTTCATTTCCTGGCAGTGTAACGACTTATTTTCAGCCCTATTGTCTAAAAATTTCTATCGTTCGTATAAAACATACATTATTTATTCATGTTTTACTTTACCTGTTTTGGACTAATTTTGCAATCCATTTGCTGCGGTGATGCTACAGAAGAAACGCTGCAGCCAACCCGCAGATAAACAACGGAATGTTGAAGTGTAGAAATGTCGGTACACATGTGTCCCATATATGATCATGGCGTCCATCGGCATTTAAGCCTGCAGTTGGCCCGAGCGTACTGTCAGAAGCCGGTGAGCCTGCATCCCCAATCGCCCCCGCGGTGCCAATTAAAGCTGCAGTGGCAAGCGGAGAGAAGCCGAGCGTGGCACTCAGTGGCACAAACAACGCCGCAAGAATCGGAATCGTCCCGAATGAAGAGCCAATACCCATGGTAATCAGCAGTCCAGTTAAAAGCATCACCAAAGCCCCGAGCATCTGGCTGCCTCCAAGAACGTCCGATGTAACTGCCACTAACTGCTCTACTGCTCCGGTCTCCTGCAGCACAGTTGCATATCCGGAAGCAAGCAGCATCACAAAGGCGATCATTCCCATCATGCGAACTCCATCGTTCACCGTCTGGTCGGCCTCTTTCACCGGAACGATCCGGAAGATAAACATAGCTGCAATACCCATCAATGCACCAATCACCAGGGACTCTGTCCATACCTGTACTAATAGCGCCAATACAATCGCTATCAGCGTTAACAGGTGCGACAGCTGAAATTTTTTCGTATCCTTCAGGGAAGCTTCTGCTTCCGTAACATCTATGCTTCCGGTGTTCATTTCTTTGTCTTTGCGGTACGTCACGAACACAGCTATCAGCAGACCGACCACCATTCCGCCTACTGGAATAATCATTGCCTGCCAGATCTGACCGAAATCAATATCCATGCCATTTTCGTTCATGCTTTCAAAAATAATATCGTGAAAAATTAACCCGTATCCTGCAGGAATCAGGATATATGGCGCCTTTAAGCCGAACGTCAAACTCACGGCCACGGCCCGCCGGTTGATTTTCATATGATCAAACAAATGCAGAAGCGGCGGTATAAGTATTGGAATAAAAGCAATATGTACCGGAATAAGGTTTTGTGATAAACATGCCACTCCTGCAATTGTCAGAAGCAAAGCAGCCCGTTTATTTTTTAACAGCTTTACCAGATTCGTCACTAAAAATCCTGTAATACCCGAATAGCCAATCATAACTGCAAAAACACCGAGCAGAATGTAGCTGAGAGCGGTGTCAGCCCTCCCGCCCATGCCGGATACGAGCATTTCAATGGTATCAGTGAATGACAGGCCGGCCAGCAGTCCTGCCGCCACTGCTGCTCCCATCAGTGCCAGAATGACATTCAGCCGGAAGAGGCTGAGTACAATCAATACCAGGACTGAAACTATAACTGCGTACTCCACTTTGTTTCCCTCGTTTCTCTTCTTTTATCGTTTACGTACAACTATGTAAATTAAACGCACAAAGAAGATTTTAGCATAGATCCTTTAGTCTGCTCAAACTTTATCAGAGTAAAATGTTTTGCTTTATTTAAAATTCCCACTCGTAATGCGTCCATGCGCTTTTAGCTCCGCCGAGCGATTCGTAAAGTCGCCGTGCTTTTTTGTTGGTCCGGTCTGTTTCAAGCACCATGCCGGCAAAATCCTCCGACTGCACGTAAGAAAGGACAAATTCGAGAAGCTCTTTCCCGTAATGCTGCCCCTGGAATTCGGGAGAAATATACAGATCGTTTAAAATCGCTGTTTTTTTAACCTGAAGGGTGCTGAATGTCTGATATAAGGTAGCAAAACCGATCAAGTCCCCGTAATGTTCCACAATAAACTGGATGCCGATTTCCGGCTGGGCCAAAAGCTTTTTGATTAACGTTTTTAATTTGCTGATGCCGGGATCCGGATGCTCGTAATGATCCACAATATAAGTCTGCATGACTGCTGCTAGACTGGGAATGTCTTCTGCTTCTACGGTTCGTATTCTTATACTCATGACGGCCTCCTGCATAGTTCTATTACCTTGCGTATAATTGTTTTAACGCACTATATTTCATCTTATGGCACATGGAAACAGGATACAACCCTGAAAAAAAGCACTGAAGAAAAAATATTCCTTTTATATTCATAGAAAAACGGGAGCCGCCTAAGCGCGCCCCCGTTGTTATCAGTCATGAAAATTTATTCCGTCTGTAGTTGCTTTAACGTAGTCTGCACGGATGACAAAGTCCCCAAAGTGCTCTCCCTCGTGACGCTCCTTCGCAAAACGGGCAATCATCGGTTCAAGTTCACTTAAAATTTCCTCTTCCCCGATGTTTTCCCGGTAAAGCTTGCTCAGGCGGTCGCCGGTAAAGCTTGCACCTAGATACATATTGTATTTTCCGGGTGCTTTTCCGATAAAGCCGATCTCTCCGAGCGCTGAACGGGCACATCCATTTGGACAGCCCGTCATACGGATAATAATATCCTCATCCCGCAGGCCCTGCTCTTCAAGCATTACTTCAAGTTTATCGACCAGAGACGGAAGATAGCGCTCTGCTTCCGCCATGGCGAGTCCACAGGTCGGAAAGGAAACACAGGCCATGGAATTGCGGCGGAGAGCGGAATAATGCTTTCCGTCTGTCAGACCGTAATCCTCGATCAATTTGCTGATCTGTCGTTTTTTATAGCTTGTAATATCGGATATGACCACGTTCTGGTTCGGCGTCATCCGAAAGTCGCCGGTATGAATTTTGGCTATTTCCCGCAGTCCGGTCATCAATTGATAATTTTCTTCATCCTTGATTCGTCCATTTTCAATAAAGAGAGTAAAGTGCCACTTACCGTCGTTGCCTTTGATCCATCCATATTCGTCTCCGTTGCTTTCAAATTCATACGGGCGGGCAGCCTCTATTTCATAGCCGAGCCGTTCATTTAATTCGCTTTTCAGCCATTCGACCCCGTAGCGGTCAATCGTATATTTGAAACGAGCGTTTTTCCGGTTGGAGCGGTTGCCGTAATCGCGCTGAATCGTCAGCAGTTTTTCCGCTGTATTTACCGCTTCATCTTTTGGCACATAGCCAATAACGCGTCCAAGCTGCGGATAAGTATCCGGCTCTCCGTGCGTCATTCCCATGCCGCCGCCGACTGATACGTTAAAACCCTGCAGCTCCCCGTTTTCCACAATGGCAATGTAGCCGATGTCCTGGGAGAAAACGTCAATATCGTTGGACGGCGGAACAGCCACCCCGATCTTGAATTTTCTTGGGAGATACGTTTCGCCGTAAATGGGCTCCACTTCTTCTTTGCTGTCTGCTACTTTCTCTTCATCAAGCCATATTTCATGGTAAGCCGTTGTGCGCGGCAGCAGATGGTCGCTAATTTGTTTGGAATACTCATAAACTTCCCCGTGCACATCGGATTGATTCGGGTTCACATTGCACATAACGTTTCTGTTCACATCCCCACAGGCGGCGATGGAGTCCATCATGGCTGCATTAATTTCCTGCAGATTTTTTTTCATATTCCATTTGAGAATCCCGTGCATTTGAAACGTCTGGCGTGTAGTCAGCCGGAGAGTACCGTTTCCGTATTTATGCGACACTTCATCCATTGTGAGCCACTGCTCCGGCGTAATAACGCCGGCCGGCAGGCGGACACGGAGCATAAACTGATAGGCTGGTTCAAGCTTTTGCTGGCGGCGTTCGTTGCGCAGGTCCCGGTCGTCCTGCATGTAGCTGCCGTGAAACTTCATCAGCTTTCCATCTGCTTCAGGAATGCTCGCAGTAATAGGGTTTGCCATCGTTTTAACAAGCGTACCGCGTAAGAAGTTACTGTCTTTTTTCAAGTGCTCCATTCCATCTAACGGGGCATCCTGAATGTTTTTTAAGCTGCTGTATTCTGACATATGCGTTTGGTTCCTCCCCGGTAGTTATTAATATACATCACGCTGGTAGCGTTTTTGCTGCTGCAGATCGAGCATGTACGCTTCAGCTTCTTCATGTGTCATATTTCCTTCTTTTTCAAGCACCGTTACCAGGGCTTCATGAACGTCATGGGCCATCCGCTTTTCATCTCCACAGATGTACAGAAACGCCCCGTCCTGCAGCCATTGATAAACTTCTCCGCTATTTTCGAGAATCCGGTGCTGGACGTATACCTTTTCTTCGTTATCCCGTGAAAAGGCTACATCCATTTTTGATAAAGAGCCCTCGTCAAGCCATTGCTGCCATTCAGTCTGATACAAAAAGTCCGTCCGGAAATGCTGGTCTCCGAAGAACAGCCACGATTTTCCGTCCGCTTCCACTTCTTCACGTTCTTCAACAAATGAACGGAAAGGTGCAATGCCAGTACCCGGCCCTACCATAATAACAGGGGCAGACGGATTATCCGGAAGTTTGAAATTCGGGTTGCGCTGAATATAAATAGGCAGCGTATCTCCCGGTTCCGTACGTTCTGCACACTGTCCGGAGCAGACACCTGTACGTGGTCTGCCATGCGCATCGTAGCGGACAGCCCCTACGGTTAAATGCACTTCATCAGGATTGGCGGATGGGCTGCTTGCAATCGAGTACAGGCGCGGCGGTATTTTCCGTAAATTACCGACCACGTCTGCAGCTCCTCCCTGCCATGGCCCGTAGTCCTTCAACAGATCCAGAAGGTCACGCCCTTCAAGGTATGAGCGCAGGTCATCCGCCTGTTCTGTTTCCAAAAGCTCCGGGAGTTTTTCGTTGTTTGTCAGCTTGCTCATTTTTTCAAGCAGCGGTTTCGTTAAAACCGTAATTTCAAAATGAGAGAGGAGTGCTTCACGAAGCGACCGGATATCACCCTGCTTGTTTAATACTACTGTTTCTTCCGGATTCCAGTCCATTTCTCGAATCAGCTGGTCAACCAGAAGCGGATCATTTTCCGGGAACATGCCGAGGCTGTCCCCAGGCTCAAAAGTCAGGCCTGACCCTTCAAGTGAAAGCTCTACATGACGGGTTTCCTTTGCTGAGCCCCGGCCATTTAAATTAATATTTTCCAATATTTCCGCCCGGAACGGATTAGTTCTTGAATATGCCGGCTGTTCCGTGGCAGGGGCAGCTGGCGCGGCCGCTCCTGCAGGGGCTGCTGCCGTCTGCACCGTTTCTTCCTGGAGCTCATTCAGGCTCGAAAGAACACCCTGGATCCATTCTTCGGCGTCGTCGTCAAAATCAACATCGCAGTCTACTCTTGGATACAGACGGGTGCCTCCAAGCTCTTCTAGCCGCTGATCAAAATCCTTGCCTGTCTGGCAGAAATATTCGTAGGAGGTGTCTCCAAGCGCAAGTACGGAAAAACGTGCATCTTCGAGCTTCGGAGCCTTACGCCCGTTCAAAAACTCATGGAAGGAAATAGCGTTATCCGGAGGATCGCCTTCTCCATGCGTACTTACGATGACTAGTAGGTTTTCCACCTTTTTCATGTTTTTCGTCTTAAAATCGTCCATCGAACTTACAGTTACATTGTAGCCCTGATCTTTCAGTCTTCTTGAGCTGTCTTCTGCAATCATTTGGCCGTTACCGGTCTGGGAGCCAAATAAAATGGTCACTTCTTTGGAAGCCGCGTCTGCCTGGGATGTCTGGGGTACAGCTGCTTCCTGGACAGCTGGCGCTTCAGCTGCTGCCGGCGCAGCACCCGAAGCTGCCTGGGAAGCTAAATATCCGCTTAACCAAATTTTCTGATTTTCTGTTAATGTCGGCAGGAGCTGGTTCAGTAAATCTACCTGCTCCTGGCTAAAAGGACTATTCGTAACCTGCAATTGCACTCTCTCCACCTCACAAATAAATTTAACTGCAATCTAATCGTTCTAAGGACAAAATAATTTTCTCTTTAGCTTTATTTTATCCATGTATATAAACTGGTCATTTTATTATGGTCAATTTTATCCGTATAATTCTTATGTGTCAAGTTGGTTTTAAATTCCTGACGGAATATTGCGAAGCCCTTTATATTTTATCACACCACTGCTTCCGTTACGCTTTCCTTAAAAAATTAATACATTGAAAAAAATGGTAGATTATTCCTTTGTTTTACCATATAATAAAATTACTTTTCAGAAAGAAGGTGAGGCCTTGACCAACATCGAATCATTTACACGGCAATTGATCCATCAGGCAGCGGCCGCCGGCGCATCAGATATTCATCTGCTGCCGTCTTATTCAAAAGCCTCTCTCTATTTTCGTATCCATGGACGCCTTGAGCTTTCAGATACGTATTCCTCGGCTTTTGCTCACAGGCTTATTACGCACTTAAAGTTCAGAGCCGGTATGGATATCGGCGAACGAAGGCGTCCGCAGGATGGTTCACTTACTTACCGCTCGCTTCATCCCCCTGTCCATCTCCGTTTTTCCACCATGCCTTCAGAACGTATGGAAAGCTTTTCTATCCGGCTGCTTCCGCAGACTTTTCAATTCACCCTCCCGCAGCTGTTTTTAACTTCCACCACTACACGCTCGTTCGAAGACGTTCTTGCCTCCCGTAAAGGACTGGTTCTTTTGACTGGCGCCACCGGGTCTGGAAAATCCACCACCCTTTACGCCATGCTCGAGCACCTGCTCACCTCCCACACGCAGCGCATTATTACAATCGAAGACCCTGTAGAGCTCCGGATACCCGGCTGCATTCAAACCGAGGTCAACGAAAAAGCGGGGCTTACCTATGCATCACTTCTGAAGGCTTCTATGAGACATGATCCAGACGTTATTATGATCGGAGAAATACGTGACACTGAAACAGCAAAGCTGGCACTGCGGGCAGCACTTACCGGCCATCTGGTGCTCACTACGCTGCATGCTGGCAGTACCTTTGGGGTCCTCCGCAGACTGTTGGACCTTGGCCTTTCAAAAACGGACCTCCTTGAAACCACCACCTTCATTGCCCACCAGCGGCTTATTTCCACCACTTCTCTTTCCACCCCCGGACGCTTAGCGCTATTTGATTTTTCCACCCGACAGGATATCCATTTCATGCTTGATTCCAATAAACCACTCGAGTCACCCCGGATAAATGAGCAGCTGAAGCGGGGTTATGCGCTCGGCTTGTTTGGCAAGGAAGCCTTTGCGGAGACCAGGGTATGAGCAAGCTGTTAAAAAGAAGCTGGAAGCCGGAGGCTAAAGCACTATTTCTTCAACAGCTGGGCGAGCTGCTCGGCAGCGGATATCATCTGGATCAATCCATACAGATGCTTTCCTGGGAACAGCCCGCTTTCGTCACTGCTTCCCTGCGCAGCATACGAAGACATCTCCGCAGCGGCCGGGAGCTGCATGAGCTTTTACTTGAACACCATTTCCCCTCGGACATTGCTGCTTTTGTTTATTTTGCGGAGCAGTCCGGCCGTCTCTCTGAAGGATTAACTGCAGCGGGTAATCATTATATGAGCCGCCTCGAGGCCTGGAGCAGCTTCCGTAAAGTTCTGTACTACCCGTTATTTCTTCTGTGGCTGCTGATAATTCTCGCTTATGTGTTTGTCCGCTACCTTTTTCCCCAGTTTCTCGAGCTGTTTGAACAGCTGAGCATGGAGCTCCCTTTTTACACCCGGATGGTGATGAAAATGATTTCCGCCGCTCCTTTTTTCTTTGCCTTTGTTTTTATTCTGCTCGCTGGCCTCGGAGTATTTTATGTTTTGGCTGTCCGCCCGAAACCTGCCTCTCATCGGACTCTTTTTTGGACCAGGCTGCCGTTTCTCCATCCTTTTATTACTATGAGAACTACCGCTTCTTTCGCCGAACAGTTCGGCTACCTGCTCTTAAATGGATTGTCTCTTTCCGAAAGCTGTCTGGTGTTAAAAAATCAAAAGCATTCCCAGTTAATACAGGAAGAAGGTGCGCGTATTGAACAGATGCTCGCTGCCGGGACTCCTCTGCCGGAAACATTCCGGCAGTCATGGTACCTTGAAAGCCTCGGACAGGCGGTGCAGTACGGCCAGTCTATTGGAGCGCTCGGCCAGGTGCTTGTGCAATACAGCAGCCAGACGCAGCATAAACTCGAAACAGACATCCAGCGGATGACCATGACTGCCCAGCCTATTCTTTTCTTTTCAGTCGGCATTCTGATTTTAAGTCTTTTCGCTGCAGTATTTTTACCTATGTATCACATGATTACTTCCATACAGTAAAAGGAGTGACCATCCATGCAAACCCCTCACGATTATTTTTCTGAACGACTCTCGGTACTTGAAAAACGCTTGACGGATCTTGAAACGCAGAAAGAAGAAGACATTGCTTCTTTATTAAAGATGCTTCGCCAATCCCGCTCTTCCAGAAAGGAAAAAACATATGCTTAAAAACAATAAAGGTTTTACTATGGTGGAAATGCTGATTGTACTGCTCATTATTACTGTGCTTCTTTTAATTGCTATCCCGAACATCGGTACAAACAACCAGGTCGCCCAGTCCAAAGGATGCGACGCCACCATCCAGCTTTTAGAAACCCAGGCTGCTGCTTATGAAGTTGAATACGGCAGCGAGCCGTCTTCTCTTCAGGATCTCGTTGAAGCTGACTATGTTGAAACGACCACCTGCCCGGACAACACTCCGCTTGTATATAACAACGGAGCCGTAAGTAAAGGATCCTAATGCCTCTTTTCAGTTCGAAGGGCTACACCTTCCCTGAGGCTGTCGTAGTACTGCTTGTGTTTAGTGTGCTTGCTGCTGTGCCATTTATTCATTTCTCTTCGGCCTATGAAAGCGCGCGTGAAGAGCATTTCGTCCAGCAGCTGCAGGCTGATCTCGTTTACAGCCAGCACTATGCTTATACTCACCATATATCCACCCGTCTCGATTGGAAGGAAGATGAGGGCTACTACGCCCTTATAGGCAACGACCGCAGTGAACCTTTGATCCAGCGTGACATCCCCGAGGGCTTTTTTGCTCCTACTGCCTCTAAGCTGCAGTTCCATACATTGTCTTATACGGAGAAAGGAAATATTAAAAAAGCTGGTACTGTAGCCCTTCACGGCCCGTCACGGTCATACCGGTTTATATTTCAAATTGGAAGGGGGCGGCTCCGGGTTGAGACATCTTCGTAATGGATTCACGCTGATCGAAGCCGTCAGTGCCCTCTCGCTTCTGTTCGCTGTCACTTTATTTATGCTCCCTCTTCTTCATCAGACTTATCAGACCTGGAGCAGTCAGCAGCTGTACTACGAGCAGCTGTATGTGATGGAAAAGGAAGCAGGGCGCATTCACCAGTCTGCCTCTCCCGCCGTCAATGCTGCTTCCTATTCGAAAGGAAGGATTCATGTTCACATTAAAGAATACGAGGAAGGATACAAAGTGTGTACTTCGATCGAAGGGAGCCGGAACAAACAGTGCGTTTACGTCCTTCCGAAGCAATAAAGGGGTCACACTTCCTGAAATGATTATAACTCTTTTGCTGTTCAGCCTGTGGGCACTGGCCGCTGCTAAATTCAGCAGCCTTCTTTTAACTGATGTCCCGGCTCCCGATACCGAAGCACGTTTATTCGTTCAGCAAATGGAAGAAGATATGCAAATTGCTCAGTCATTAACGTATGAGAAGCAACGGTTTTATATTGAATCCAGACAAAATACGTACGAATATTTTATGTCTAACGGGCGGATCGTACGCCGGGTGGATAACGAAGGATTTGAAATTATGCTCCAGGGAGCTTCTGCTTTTTTTGTAGAGACAGGAGACTACGGCGCAGACGTGGAGGTGATTTTAAATGATGGGCAGCATATTCAGTCGTTTCTTTCCTATCATGCAGCTACGAAGAAGCTCTTCCCTTTGTAAACGTGAAGGCTTTGTTCTTCCCTCCACTATTTTCTTTCTTTTATTCATTTTCTTGTTTATGGTACTGGCTGCCGGACTTTTGAAGCTTCAGCTTCTGCAGCAAAATGAGGAGTTTGGATCCCTGGATGCAAAATGGATGATCCGGAATGCCGAAAATATTTATATTGAAGCACCTTCTGAATCCGGCACCGTATCGATGCCGGATGGCACCGTCGAATGGAAAGAATCCAGGAGCGGCGAAATCAAATTCACTGCCCGTCACCGCCTGGGATTTTCCAAGCAGGTAACTTACCCCGCAGATTGGAAAGCCTCTGTTTATGAAGCTCTTTCTTACCCAGAACATAGATAAAGCCGGCAGAGTTAATTCTGCCGGCTTTCAGTATTGGTTACTGCTTTCGTGCATTCCGTACTGATTCCATTTTCTTTTTCATCTGCTTGCCTTCTGCATCACGGCGGTCGTCAATGCGAATATTTGTTGATACACGCTGATAGCCTTCTTCAAAAGGAATTTCGTGTATTTCTCTGACGGCCTGAAGCAGATCGTCAATATTTCCTTCGAGAAGTGTACTCATTGGCGTCATTTCAATATCAATTTTATGATTGTGTTTTTCAAGCACGTCCTGAATTTTTGCTACTGTGTCCGACATCCCGGTTCCCTGTTTGTCTATAGGAGAGACTGTCACATCAACAATTGCCATAGATAACTGCTCCTTTCGTTTTCTTCCAAGCCGGCCCGGAAATTCACGTTCAGCAAGCATCCGAAACGCTGTAATCGCAGTTTGAACGTGTACCTTCTCCGGCACGGAACATGTAATATTTCGTTGAAGCCAGTACGAAGGCTTCAGCCATGTGTTTCTGCTGCCGGCAAAATGCCGCTGGAGCACTTCTTCTGCCGCAAAAGCCATTGCCAGTGATATATAAGCGCTGACAGCTATAAAAACATTTCCCGGAGAAGAAACAATGTAAACCGGAGACGCCATGACAAGAAACAAAACGAAGTATATAAAAACAATGTTCGTGGAGCAGTGACGGTTTGTGATCGATGCCCTCCCCACTCTTTTCCACGAGCTTTTTTTAGGGACGCCGGTAAAGCTGAAAACCTTATGCTCTGCGCCGTGAAACTTTTTGAGCTGCTGCGGAAAAATAAAGTGAGTCCCCATGATAAATAGTAAAAACGAATACAAAGGAAGCAGTTGAAATAAGACCGCTGTGAGCCAGGCCGCAGCTGTGAGCTTGTACCAGACGGGCATCGCCCCTATAACCACTGCCGCCACTTTTAAGTAAGACCGCATGGAAAGGGGAAGCAGTTCGGCATGTATCTTTCCTTCACTGCCAACATAGGCTCTGCTGATAAAAGAAGCTCCAAAGAAAAACACGCCGCGCTGATAGGAAAGCCCGCGAATTTTCATGTACGGCTGTTACTCGCCGTACATGAATCGTGAACCGGCGATCCCCGGCTTGGTCATTTCCTTGGCATCTAAAATTTCATCGAGTTCTTCTTCAGACAATATTCCCCGTTCGATGCAGATCGAGCGTACGCTCTGATCCGTTTCAATCGCTTCTCTTGCGATTCTCGCAGCTGTTTCATACCCAACGTGCGGGTTGATGGCTGTAATAATGCCTACGCTTCGTTCTACCATGCTCCGGCAGTGTTCAATATTGGCTGTTATTCCTTCAATAGTAAATTCCCGGAACACTTTCAGACCATTCTGCAGCACTGAAAGGGATTGAAGCAGATTAAATACGAGCACCGGCTCCATTACATTCAGTTCGAGCTGACCGGCTTCCGAAGCATGGCTGATCGTATGGTCATTGCCAATGACCTGAAATGAGATCTGATTAATTAGTTCGCACATGACTGGGTTCACCTTCCCCGGCATAATGGAGGAACCCGGCTGTCGGGACGGGAGGTTAATTTCATTCAGGCCGGTTCTGGGCCCGGAGCTCATCAGCCGGAGATCGTTTGCCATCTTGGACAGGTTAATCGCATGTACTTTGAGTGCCGCTGACAGTTCGGTGTAGGAATCCGTATTTTGCGTTGCGTCCACAAGGTCAGTGGCACTGTAAAATGGCATCCCTGTCTGCTCAGCAAGAATTTCTGCTACACGGTCAATGTATTCGGGCATCGCATTGAGCCCTGTGCCCACAGCTGTGGCCCCGAGGTTAATTTCATACAAATGATCCACTGACCGCTTAATGCGGCGCAGGTCTCTTGTCAGCACCCGTCGGTAGGCACCAAATTCCTGACCAAGGCGGATCGGCACGGCGTCCTGCAGATGCGTACGTCCCATTTTGATAACATTGTCAAACTCTTCTTCTTTTTCGCCCATCGCTTCGATCAAATTATCGAGCGCAGTTACAAGACCCTGTGAAAGACGAAGAGCCGAAATGTGAATAGCTGTAGGAAATGAGTCGTTGGTGGACTGAGCCATGTTTACGTGGGAATTCGGACTCACCCGAAGGTAATCCCCTTTTTCACCGCCCAGTAATTCAATGGCGCGGTTAGCAATAACTTCGTTTGCGTTCATGTTAAAGGAGGTCCCCGCCCCTCCCTGAATAGAGTCCACGATAAATTGATCATCAAATTTACCTTCGATCACTTCGTCTGCTGCTTCTGTGACCGCCTGAGCAATTGATTCATTCAAAAAGCCCACTTCCGCGTTGGCAGTTGCCGCTGCTTTTTTTACGTAGCCGAATCCTTTAATCAATTCCGTGTGCGGCGGATAGCCGGTTATTGGAAAGTTTTCTTTTGCCCTCAGTGTCTGAATTCCGTAATAAGCATCTTTAGGTACTCTCTTTTCTCCTAAAAAGTCACGTTCCACACGGTAGTTTTCCATGTTTTTAGCCCCTTTTTAACGATCATTTTTTCTATTTTATCCGTTCAAGTAATGATTTTTAGCCAGCCACGCGGCTCCTGCCACCCCCGCGTCGTTCCCAAGATCGGCAATAACAAAATCTGTTCCTCTTTTGACTTTGTCGAGCGCAAACATATCAAAATGAGCGCGCAGCGTCTGCAGTAAGTCATCTCCGGCAGCAGCCACACCGCCGCCGATCACGATTCGCTCCGGATTCAGGGTGTTGGCCATATTGCCGACGGCAAGTCCCAGGTAATACATGGCGTGGTCAATCACGCCGGCACAATACGGGTCAGCGGATGTGGCATAAGCGAACAAATCCTTAGTCGTAATCTCTTCCCCACGCTGGTGCACATCATAAATCGGAGAACCTTCGGCTTCGTCGATATGCTCCAGGGCTCCGCGCACCATGCCTGTTGCTGAAGAGATGGTTTCCAGACAGCCGCGTTTGCCGCAGTTACAAAGCCGGCCTCCCTCCGGTTTCACGGTAATATGGCCGATTTCCCCAGCCATATTATCTTTGCCGTTCACCAAATCCCCGTTAAGCACAATTCCTCCTCCGACGCCCGTGCCGAGCGTGATAAAAATCATATCCCGGACGTCTGTCCCGGCCCCTTTCCAGTATTCGCCCGCCGCTGCAAGATTGGCATCGTTATCGAGCGCCACGGGAAAACCGAGCTTTTCTTCGAGAATACGAGCGACCGGGTAATCCTTCCACCCTATGTTTGTTGCGAATTCGATAATGCCATTTTCTATGTCGATAAAGCCGGGAAGCCCCGCACCGGCGCCGGCGATTTTCGTCAGTGGAATTTGCTTTTCATTCAGTTCATGCTCGATCGATGCGGCAATTTCATCGAGCACGTATTTTCCGTTTTCTTCCTTGCTGGTCGTGATGCTCCATTTATGCTGCATGCCCCCGTCCTGGTCAAAAAGCGCCATTTTTACCGCGGTGCCGCCGATATCGATTCCGATCACGTAATTTTCAGCCATTTGTCTACCCCTTTTCCTGCTCGATTCGTCGTTCTCTTTTTATCGTTAATAAAGCAGTCTGATACATCCTGACATCCAAAAGTCCGTTTTTATAGGCTTCTCTGATTTCTTCTTCCATTAAGTCTAAATCCATTAAACGATTTTTCGTATAGATGAAGGCCCCGACCGTGCGCAGCCACATCCGGATTTCTGTCATGGATTCCATAGTTATCCTGCTTCCTTTCATTATAGCAAGCGAAAGGCGTTTTTCTACTACGTATTTTGATTAATTCCACCGGTACATACCGATCGCAAAAAAGATGGCAAACGCCAAAACAAAAAACGCAAACGCTCCTACACGCACAAACTGCCATCGGTGTCCCGGAAGATGCACAAGAACGGAGGCTATAAATCCACCGACAAGACCGCCAATATGGGCCCCGTTATCCACTGCCTGCACGGTAAACCCAAATATCAGGTTAATCCCGAGTATGACAAGCACGTTCATGCCAAGTGTACGGAAAAACAGCCGTTGATGGGCAAGTCCCAGATATAAAAGGGCCCCGAAACAGCCAAAGATAGCACCACTGGCTCCGGCTGACACCTGTTCATTCATAGCAAAGCTGACCGTCGATGCAAATACACCTGCGGCAAAATAAATGATAATAAAGCGCGTTGTGCCGTAAATACGTTCTGTGATGCCGCCAATAAAAAACAACGCCAGGCTGTTCATAAACAAATGCAGAAAACCGATATGAAGGAACATAGCAGTAACCAGGCGCCACCATTCTCCGTCTACAATTCCCGGATTGTATTTCGCTCCAAGCTCGATGAGAGTGTTGACGTTCATACTGCTTCCCGATTGCTCCAGAACTAAAAAAATCATGGCAAGCAGTGCCAGCACAATATAGGTCACAATCGGCTTCCCGCTTGAAAAAAAGGACATGTCCTGCTCTTCAAGCTCCCTCTGCTTTTTTTCCGCCTGCCGGCGGTAAAAGGAGGCTCTTTGTTCATGCTCTTCGGGTTCGAGCTCTTCTTCCAGGCCGCCCCATGCCCATTCATTGGTTTTTAGATACGTACTGACAGAAGGGGGCGCATCCGCCAGGCCCCGCCCGTTGTCATCGGCGAACAAAAAGGAGCGGGCTTCGCGGTCTCCGCTCTCCATCGGCTCTGTCATATCTGCCGGAGGATAAGAAGTAATATATACGTTCGCAAATTTTGCTTTCCTTAAGGCGAGTCGCCGTTTCCACCCGTGAAAGCTTTTTTCCGCTTCATGCCTGTCTTCTTCCAGCCGCCCGAGACGCTCATATTCCACCCGTGCCATGCGCACAATCCAGGGCTGTCCGTCCACATCCCCCTGAAGCCATACGCGCTTCCGGTCCGGACCGACGTCAATCAGGCGGAAGGATTCTTCCTCCATAAGCTGCTCTGTAAATTTCCAAAACTGGTGAGCTTCCCGTTTAGACATCCGAACGCCGTCCTTCTTCCACTATTTCTCTTAAATATGAGGCTGCCTGATTGAATTCGCTAAACTCTTTTACTGTATTTGCCGAAGGTCCTGCTTTCTCCCCGCGGGTGTTCACATAGATAGCTTCCCATCCTGCATTTTCCGCTCCCCTTATATCATGGGCCCACGAGTCACCGACAAACAGCGCCCGTTTTTTCCGGCTATCCATAAGCTGCAGCGCTTCATCAAAAATTGCCGCTTTCGGCTTCGGAGCTTCGGACATTTCAGAAATAAAAAGATGACGGTGGTCGATCCAGCGATCAAGCTCAAGCTGATAAAACTTTTCTTTCTGCAGTTTCTCTGACCCATTTGTAATAATACCGAGGCGGACGCTGCTTTTTGTGAGCGATTCCAACAAACCAGGTACACTCTCAAACAGTTCGCTGAATTCCGGCAGCCGCTGCTCATACTCCTGATGAAACTCGAGTGCTTCCCGGCGTGACGCCGGGAGCCCAAACACGTGCATCGTTTCTGCATACCGCTTTACCCGGTACTGCTCCTGCGTAAGAGTGCCTTCCTCGTATTCCCGCCAAAACAAATCACAGTGATATTTAAACACCTCGAACCACTTATCTTCATGAACGAACGGAGCTTCTTTATTCATCTGCTGTCTGATGGAAACAAACACAGCTTTGATTGTTTTTTGAAAAGCTTTTTCGTGATCGTAGAGGGTATTGTCCAGATCGAAACAAATCGTTGTCCAGCGCATGTACTTGTGCCACCTTTCTTCCTTCTATTATAGCAACCTCCCGCTAAAGGCGAAATCAAAAGGAAAAGAAAGAAACAATGTACAGCACCACAACCACCACACCGCCTCCAAAGGAGCTTAACGCATTCACAGCGTTGTTTGTCATCCATGAAATGCCCGAGGCGTGAATGGTTTTCCTTCCATGATGGACTGCAGCTTCCGTATAGGACCCACATACGCTGCAGCGATTCATCCGTTCTGTATAGGCTCCGAGAAATGTATCAATAAAGCAGCCACATACGCCAGCAGCACTTACAGCAATAAGCATAAAGACATTCGGCTCTGAAGAAATAAAATAAACTACCCCTCCCACAAGCAAAGCACCGCCAAAAGCTCCCAGCGTTCCTGCTCCGGAAACCGCTCCGGAAAAACCGTTTTCTATTCGTTTTCGGCTGCGCACGTGAAACGGCCGGCCTCCAAACCGGCGGCCAAGCTCTGACGCCCACGTATCCGCATTTGCTGCCGCCGCTGCACCTGCAGCAGCAGCTAAAAACCCTTCCCACGAAGCGGCGCTGGACAAAGCAGCAAATATAAGCATCGGTCCTCCATTCGCCCATACCTGCCCATTGTCCCGCTGTTCCTTTTCCTGTTTATTCAAACGTGACAGAGCTGTCGAACTTACAAAAAAAGTAAGCAGCGCTGCTGCCCCCAGCCACCCTGTCCATGTGTATATAAGCGTGCCGAGCACTCCGGCTGATACCGTTGCGGTAAACGTTAATGATCCTTTTTGCCAAATCATCATTAAAAACAGCACGAATACTAAACCGAGTGCCGTTTCACCCCACATGAATGAGGCCTTCGCTGCTGATAAGGGTTTGGACCGGCACGTCATGCGCTTCCACCGGAATACGCTCCTGAAGCTGAAAAGGATGAACCAGGGAGGCCGTAGCAAAATCCGCCCGGTTTAAAAAGCGGTCATAGTATCCGCCCCCGAACCCAACGCGGTAGCCCTGCCTGTTAAATACAAGACCAGGCACAAGAACAAGATCCAGCTGCTCCGGAGGCACCAGGGGACAGACACTTTTTTTAGGCTCGTATATCTGACCGATCGAGCGCTCGAGCTCACCGAATTCCTGTATTTCATAAAAATCCATTCCGCGTTGCTCAGGTTCAATTTTAGGTACACACATCCGCTTTCCCTGCTGCCATCCCGTTTCAATAATCGGCCCGGTATTTATTTCATTTTTGAGCGAAACAGTTACAGCAATCGTCTCCGCCTGTTTCCATCCGCTCCATTGGAATAAGTACTCATAAATCTTTTTTTCTGCCGCCAGGCGATCACTTCCGGAAAGATTTTGATAGGCGCTGTTTACCTGCTGCCGGAGCATATGTTTATTCAATTATTTGCCCTCCCATGTCTTTTCATTGGACCATGCTTTAAAGACAAAAGAAAAAGCAGCTGGGAGATGTAATCTCCTGCTGCTTATTTCGTTTCGCGATGAAGAGTGTGCTTTCCTAAACGAGGAGAATATTTGTTCAACTCAATACGCTCAGGGTTTGTGCGTTTATTTTTGCTGGTGATGTAATTACGGTCACCAGTCTCTGTGCAGGCAAGCGTTACTTGTACACGCATGTGATTCCCTCCCTACTTTCGTACATTTTTCATACTTAGTAATACTATCAGATTCCTATTTGTGCTTCAAGTCTGTGATGTTAGTTTTTCTCAGGAAAGTTAAGAATATTTTTTGTAAAAGCGGCAAATCAGTAAAAAGTGTTAAGAACAAAACAACTTGCTGCAGTCTTTTATTCCAGCAGGATTACTGTTCTTCCCCGTCGCCGCCGGAGTTTTCTTCGTCTCCTGCGTTTTCTTCATTGTCGTCCGTGGTTTCGCCCTCTTCTTCATTTTCACCTTCAGCTTCGTCTTCGCTGTTTCCGGCTCCCGGACGTTCTTCCTTAAGATTCACATATGCCTGCATCGTATCAGCGGCAATGCTGTTGGCGATACCCGAGCGTCCACCCTCATCACTCGAATAAGCGTTAGGAACGACTACCGCAATCGCTATCTCCGGGTCTTCATACGGCCCGTAGGCGATAAAGGTCTGGTTGTTTACCTCTACCACTTCATTGTCGCTTTCTCTGCGGACACTGCGCTGGGCCGTCCCTGTTTTCCCGGCAATTTCCATATTTACGTCCGTGAAATAGCTGTCCGCGGTTCCCAAATCCGTGTTTACCACATCGTACATACCTTCCTGGGCAATATCAAAGTATTCTTTGTCAATATTAACCCGGTTCAGCATTTCTGGTTCAAACTGGTGAAGCACTGCACCCATTTCATCCGTATTACGGTTTGGTTCACGAATTTCTTTCACGAGGTGAGGCTCCATCCGTTTACCGTCGGAAGCAATAGTCGCGGAATACTGCGCCAGCTGCAGCGGTGTGTACGTGTCAAGCTGGCCGAAGGAGAAGAACAACAAGCTGCCTGGCACCTGCCTCCCAGCATTTAAACCAGTAGCTTCTGATGGCAGATCGATGCTGGTTTCCACCCCAAGCCCGAACTGATGATAATAGTCTCTCATTGTCGCATATGCCTCGTCCACCTTTTGATCGTTGAAACCATCGCCGCTTCCATACTCATAGTCCATCAGCCGCATCGCAATTTCGGACATAAATATGTTGGATGATTCCTGGATAGCACCGACAATATCTATTGTGCCGATTTCGTGAGAAGATTCGACTTCTCCTCCTGGGCCTGGAAGGTCAATCGGCCTGTCATTAATTTTTGTATCTTCCGTGATAACTTCCTCTTGGAGGCCGATCATGCCTGTTGCCGGTTTGATTGTCGACCCCATCTCGTACGTATTCGTTACGTTCCCGAGTTGATCATCATAACCGTTCATAGCAAGTATTTCCCCTGTATTCGGATCGATTGCAGTCACATAGGCCTGCTGATCGTTTGGAAACGACCCTTCCGACTGCCCCATCTGATTATCAAGTATCGTCTGTACTTCCTGCTGCAGATCCATGTCAATCGACAACACGAGGTCATTGCCACGGCTTCCGTTATTCGTCTCCTCGGCGTCATCATCCTCACCGCTGACAGTTCCCTTTTTGCCTCTCAGCGTGTCTTCATAGTATTCCTCGAGAAAGCTCTGGCCAACCTCGTCGGAGCGCTGATATCCTTTAGCAAGAAACTCGGATACGGTTTCTTCAGGGATAGACCCCACCTTCCCGTAAAGGCTCTGGAAGGCCTGCGTATACTGATAGTCACGCCGGAAGTCTCTCGTTACATCCACGCCATCAAGTTCATCGAGACGGGCGCTGATGGCCGTGGCCTCTTCTTCTGTCAAATCCCGTTTAACACGCTGCGGCGAGTCATAGTAACCCGAAATCATTTCACTCCAGATGGCTACAACTTCCAGCTCTTCGTCACTGATATCATTCAATTGTTCATCAGTAATCCGGTCGAGCTGTACTTCATATGGATCTTTATCGTTTTCCATAAGGCGCTCTTCTTCTTTGTCTGAGACAAGCTCCTCCGCTTCACTTTCACGCGTTAACAGCCAGTAGTCCTGCAAATTTCTTTCCGGCATGCTCTCACGGTCTGTTTCCTCTTCATCAAATTCAATCAGTTCAGCCAGTTCTTCAGCCGTCTGGAGGCGTTCTTCATCCTCATAGCTTCTCTGGTTCGTATACGTTAAAGTCAGAATAAGATTATTATCCACCAGCTCGGTTCCATTGCGGTCGTACATAATTCCGCGCGGAGCATCGACCCGGCTCGCCGATGTGGAGGCCGTTTCATTCACGTCCTCTTCATACGTATCACCTTCAACGATCTGTACGTATCCAAGCCGCAGGATCAATATTGAAAACAATATAAAAACAGCGAAAAAAAGTACGTTCAGCCGAAAAGGAATGGAAGGTTTTTTATTTTTTCTGGAAGCCACACGCAATCCCTCTCTTAATATATGTAAGTTTGCTTGTTTCCAGTTAAGTATAGCATAGAAAAAAGCCGCTGCCGAACTTCTGCTCTCTTCCTAAACAGAAAAAATCCGTTCCCGGAAAGCGGGAACGGACTCTTTAAATATATTATTTAGCTGCCTGATAGTTCTTTTCAACTTCGTCCCAGTTTACAACATTCCAGAATGCTGCTACATAATCCGGACGACGGTTTTGATACTTCAGGTAATACGCGTGCTCCCAGACATCAAGGCCGAGAAGTGGAGTTTTACCTTCCATGATCGGTGAATCCTGGTTGAGCGTATCCATAAGCTCAAGCTCGCCGTTGTTTAATACGAGCCAAGCCCAGCCGGAACCAAAACGTCCAACTGCTGTTGCGCCGAATTCTTCTTTGAACTTGTCAAAGCTTCCCCATTTGCTCTTAATGGCATCTGCCACTTCGCCTTTTGGTTCGCCGCCGCCATTAGGGCTGAGAAGCTTCCAGAAGATGGAGTGGTTGGAGTGGCCGCCGCCGTTATTTCTTACTGCGGTACGGATATCTTCAGGTACAGCGTTCAAATCGCTGATCAGTTCATCAACGCTCTTGTTTTGAAGATCGCTGTGATTTTCCAAGGCTGAATTTAATTTTGTCACATACGTGTTGTGGTGTTTATCATGGTGAATATTCATTGTCTGCTCATCAATATGAGGCTCCAATGCGTTTGGTGCATAAGGTAGATCTGGTAGTTGATGTGTACTCATACAAAATGCCCTCCTTGAAAGTTCTGGTGATTTGTTTAAAGTGACTTTGCGTTAATTTAGTATACAAAATTACACTTAGTCTACTTTCACTTTACCAAAACAATTCTTATTTTTCAAATCGGCTTTCTGCTGTAATCAACTAGAAAGCCTGCCAAGGTTGATTATTCCCTTATACTTCTTCTTTAAACATAAAAATCTAACCAGCTTTCGCTGCACATGGAAAAACCAGCCCCTCAAAAGCGTCTATATTCCCGATTTGCCACGTCCCGCCCAGAGCTGTCTTCAAAATAAAAAAACTTCTCCGGCCTTTGCGGAAAAGTTAGCTGTCCAGTTATATAAAAATGAGTATTTAACATAATAATGGCGGAGGAAGAGGGATTCGAACCCTCGCGAGCCGTAAAGCTCCTAACGGTTTTCGAGACCGTCCCCTTCAGCCGTACTTGGGTATTCCTCCAGATGCATATTTACCCACTGCTTCTTAAAGTGGTGGACCCTGTAGGACTCGAACCTACGACCGGACGGTTATGAGCCGTCTGCTCTAACCAACTGAGCTAAGGGTCCTTAAAAGCATTGCAGACAAAAAAATGGGGCGGTTGATGGGAATTGAACCCACGAATGCCGGAACCACAATCCGGTGCGTTAACCACTTCGCCACAACCGCCGTATGAGTATGTAAATATATTGGTAGCGGCGGAGGGGATCGAACCCCCGACCTCACGGGTATGAACCGTACGCTCTAGCCAGCTGAGCTACGCCGCCATGGCTCCGCAGGCAGGATTCGAACCTGCGACCAATCGGTTAACAGCCGATTGCTCTACCACTGAGCTACTGCGGAATGTGTTACTGCCGTTTTTACGACAGTAATTACTATATCATTTCCTTAAAAACGCGTCAAACAGATTTTTGTATTTCTTTAAACAAGAATTATTATAATATAAATGGCATTCACTAGCAATATACCGCCCTTTATAACAACGCTTGCGACAAACCCGCCGACAGATCCTACGCCAATTTTACCAAGCTGCTTCCACGATTTCTGGCCTCCGATTAACTCTCCAATAACAGCTCCGGCAAGTGCGCCAATCAGAATGCCGGCGACCGGAATGATAAACGGGCCGACAACCAGACCGATCAGGCTCCCCCAGATGCCGTATTTCGTACCTCCACTCCGCTGGATACCATAATAATTAGCCGCGTAATCAATTACAAACAGCAGCACCGCAATAACTGCCTGAATCACCCAGTAGACTACACCGATATCTGCAAACCCGTAGCCCAGTGCAAACATAAGGGCAGCAGCTGCGTGAAAAATACCACCCGGCAGAATCGGATAAACAACCGCGACAAGCGCCAGTGTGTAGCAGGCAATCCCCAGTAAATACCATATCAGTTCCATACGTACCTCCCTTTGCAGATGTATGATTATTCTATAGCCGCTTTTCTCTCTATATAATCAATAAAAAAGAAGGAGGATCGCCTCCTTCTTTTTCTTATGAAACCTCCCGGTCATCCAGTACCGTTTCGGCAATATTCACAGAATGGTCGCCGATACGCTCTAAATTACTGATCATGTCGACAAACACGATACCGGCAGAACCAGAGCATCTGCCTTCATTCAGGCGCAGGATGTGTTTTTTACGCAGCTTCCGCTCCATCTTATCGATATCTTCTTCCTGTCTGGCAACCTGCTGGGCAATCTCATAATCATCTTTTTCAAGTGCTTCGACAGCACGGTTAAACGTGCTGATCGTCAGCGTGAACATTTCATTTAAGTCTTTGTACGCTTCTTCTGAAAGCGTCACTTTATTGGTGAGCTGATAGTCTACGAGCTCCATCACATTTTCCATGTGATCGCCGACACGTTCAATGTCGCGGACAGTATCCATCACAACTGAGTGTTTCCGCGAATTTTCTTTAGACAAAGAGCGGGCGGAAATACCGATCAAATAATCCGTAATATTTTTGTCCAGGTTGTTGATCGCTTCTTCGTACCGGACGATGTTTTCCGCGTCCTTTTTATTTTTGGTCTCCAGGTAACTTTCGCTCTTCTGGAGGCCTTTACCTGCATATTCCGCCATCCTGAGCGTCTCCAGCTTCGCCTGGTCGAGCGCGATGGCCGGGGACTGCTGGATAAAGGCCGGATCGAGGTGCTTGGCTTTGTATTCGATTTCGTCCCCTTTGCCCGGCACCAGCTTGGTGACCAGGTACGCCAGCGCTCCGACAAACGGCAGCTGGATCAA
>NZ_JBQLIC010000019.1:0-35928 GCF_056034385.1 Marinococcus sp. LNHM3E3-2.2
ACTGCAAATTTTCTACTTAATGATAAATTAACGAATCTTGCTATTAACATTACTTTATATGGAACACTTACTTTTTTTCTTTCAATAGTTTTTTTAGTGCCAACTATCAAAAAAACGATTAAAAAAGCTTCCTCAAGAGAATCTATGTTAAATATTTTAAAGCATATGGATGAAAAGGAAGCTGAACATTATCATCATAACACTTATGATCAAAGTAATAACTTTTATGCTATTTCTCTTATCGGAGTTAATTTAATTAAAAATCAAGATACAATTAATTTCTTGAATATATTTAACCATTTTAAAGATAAAATAAAGGTGAAAATTCAAAATACAGAACCAATGAACCTTAACCAAATACGTGATTTTTTAAATGCTTATATGAAAGTTCAATATATCTTTTTAAGGGAAGTTGATTCAGAAAATAGAGTATGGGTAATTAGAGAAATTATTACTCTGTATAAAAGGATTAGAATAGAAGCTATAAAACACAATATTCCTCACACGGACTTTTTGGATTACAAAGATCTTATAGAGGACTGTATAATAAAGGCATTTAAATTCGATAATCAAAATTTAAATCGAATAAGTTTAGATATCTTTAGCGAGATATACAAACAAAATCTAATTCACTTTGTTCCAGACGAGAAAAAAACTAACTTTGGTTATATTAATGATGAAAATATATTTGAAGATAATAAAGAATATGATCAAGCATTAAATGCCCAATGGGATTATCTTTCCAATGAATTTTTCTTTTATTATAAGAACATAGTTAACAACATTGATTTTAATTCTGAGGAAACGATTTTCTCATGTATAAGAAACTATTATCTTATGGCACATGCAACATTAGGCAGTGATAACTTGAGTGACAATCAAAGAATTAAATTAATTCAAGTTATATGTAAAGACCTAATAGATTTCATCACTACATCGATGAAAAATAACTCAACTTTCGAGCCACACTTTATTACATTCGGTATGATTGCAATAGTAGAGAGCAAAAAGAACATCGAGAGCGAAGAAGAGAACATCGAGAGGGACGAGAATGTAATTTACTATTGGTATATTAATTATATGCTAGATTTGATATTTCCGGTAATTAAATATGAACGATTAAATCAGACGTTATTAAATAATGTTGGAACTCTAGGACGTACATTAGCAAAAGATATATCTGATGAAAATGTTGAAGCACTTATATTAAAGATATTTGAATTACTTTCTCTTGCTGCAACGAATATCGAACCAACAGATAGTCTAAAAAATTACCGAAATTATGTAGAGATTTACGATCAAATGGCATCTATTATTAAGTGGATAAACCAAAATAATGAAGATGTACCAGAAAGTATTTTAGAAAAATTAAATACTTATTTGTCTAAATTAGAACGATATGACGATTTTAAACAGAAATTAAATTCTGAAGAAGAATATTTACAGCAGTACTTAAAGGAAGATTAATTACTTCCTTTAAGTATGGTATATGAAATTAATAGAGCTTTTTTGTCTAATCTTTAAGTTCATTAATTTTTTGTTTTTTGCTTTCTATATCTTCATTGAGAGAATCTATTTCTTCTTCATCGTCTGTATCTTCTTTTTGCTGCTGAAGTTCTTCTAGTTCATTTTGTCTTGATTCTAAATCAGCTTTCCGCTGTTCTTCTTGTTTATGACTTTCAATAATCTTTTCTAAATCAGGATTACCTACTTCTTTAATAAAAGCTTGGGCTTCTTCGTCTTGAGCGCTATTCACATAAGCTCGTACCATATCTTTTTCCTGTCGTCCGTTCATTTGCACCTTGTTTTTGAGATCAATTATCTGCTGCCAGTCGCCATTTTGAGCAGCTATTTCATATTGTATTGCAGGACTCGATTGCTCTGTTTTGTCATTAAGGTTTTTTAGTTTGTTTTCTTCCCCATTAGCTACATACGTATTAACCACACGTTCAGCAGAACCTTTGTTTAGATTGATAGCTTTTGCTTCATTGCCATTTTCAATATACAAATCCACCATAAAAGCTTGATCGCTTTCATTAAGATTTTCATAACCAACACTTTCTAAAGAGCTAATTGCAGCTGCGGTTTTATTATCTCTAGCTTCACGATATGCAGCTGTAATTTGATCTTCTTCCTGAGCTTGTACGTTGGTGTTATTACCTTCTTTCTCTTGCTGCGTACTTTCTTCCCCATTTCCAGTAATGACAAAGCCAACGAGAAAGATAACAGCCAGGGCAGATATGAACGAATAAAACAGCCTATGGTTATTTGAGATCCACTGTTGAACAGCAAATTTCTTTGTTTGGCGTTTACGGTCAGATTCAATAATCTCTCCATAATGGATTTCTCCTGAGTTGTTGCTTACTTGCTTGTTTTTCTTTTTTATAGGCAGCTTAGACACTAACCGATACATACGACTGTTGGCTTTTCGTTCTTCATCCTGTTTCTTTTTGTCGTAGACCCTTTGTTCATAGTCAGCAATATGACTTTCAACGATTTCATTCAGTTCATCTATGGTCTTCGCTAAAATAATTTGTTCGGCAAAGCGTATAACTTCTGGATTATTCTGCTGTACAAAGTCCGTTTTTCGCGGTTTTCCATAGTATTGTTTTAAATGCGTCAGCGTTACAATGATTAAACTTTTTACGCCTTGTAGGGCATCTACCCCGTTGTTATAAATCGGAAAAGCCCCAAAGTCGAAGAGCATGGTTTTAATCTGATTTTCGTATATATCATAAACAAAATTTAGATTATTCCAGTACACTCCGACTTCCTCATGTTGCTTTCCTAAATCTACTAATGAACTAAATAAGTAAAGCTGTTCTTCAAAGCTCAATTTTTTCGCATAATTGGAGAATATACGTAGTCCTTCTCCATTGTATTTCAGATAAACACGCTCTTGCTCTTGGATAATTTCCGAAGCGACCATATAAAGGGATTCATCATAATTTTCATCATTGAGAAGAATTTGCTGTTTTGCCTGATACATTTCATTAATCGTATCTATATCTTTTTCTAAAGCTTGAGCTAAGGGAAATTCCACAGATAACTTATTCTCACTAACTTCTATCTCACCATATTTATTAAAAGGAAGTTTCGCCATCGGTTACGTTCCTCCCTACTCAATATTTTGTTCTTCTTGCAATTGTTCAGGGTAATCTTCCGACCCTACAGCGTCCATCTGCATTTCTTCTTCCATATCTGCTAAATCTACTTCTGTATTAATTCCATAAGTGTCAAATACTTCTATTTCACCGTTATCAGCACGTTTAATAAAATCTAATGTCATAGAATAATCTCCGTCTGTAAAATCAGCACTAATGGTTGATACATCTAAATTCTCGTACTCTGTTATTTTTGGTTCATCAGCCATCTTCATTTCTTCAGGATTAAAGGGAACATGATCTCTTAATGTTGGACCGAGCTTGCTTTCTTCTTCGTCAGCTTTCATTTCGAAAAATTTTCTTAAATACAGTTCAGAACCTTTGTGTAAAATTTCTTCATCGTGCATATCGGTTTGTAAATTATCCTGATACTTCTTTAGTTCTGCGGTAGATTCAAATTCAGCAGGAGAGAACGTTTGAAAAAACGCTTCTCCTGTTTCCCCTACTGCGTCATAATCACTTGAACTGGCTTCACTGGAACAACCACCTAATACAGCTGCGAATGCTGCTAGAGACAATGCCCCAGATAGATAGGATTTTTTCATATCTTACTACCTCACTTTCTCTGTAACAGACTAATGATAAAAGCCAGTATATTTATTTTTAATAAAATCTTGAATGTTAAAAAGACAAGGACTGAAAGAAAAACTATTGAAAAGAACACCATATTTTCTACCGTCCTTTCCTATTTATCTAGCTAACCTAGTGCCAGCTGTACGTGTCACATTGGTAATTTGTCTCATAGACCCTGTACTAAATCCAAATGAGCCTAAGATTGTTGGTATCGACACTGCTAAACAGAAGAACCCAATACCAAAGAATATCGTGGAGACTGAACCAACTTCTCCGTCCACCAATAGTTTCAAGCCAACGACAATCGCAAGAACTTGAAGAATGTAAGAGAGAAACGCAATAATCAGTTGCTTAATCCACATATCAAAGAAGTTATAGTTATCGTTTAGTTTAGTGACTATAGCTACTGGACCGACCATATAGAGTAAAGCAACCAATGCCATACGATAAAATAATTGGAAAGTAAAAACGACTGACAACACCATAAATAACAGTAATGCCATAATGCCAAAGTCTGTTGATACCAAGAACATGGAAACAAGTTTATCTAAAAAGTTTTGTTGATCGAAGGTGTTTAGTATGCCCTGAACAGTGTATTGCTGTACTCGTAGTACCCAATTCATAAATTGAGCATAGATTCCTAAGAAAATACCAATGCTGATAATGCTCAATATTTTTTCATTCATTACAATAGGTCCGTCCGAAGCGTCACCTATCCTTGTGCTTACAACCTTTGCCATACTAAAAGATATAAAGATCGCAAAGAGAGTGTAACTTAATCCTGATATGCCATTTTGATAAGAGTTATATATGTCGTTTCCTGTTATGTCTGAAGGCTCTAGGATAGTAGAGTACATTCGATCTAACGTAAAATTCAGCCCTGATACAACAATTTGGAATGTCATATCATAAAACTTGCAGTGAATATCGAATGTGCCACAATCAAAACTCATTTCCTCACTATCATATTTATCCATCAATTCCTCATATCTAGGCGTAAAATCAGTTGCGTCTAATTCCTCTGAGTAACGATCTTGAAAAGATTCAGCTTGAACAGGAGTAGCAAAGAAAAGCAGTAACAGGATAGGCACTAAGGCTAATATGGGGTAGAGAATTTTGCTTTTCATTAAAATTGCCCTCCTATCAGAAAACTTGCTGTAATTAATATGACAAAACCTATAAACCCGTAACCTAAAAATATGTTGTACTTAAATTCATCAATTTCTCTATCTTCCATCTCTTTATGATGTTTCAGATAAAACTTTCTTTTTTGTTCCTCAATCTTTTTATCTAAATGCTGATTAAAGATTGAGGACATTTTTTTCTCTATATTTAGTATCCAGTTCGCCCCTCTTAACAATGCCGCTTTTGATCTTTCCTTGAGAGAAACGCCCATTCCACCCACCTCAATCTTTAACCAGTCTCCGTTTCTGCTTTATCTGCGTTGTCTCGAAAATCCGTTACAATCCATTCACCATCTTCTTTAGATAATTCGAGTTCAATAAACGTTGTTGATTCCTCTTGTTCTTCACTTACGTCATAAGTGATTACATGATTAAATCTTGCCATCGTATTTACTCTCTCTTGATCTGCACTATCAGCTTGAACATATACCTCTAAATCATTCACTGTTGCAGTTACATCTTCTTGATTGTATTCATCACTCGGAAACAAGTAATCTAGCATTTGCTCATTCATAATTGTTGACGCTTCTTTTTTTCGATCTTTATAACCTTTCTTGTTTTCCGTAAATACGCTTTCTGCGAAGGTTTGAGTAACACTTTCTATATCCTTATAGTTTTCGTTAATCGTTGAAGGTGATTCTTCTTCTAAGGCTTGTACTTCTTGTTCTAAGTTTTCAATCTCTTGATCTTTTGGACTAGAGCAACCTACCAAAACGAAAGGAAAAACGATGAGAGCAGCAACTATTGTATTTTTCTTTTTAAATCCTTTGTACTCTGCCATTAAAATTGTCACCCCAATAACCATCTTCCATACTTTCAATTGCCACGCCCGTACTGCTTTGAGCACCTATAAATTTTCCATCGCCAACATAAATGCCAACATGCCCATCTATCTTATACGTGTCAAAAAAGACCAAATCTCCCTTTTGCACATTCTCATAATCAACGTTTTCACCTTTGTTCTTTAAACTATCTGTATTGACTGAACCTAAGTTCCCTAGCTCTTTGCCTTTTTGTTCGTAAGCCCAATAGACAAAGCTAGAACAATCAAATATGCCTTTTTCTTGATCGGCTCTTGTACGTCCCCCGCCGAAATCATACTCACTGTTTCCTATCCATTTTTCGCTCATTTCAACAAAATCACCGTCTACCGTTCCTCCAGGTGCACTTGATTCATCAACATACTTCATTACAGCGTCTACATACTCTACGTCACCGTAACAAGCACCCTCACTTGCGTATTCAGGACGAACACAGCTGTATTTTCCTGTATTTTTTACTTTTTGATATTGCTGCTGAGAAAACTCTACCGCCAATTCTTTAGAATATTCACCACCATTATGTTCTTTAGCGTAATCAATGAAGCCCGAACCAAAGTTATAGGATTGTAAAGCTAGTTTCACATCACCGTCTGCTTTCTCTAACACTTCAGCAAAATACTTCGTTCCTTGTTTGATAGAAGCCTCAGTATCTAACGAGTTCATAGGAAGTCCTAAACTTTCACTGGCTTGCATAACATCATCTACTCTGCCGCCTGATTCTTGCATGGTTTTAGCCATCAAAACATCAACCTGATTAGGGATTCCGTATTCTTCAGCGTATTTTTCAAACAAAGGTCTCAGTGATTCTACTTCTTCATTTACTTGAGCTGTTCCTATAGATTGTGTTTCTTGCTGATTTTGCTCTTCTTCCATACTTATAAGAAACGTAGTAGCTAACATCATAATTCCTAGCAATAAGGCAATTGCAAGAGCTATCCACCCAAACTTCGAGAGTAATAATTTGACTAGTAACCCTTTTGCCACATCACGCATAAGAACCACTTCTGTCAATATCCACTACTTTGGAACTTTCACTATCTCTGAACCAAAGACGATGTTCCATATTGGTCAAAGTCACATCAATTTCAATTTTTGTTCCACCAACCATATAGATTCCTTTACCTGCGTGTTTTTTCTTATCACCGTCCTCGATCTGTAACTTCTGTTTTTCTTTTTGGGAAAACGTATTATTTAATTCACTTTCCAAGAAGGTAATTTCTTCTTCAGTCATAGGAAGATATAGACGTTGAACTGCATTAATAATGACTGCTTCTCCATAATTTCGGCTTTCATCTTTCGCAGAAAGAAAGTCTTTGATGGACTGCGTAGCAGGTGTAATACCGCAATTAAAACTCCTAAAAAGCTTCATCATCACGTACAAATCATTCATAGCTAAAGGAACTTTAGGATCAGCTAATAAGTGACATTCGTCTATATAAAATTGGGTAGGTTGTCGATCTCCGTTTAGAACCTTTTGCTTCACATGAGATAACAGCAGGTAGTAAATCACCCGTTGAGCTTTTTGATCATTAATGAGGGAGTTTATATCATACGAAACCATATCGTTATTGGTGTTTACATTGGTATGACCGTTTAAAATCTTTCCGAACATGCCATAAGTGTAAGCAAATAGCACACTATGAAAATGTTGAAGAGTTTCATAATCACTGTCGCCATTCTCTTGCATATCATTTAGTAAAAGGTATAAATCCTCCATAATCGGAAAATCTTTTGCTTCTAATTCATTAATATTCGTGAAAGTATCAATACCCTTGTTTTCATATAGTTTTAATAGTGTTTTTTGCAAAACATCTTCCTGTAATTCAGTAATTTGAGGGTGTATTAATCGAAAAACGGTTAATAGGGTTGAAATATTATCGTACAAATTGTTTTCTTCTTCTTTGTTATCTAATTGAGGGGGAACATCAAACGGATTAATAACATTGCCGCCCCGAAAAGTGAACTTTACTACTTCCCCACCACAATCTTTCACTAAAGAAGTGTAATCATTCTTAGGGTCAATAATAATAATGCGTCTGCCAATCATATATTTTCGTAGCATATCTGTAGCTAAATACGTTGATTTTCCTACACCAGTCATGCCAATGACAATTTGGTGTTTGTTTAGAAGTAAATCATCATCAACGCTAATGATATTACCAGTCGCACTATTTTTCCCTTTAATCAATCCCTTTTCTTGAAAGTATTCATTCTGATGAAAAGGAAAAAAGTAACTAACTGCTTCAGTATCCATCGGTCTATACGTTAAGTCGTACACTTTATTTTTATGGAGAGGTAGGAAGGAATCAAAAGCGTCACGCATTTTTTCTGTTGGTGCTAATGTTTTCGCAAACTGCCCTAAACGTGTTTTAACTTGTTTAGTTAATGCGTCCAGTTCGTTTTCACTGCTCCCCACAATATGAATGACCATTTGGAACATGAACACTTTGTCATTAGAATACGTTAATTGGTGGAGTTGCATTTCTGCGGAATTAATCTGAGAAAGAATTTCTGCTTGTGCTGCATGACTAACGTATTTCCCATTTAATTTTGTATTGTTTTGCTTAATAGACTGAGAGAGCTGCTTTCTTATGTCATGCTGATCTATTTCTTGCACATAAAAGCAAATAGATACGTTTTCACTGATCTCATTCAGGCTCATAATTTTTTCGCGATCTAATATAGGTTTATATTGTACTGCTACAAGAGTTTTTGCGTAGTTTCCTCCTAAACGCATGTGCGTGGCTGTTTCAACAATGCTGTCAGGAGAGAGCAAATCTTGTAACTGTTGATTTCCGAAGTCAAAAGAACTTTCTAAATTTTCTTCTTTTTTTCTGAAAGGCAATTTGTTTTTTAAGTCTTTCAGTACCAATTCAAAACCTCCAAACAAGTACAGGATTTATCTGATTTTCTCTTTTAGTTCTTTTTCGTAAGCTGCAAGCATTTCTTTTCCTGTATCTTGACCGACAGTTAAATAATTAGAAATCGAGTTATTAATCTCTGTCGTAATTTGTGCGTTTTCGTAATCAATGCACATATGAATCAGTTGAAATAATTCATCATTATCTAAAACGTGAGCATTTAAAGCATTGTCGCCTGAGAGCATATTTTGAACTCCGTCTTTGATTAATTCAGCACGTTCCTCCAGTTCATCTAACACTTTTTCTTTATTGCTATTAGTAAAAGAAGATCCAATAATCAAGTAAATTTTCTTTGAGACCATGTTTCGGCTTTTCTGTATATCATCTACATAGTCTAAATAATCATTAAGCAGCTGCTTTTTTACGTTATCTTCCGTCTGAGATTGATATTCATGGAAGAAGTGATAGTAGCTTTTAAGGTTAATTGGTTGAGCAATATGAGCAAACTGCACTTTGATTTTTGGAGGTAAATCTTCCAGGAATTGAGCAAAAGCATCGTAGACATCATTTTTCTTATGGTTACTCATTAGCGAAAGGTTAATGTGACTAGCTTCAATGACTTTTACTAGTCGATCATCTTTGGTCTCAAAGCACTCTGAAGTGATGTTTCTAATTTCCATAGCTTCACTTGTATGAGGAATACTGTTTTTTTTCTGTTTTTTCGTCATATTTTGAACGCCTTCCTTTGAATAAAAGAATTGCTTTTGCCTTCTATTAAATTGCAATCTCCATATGAACCGATATTTAAGTAAGGATATGTTTTTACGCATAGGGTGTTTGGTTAAAACCACTGCGATCATAAAGAAAAATGGTACGAGGAAAATAAGAATCGAATTGGTGCTAATCCCATAACCCATTTGCCAATAAATGTACTGACCAACAGCCCCCAACAATAAAAAAGGCAAAAGAATAATAGTATCTTTTACTGAGAGGAAAGCAAAAATATAGCGTTTAGGGTCAACATCGAGAGGAAGTTCTAGCTTCCCCTCGGTTTTCATGTTTTCCCTTCGGCGTAGCATTTCTTGAATTTCAGACTGATTCAATGCTTACACCCCTTTTAAAGATTATTTTGGAAGTAATCAACAATAGCAGGGGCTAAAATGAATACAGCCAACCCACCAATGCAGAAAATCAGACCGCCTTTAAATTTGCCCTGACTTTCTTGACCTCCAAATGCTGTAAGAAGTCCAAGAATCATAATGCCAATAACAAACAGGGTAATGAAGGTACTTTGGATGTCACTAAATAGAGAATCTAGTAAGCCCCCAATCTGATCAAACATGATCTCACCTCCTTATATGTAATTTAGTATATTTTAAGTCTATCATATATAAAAACCCCAATCAATAAGGTTGAGGTGGTTGATGTAAATTTTATACTTTTTTATTTCTTTTTTCCTTCCATTCTCTTTTTTTCCAACTATAGGTGCAGATATATTAGTTTGATCTTCCTACCAAACATTTTAAGGTTAGGTTTTCTTATTTGTGTGTTTATGACTAATTAATCAGGTCCATAATTACTAAAAAGACAAACGAAAGTATAGGCTGCCATTATAGAAGCCCATACTTTGTAATTGTTAGAAAGTTTTCTATGATTCCATTGATGAACTATAAGCATTTCTCTGCTTTCGTTCTTCCAGTAATCTTTTAAATTTTTCTCGTTCTCCTTCCAAATTGGTTGTTTTATTTTCATTCTCAGGTACTTGCACATCTTCATTGTTATTACTATCGTTTGTCGTTTCTCTATACCATTTAGGCATAGTGTCTTGTTTTGGTTTACTACTTTGGTTTGCTTTTTCTCTAAGTTCTAACTTTTTAGTGATTGCTGTTCTCATAGCAGCTTCAATAGAAGCTATAGGACGCTCAAATTTAGCCAATACAAAGTTTAAAGCACTTTGGTATTCCCCTACTGTTAAAAGCTCTTCATGGGCTTTGTAATTGCTTTCTATATCATTTAAAGAAATATCATCATCAATCAATCTCTTTTGGTATTTATTAAGTACTGTTTTTATATCATTAGGTAATTCTAGTGAAACAATCTGATCATTAAGAGATTGATCTTTTAAATTATTCTTACTCAAATCAGTATTACTAAGATTATTATTACTAGGGTATGAATTTGATACTTCTTGAAGTGTATTTTTGATACTTCCTGAAGTATGATTTTGATACTTCACTTTTTCTGAAGTATGATTTTGATACTTCACTGATTTATCAGTGGTTGTATCTTCTGTTTTATTAATTGTGTATATATCACTATCAGTTGCAATTGGTTTTTTAATGTATAGTTTATTTGGTTTTTGAACACCTATACGAACTTGATAAAGTAAGTCGGCTTCGATAAGTTCATTTTTCACTTTGACTATTTTATTTCTACTTCCTATATTTAATATTTTTCTTAAATCGTCATTAGTATAAATAAAGTAGATATATCCGTTCTCGTCATACCATTGATTTTTTATTGAAATTTGAAAACGATCTTTAAGAATTGCCCAAGTAACTTTAGCTTCAATACTCATATTTATATATTTTTCGCTACTAAAGAAAACCTTTGGTAATTGGAAATAACTTAACCCTTGCTCTTCATAAACGCTAAAGAAATCTGACATAACAAAAAGCTCCTCCTTATATCCCTAAAGACTTAAAGAGAAGCTAATAAAGGTATTCGTGTACCTCTATTTCTATAAAAAATTGGAAGTTAATACCACAATAAGAAATGCACTGTAGTAAGAGTTTTTTATTTTGACCCTTACAGAACATGTGATACACTGTTACCAAATAGTTTATTAATTTTAATGCTTTCCGCATTAAAAGCTTCTCTTAAAAGTCTCTGTCTCTAGTGAATGGCGGTCAACCTAACAACTAGAGCCAGGGGCTTTTTTCGTTTTTTAGAATGTATTTAGTCAAACAGATAATAATTTCCTGTTTTAAATAGAATAACAGTATCAAATCGCCTAATCAATAACATTCGGACTTTTTGAATGTTATGTGCTTTCCTATCCCATATGCTAAATAAGCTACTACAATGAAATTGGAGTGCTGTTTATTATGGGAGAAGAAAAAGAACTACAGGAGTTGAAAGAGCAAATTAAATTGCGTATGGACTTTGTTTTTGAAGAAATGAAGCAAACACGCAAACAAAAAGGTCTTTCTATACTCCATGTTTCTAATACAACTGGTATCGGCTATGGATACGTTTCTGATATAGAAAATGGTAAACATCATAAAATTGGGTTGCATACGATTATGCGTTATTGTGAAGGTATACATGAAGATTACAATGAACTACTTATACGTGCTGAACGCAGATTTAAGGATTATCAAAACAACAAATAAATATATGTTAATTTAATAAATACGTGTTTATATATTAAACACGTATTTATTTTTTCATTCTTTCTAGTTTTTCCTCAATAGCTTCTCGAATAAGATCTGAACGATTCACTTTTAATTGTCTGCTTAAATCCCCCAGTTCTTCCCACATTTCTTCTTCAATATGAAAATTACGAGTAATAGGTTTGTTTAATTTTGGGGCAGGTCCAGTTTTCTTTTTAGGTCTCCCTGATTGAGTTAATTCACTTTCAGTAGTAACTCGTTGAAGAACACTTCTTTTGCCATTTTGTTTAGAAGAATCTTGTTCTTTTTCCTTTTGATAATTCTCCGTTAATTCATCTAAATTTTTTTTATTTGCCATTATGCTTTACCTCCACTAATCGTTTCTAATAAATTATCTGCCAGAACATCAAAATCGTTTAAGAAGTTATTCACGTATTTATTGTTTTCCCGTTCACTCATTAAAGATTTTTTATCCAGTCTGAGACGATCAACCACGCTAGTATGTCTAATTGATGGAAGAAAGTGCTGTTTTTTTATTCCATGTTCTAAGAGTGGGTTATAAAGATAATTATTCATTTTTTCCTCATTGCTACTCATAGCCACTGTAACTTTATTAGGCACAATAAAATAATTTTGAACGTAGTTTGCGTCAATAAACTCTTGAGTAATGTCTGCTGTTCTCATGGCAGCTAAACGACTATCATCAGAGACTTCTGTAGGGATTAAAACAAAGTCACTAGCTATCATGGAATAGGAAACGAGCTTTGTGTTTTCAGACGGGTGTGTGTCTATCAAAATAAAGTCATAAGCATTTCTAAGAGGTTCTATGTGGTCTTTTAATGCGTCTATTCTTTTTATGACGCTCATGTTTTTTTCTACATAATCTTCAAAATCGTCTATACGTTCATCAGAAGGTATAAAATCTAAATGATCGTTATAGCTTTGAACAACTTGAGAAGGCTTTGCTTCTCTAATTAGCCAATCATAAGCTGAATACTGATACTGGTCTCGATCTTCTAAAAAACCAGTAGCAATACTAGAGTTTTGACAGAGATCAATGATCAAAACATCATACTTCCTTGCAGCAAGAATTTCTCCGAGTTGGCGAGTAATTAATGACTTTCCTACGCCGCCTTTTGTGCTTGCAGTAGTAATAACGGTACTCATAAAACAACTCCTATATATTTGACTTTTAATATACTTATATTTTATCAGCAAGAATACATAAACACAAGTACATATATTAAACATATATACTTGTGTTTAATTTATATACATATATTATACGAATAAATAAGCCGCCAGTCATGCTGGCGGCCTTGTTTATTTTTCACTTATGAATAGTTCATGTAAAAAAAGTAGTTCACACATTTCGCTCAAATTAAAATCTAATATGTTTTCGCTAATTTCTCGTACAATAGGGGAGGTTTTAAATTGTACTCGTTGGTCTTTGTGTATATCGATACTACCAAACAATGACCGACTAAGAGCAAAATCAGAATAACTCATAGATGAAATCAGACTATCTCGATACTGTAATCCTGACAGGATAAAAAGAGTTGATACTTGCATACCGTAAGGTTTTAATTTGTCTTTCATGTTCTGAGCTAATGTTGCATTAACCCTTAGAGTATTATTAATAAATTGGTTATCTAACTTTTTTTTTAGAAGATTATCTTTGAACTTATCAGAATAAACAATACTTGAGTGGAGATAATGATTGATAAGTAACTGAAAAAACTCTCGTTGCTCGAAGGTGTCGGGATACTTTTCATTAATTGTTTTATAAATTGCCTGGAACGTATCTAAATTAATTTTATCTTGCCGTACAGCAAATTGTTCTGTGAGCTGTTTTCGATCAAAACGATCTAAACTTTCAAAAGCAATTCTAAATAACTCATTCGAATCATTTTTAGAAAGCTCATAGAAAATATAAGAGATTTGCTGCGTATAAGAAATATTTAAATGTTCTTTTAAAAACATTAATTTTTCTGCGTTGTTTAGTGTGAGGTTAAGGTGAATAACGCCCGACATAAAACACCTCCTTTTTTCCAGTATTTCCAAATTTTTAAACGAAATATGTTACGATAAGTATAACAAATAATGATTTAGGAGGGAAAGAACATTGGCTGCAAATCGAAGCTCTTACAAAGAAATTAATGCTATGATAGACAATGTTGTTCGCTACACTGAATTAAAAAAGAAGGATAAAAAATTAGAAAAACATAATCAAAAAAATGGAAATTCAAATGACCTGAAAAAAGATCATAATAATATCAAAAAAGATTTAGATAAAGTTCAAAAAGCAATTAAGATGTATCCTTCGACAGCTAAAGTTGCTATTAAAATTTATCAAAATAAACATTTATTAAATAAAGTACAAAAACGATTAAAAGAACGAGAACGGGAAAGACGAAATAAAGAAGCAATAAAAAAATTAACGTATGCAAAATTAAAAATTCAAAATCAACGTGCAAAGTTATTAAAAAATGAATCTGCTAATAGACAATCACTTGATAAATTAAATGCTTGGGAACAAAACATTGATACAAAAATTGGCAAGTATAAAGATAAACAAAATGTTAATCAAAAAACAAATCAATCACACCAGAAGAAGCAAAAGCAGAATCAGAGAATGAAAACAAAAACTAAATCAATGAGTTTATAAATAATAAGAGCCTAGCTTTTAAAAGCTAGGCTCTATCTTTATTAAAAATTAGAATTATGATTATCGTTTAGAGTGTCTTGTTCATTAAATGAACGGTCATTTTCTGTTACAGTATCTTCTTTATCTTCAAAGAAACTGTTTTTATTGAGCTTATATGTGTAAATATTATCTTCGTCAGTTTCTCCATTATAATTTTCTTTTTTGAGATGTGGAGGAATTAATTCTTTTGCTCTAGCACTTATTGTATTTAGCACTTCTCGTTTCTCATAGATATTCAAATGGTCAATGTCTAAGTGTTGTTCAACCATAGCACCAAAGGTAATCATATGATGATTACGATCTCTACGTTTTTGTTGATTTACTTTTTTCTGAATGTCTTTTTTTCTTTGTCTCAACTTTTCTTCTTGTTCTTCAATTTTCTTTAATCTTTCTAGTTCTTTCATGGACATTCAAAAATTCACCTCGATTTCTGTATTTTGTATTTAATTGGTTTTGAACTTGAATAAATGTAATTTAAATCCATCTTATCATTGAAGGTGGAAGGTGTCTAGTGCTACAATATCCCTAAGCCGATAAGGGTTAGGGCGCACTTACACACATAGTTTTTTCTTCGAAAAATCATGTGTTTCCATGCGAACTCGCTACGCTCGATGGTTCACCTTCGGTGATAGCTTGTCTATCGACAATAGCCCGCAGGGGCAAAAGGAGGGAAAAAGGTTGGCTATCTATCATGTTTCTGTAAGTAATATTAATCGAACAAATCAAAGTGCAGTTGCAGCTGCTTCTTATAGAAGTGGAGAGTCTTTGTTCTCCGAACGTGACGGGGAAACGAAAAAATATAAGAAACGTGAAGTTAAGCCGGAATCTTTTATTATGTCTCCGAGTCATGCCCCTGAATGGACTAAAAACCGTCAAAGTTTATGGAATGAAGTAGAACGAAAAGAGAAAAATGTTAATGCACGATTAGCAAGAGAAATCACTGTAGCGATTCCTAAAGAATTAAATAATGAGGAACAGACAAATTTAATTAAAGATTATTGTGAAGAAAATTTTGTGGAAGAAGGTATGGTGAGTGATGTAAGCATTCATCGTGATAAAGAACATAATCCTCATGCTCATATCATGCTTACTACCCGTTCATTTGATATTAATGGAGAATGGAAACAGAAAAAGAAACGCGAAAAAGTATTAGATGAAAAAGGAAATTTTGTTTTAAATCAAAATGGTAAGCCCAAAGATAAGTTTGTGAGTTTAACTAATTGGAATGACAAAGAAACTTTAGAAAAATGGCGTGAATCATTTGCTGAAAAGTGTAATTATGCTTTGAAAGAAAAAGGTTTAGATATTTCTGTTTCTCATAAAAGTTTTGCCGATCAGGGCATTGATAAAGTACCAACAATACATTTAGGTCATGCAGCATTTCATATGGAACAAAAGGCTAAGAAAAAGGCTGAAAAAAACCATGTTCCATACATGCCAGTTACAGAAAAAGGACAAATTAATCTAGAAGCTAATGAAATTAATAAAGAACTTGAAGAACTTAAAAAACAAAAGGTTGTTAGTTTAGAAGAATATGAAAATCAAAAGGCTGCTTCTTTTAAGGACAGTCGTTTTTCTGATGTAGAAAAAGAATCTTTATCTAAATTAAGTAAGATCATTAAAGGCGAAGTTAATTATGAAAATCTCATTGAACAAAAACAAAGAATATCTAACTGGACGAAAAGCTTAGAAAGTAAATCTCGTCAGTTACAAAGCGAAAAAGATATTATTAATAAGGCGGTTCACGTTTTCAAAAATGATAAGAAATCCAATGTTAAATATTATGGTTTTTCTCCTAAATCATTTAATGAACAAGTGAAAGATTCTATTCAAAATTTGAAAAACGAAGAAGATAAATTGGCTAAACGAAACGAACAAAAAGATGAATTAAATACCTTAGTTTTTCAGGCTGAAAAAGCTATAATTAGAACTTCAAAAATTGATTTTGAAAATCATAAGCCGGAATATTTAAAAGATAATTTTGATCAATATCCTTATGCTCGATATACCTTATTGAAAGAAATCAAAAATGATACTTTGCCTTCGAATGAATTAGATTTACAGGAGAGAATTAACCAACACATTCAAAAAGATAATGAAATTCATGGAAATAATAATGACAAAGAAACTTTAAAAGAATTAAATCAACAATCAATCGTCACTGATCGAACTATGAAAAAATACAAACAAGCATATCAAGAATCTCTCAAAAATAATGATGAAGTTAACGCTTATAAACAGGCTATAAAAATTAATGAACTGGATTTACAAAAACAGTCTTTAGATCAACAAATAGAATATTACGCAGCAAGTTTAAAAGAAGAATTATTAAACTCAGATAAACCATTAAGCAGTAAAGAAAAAGAAGAAATTGAAGATATGAATACGAGTGACTTAACTCAAGCCTATGAAAATTATCAAGAAGATGAACCATTAACAAAAGATACTTCTTTAGATTCTACTTCCAGTAAAAGTAAAGAAAATGAACAAGTCTCAACTTCAATGAATCCGGCGAACGATGTACTTTCATCTATTGATAAGGCTGTTCAAGATATGGAACGTAAACAAAAAGATAGTGTTACTAATCAAGAGAAAGAAATGAAGAAAAAGAAACGAAGGGGTAGAAATACTCAAGAAAAACACTTAGATATATAGTACCCTCGAATTATGGAAGTGAGTATATGTATATGATAGACTATACATATACTTTATTTCATGGGGGCTATATCATATTTTCGGAGGTGGCAATATGCGTTTTGCTTCAACTGCGAAGCAAGCAATTTCTTTATGCATTCTAATGTCAATTTTAGGAACTTATGTAATTTCTTCACTTATTTATTCCATTGAAACATCATTAAGTGTGAATGAGGCTCTTTTAAGTCCGTTAGATAACATTATGTTTTACTTTAATGGTAATACGGAAATCCATTCCGTTTTGTGGGCTACACCAGTAATTTTAATGCTGCTGCTATTTGCATGGCAGCGTCATCGAATCATCATTAAAAAGTATAAAGACGCTAGTGACTTCGGAGTTCATGGTTCTGCGACATGGGGAGATCCTAAAGACGTTATGAATGATGAAATTTTCGTAAAAAAAGCGAGCTTTAAAAATACTCGAAATAATAAAGATAATTTACCCCCAGGAATCATACTAGCTAAAGTAGCTAAATCTAAAGAATTGATTATCATGCCCCCAGAGCTTGATTCGATTAATAGAAATATTTTTGTCGTTGGCGGTAGTGGTTCAGGGAAATCTCAAGCTCTTGTTATCAGCAACATTATTAATAATAAAGATACTAATATGATCGTGACAGACCCAAAGGGCGAGCTTCATTTACTTACGAGCAAACTTAAAGAAGATCAAGGTTATAATGTTGTCCAAGTTGACTTTAGTAATTTCCAAAAAGCCAATTATAACCCATTAGATTATGTTGAAGATGATGAAAGTGCAAGAGAAGTAGCAAATACGATTGCTTCTAACGCGTCTGAAGATGGAAAACAAGACTTTTGGGCGAAGGCAGGACTCAACTATCTTGTAGGCTTTATTCTTTATGCTAAAGAAAAGTACGGCGATCAAGCTACATTATCTAAAGTTATAGAGTTAGTAGCTGAAGCAGGAAGAGACGAAGATTACTTTCCTAATATGCTTGAAAGTATGTCACCTTCTCATAAGGCCTATCATGCTTTTCAGTTAGCCAGTGGCGATGAAGATAAAGCACGTTCCAGTATTTTTACTACTCTAACTCAACAGATCAATATTTTTTCTATGAGAAAAGTTCAAAGCATGACTGCGAATAGTGATTTTCGTTTTGAGAGTTTGGTTAAAGAAAAAACAATTATCTATGTAAAACTGCGTATGCAAAAAAATCCATTTAAGCAGCTAACAGCTACATTTTTTGACCAGTTATTAAATACGCTCTATTCCGAAGCGGATAAGCATAATGGAGTATTACCAATACCGACCATGTTTATCATGGACGAGTTTCCGAATATAGGCAGAATCGATCAATACCCTGAAGTGTGTGCTACCTGCAGAGGATTGAATATGTCGATGATTACTATTGTTCAATCTATTAGTCAGCTGCAAAATAAAAATCTTTATGGTAAAGAAAATACTAACGCTATGCTAAATAACCATGACACTCATTTCTTTTTGGGTTCTAAAGACCCTGAAACTACGAAATTTTATAGTCAGGATATGATAGGTGATACTACCGCCGAATACAAACAAAAAAGCAAGAATCCTGATAGTGCAATACTTTCAACAAAAAATACAACTAGCACCTCTGATCAATTTACTAAACGTCCACTTATTACACCACAGGAATTAATTAATAAACCGAAAAATGAAGCTTTATTAATCGTTACAGGGCAAAATCCATTTTGGGTAGAAAAAGCTTTTCAATTTCAAATCTTTAACGATTTAATACCGAAGGCTGAAGATGTAGAAGTTGAGGAAGAAAACACACAAGATGAAGAAACAGAAGAAATAGAAGAAGATAATGAACCACTCTTAACTCCTGATGAAGTAGAAAGCTTATTGGAAAATGAATTAGATGAAGAACAGGAAAGCGAAGAAGAAGTTATTGAAAACTTCTTTAAAGAAATCGAAGAAACCACAAGCGAAGAAGAATCTAGCTTTGAAGATGAAGAAGCAGAAATAGAAGAAGATATGGAAGAACTAGATGAAATAATGAAAGAGTTAAATAATGAAGATCAGGAGACTAAAGAAAAAAGTTTGCCAATGTAACCATGAACGAAGGAGGTTACTCTTATGAGTACACCTGTTGTTTTAGCAGAAAAGCCAAGCCAAGCAAACGCATATGCTAGTGCCTTCTCCACGACAAAGGGAGAGGGCTATATTTCCATTAAAGAATGTAGTATTTTTCCAAAAGGTGCAAAAATTACATGGGGAGTTGGTCATTTAGTAGAGCTTAAAAGCCCTGAGCAATACAAAGAAGAGTGGAAAACATGGTCATTAACGACCCTTCCTATTATTCCGAATGAATTTGAATTACAACCTAGTTCTCGAACTAAAGATCAATTTAAGATCGTTAAAGGATTATTGAATGAAGCCAATGAGATCATTATAGCTACAGATTGTGACCGAGAAGGAGAGAATATAGCACGTAGCATTATTGAAGTCTCAGGGAACGCACACAAGCCCATGAAGAGGCTTTGGATAAATAGCCTTGAAGTTGAAGAAGTTAAGAAAGGTTTTTCGAACCTGCAAGCTGCTACCCCATATTATCCGATGTACCGAGAAGCACAGGCTAGACAAATATCTGATTGGATTGTTGGCATTAGTGGCACACGCCTTTATAGTGTGTTGCTTCAACAGCAAGGGCTACAGACGAAAGGTGCATGGAGTGTAGGGCGAGTTCAAACGCCCACACTAAAATTGATATATGATCGACAGCAAGCCATAGAAAATTTTAAATCTGAACCCTTCTACGAACTAACAGGAGACTTTCAAACGAATCAGGGAACTTATAAAGGCAAATACAAAGGCAGGTACAAAGATAAAGCCGAATTAGAAAACCTTATGCAGAAGCAGGGCTTGCATGGTGAAGAACAAGGAACTGTTACTGAGATCACGAAGGAGGAAAAGCGAAACAAGCCCCCAAAGCTACATTCCTTATCTAGCTTGCAGACATTAGCGAACAAAAAATACAAGTATAGTCCAAGCGAAACCCTAAAAATTGTGCAATCTCTTTATGATAACCCGTTGAAGCTCGTTTCTTACCCAAGAACAGACACCCAGCATATTACGGGAAACGAATTTAAATATTTAAAAGAAAATTTAACTAGCTATCAGAATCTTGCAGCACAAACATTTGAACCTTCATCTTTAGAACCTCAAAAACGGTATGTAGATAATCAAAAGGTCCAAGAACACTATGCCATCATACCGACTAAAAAAATACCGGATTCGACAACTCTTAATAAATTAGATCAAAAACAGACCAATCTATATTTTGAAGTTGTTAAAAGTGCTTTAGCTATGTTTCATCACGATTATGTGTATGAAGAAACGCAAGTAATTACGGAAGTGAAAAAGCTCCCGTTCAAAAGCACTGGAAAGATCGAAAAAATAAAAGGTTGGAAGTCTTTATTTGCTGCTGATAAAAGCGACAGTGAAGATCAAGAAGAGAATCAGGCTTTGCCGCCAGTCGAAGAAGGCTTAAATGTAGACGCTCAGGTGTTTATTAAAGAAGGGAAAACCCAACCACCTAAGCCATATACCGAAGGACAGCTTATTACGATGATGAAAACGTGCGGTAAACAGGTTGATGATGAGGAAGCCCAGGAAACCCTTAAAGACGTTGAAGGGCTAGGCACAGAAGCCACACGCAGCGGCATTATCGAAACGCTGATAAAGCAGCAATACATTGAAGTGAAGAAAAACAAAGTCACCGTAACAGAAAAAGGAGAAATACTTTGCAAGGCTGTAGAAGGAACACTTCTTTCTAAGCCTGATATGACAGCTAAATGGGAACAATTTTTAAAACGAATTGGGGCTAATGAAGCAAAACAGGAAGATTTTATAGCAAACACGAAAAAATTTGTGTCGAAACTTGTCGAGCAAGCCCAAGAAGATATTAAAAATGTTGATACCACTAAAGCTAAAAAAGCTATGCAAGATGAACAGCATATTGCCCTTTGTCCTTCATGTCAAAACGGTCATATCGTAGATCGAAAGAAGTTTTATGGTTGTTCTGCTTATAGTGAAGGGTGTAAACAAACCTTCCCGAAAGTGTTTTTAGGGAAAAATCTTACTAAGAACCAAGTGAAATCCCTGTGTGAAAAGGATAAAACCAACTTGATTAAAGGATTCAAAAGCAAAAAAGGAAAATCATTTGAAGCTTTTCTATTAAGAACGAAGGACGGCATACGTTTAGAATTTCCTTCAAAGGAAGGAAAGACATAATTATTAAATCTAAGAAATAATGAAGGAGTTTTTGGCGTGAGTTCAATTATCAAAGGCACGTGGGAAGATTATCAATCAATATTTAAAAATCCATTTCGTATTGTCACTGCTTTTCAAAAAGAAGATCTATTTTTTATGGGGTTTTATTCTATAAGTGATTCTGAGGTTAATGCAGGAAAGGGTTTAGAAATCCCCAGTATGGTAATTTTCAATCGGAATGGGGAGCAACTTTGGTTGTATGACGGACATAAAGCAGGTTATGACAATAAATTAACAAGAAAGGTGTTACAAGATATTGGTTGGCATGAATGGGAAGAGTACCATGCAAAAGTGGATATTTTAGATTTGAGCCATAATCAAGATAGCACATTTATTGATAATAGCATTGTCCATTCAGTAGTGCGGCAAGATAAAGCGATTTATAAAGATTATATCTTTTTTGAAAATGGACGTTGGATATTCAAACCTTCAGAACACGCTAATAGAGAGTACCTGACAGGGTGGGAGAATTATATATATAGTTTTTTACAGAGAATAGAAGCCACTCACGATTTTTCTAATCATATTGAGAGTATAACTATATATGCCACCCACGAGAAAGCTATTCAAGACGGGTACACGCAATGGACAGGAGTATATGGAAGTGAGCCTAAAATAAAAGCGTGTAACTTTATTATTAAAACTGCCCAAGACTATGATATATGGTTCCAGATTCCTGAGATAAACGTTTCTCATATATTAGCTGCTAATCACGTTAAACGAATTTTAGATTTTATTGGAGTAGAACTTTCTGTAGAAGTGAAAACAGGTCCAATACGCGAATTTTTAACCCAACAAGTAATCAAGCAACCAATTTCCGAGCCTTATGTAATATCAGTGAATTGATGTTGTTCTAAATTAAAGCACTCTTTGCTTAATTTTTAGTATAGATTAATAAAAAAGAAAGGTGGATAAGAAGTGGCTGAAAATATTCAAGAACAATTAAAGAAACATGGAACGGACTTAACAAATACCATTGAAGGCATGAGCGATAACAAAGGCCAGTCTTATCTTACGAAAAATGAACTGAACGAGCTGCTAGAAAATCACTTTGAGAAAGTGGAAAAACTATTACAAGATCAACAAAAGAAACAAGAAAGAAGTTCTATGAAAGAGATTGTTCAAAACGTGGGAGATAAATTAAATGAATATGCGAATGATTTTAAAGAAAAACTCAATAATAAAATTAATGAAAGAGTAGACAGGATAAAGCAAGGTATCCAGTACGAAAAAGATCTTATAAATGAAAGTGTGCAAAATATAAGAGATGTGAAAAATGAAGCTGTTAGTAAAGTGCAAAACAAAGTTCTTTCATGGAATGAGAAAGCAAAAAATATAACAGCAAGTGTCGATCAAAAACTAAATAATGATACTCCTGAAGTTGAGATTAAAAAATTAAAAGAAGAAAATGAGAAGCTCAAGACACAGAATAGATCATTAAATAAAAAATTAGATACTGTAGAAAACTTTATTGTGCAGGACAGCAATAGAGCAAAAGAATTTAGTCAGTATATAAAAGGAAACAGCAAGGAACAGAGTGCTTCTAAACAATCTTCCGCAGACTTAGACCATGAAAATCTTTCTGAAAAGGAAAGCAGACAAGAAAACGAAAATCAAAAAGAAGGGCAACGATTACAGAAAACAGAACGAGCTAAAACTTCTTCCGCAGGAATGGAACTATAAAATAATTTAAACCACAACAAGATCAAAAGCTAAAAGGAGAGCATAATTATGAAATCTACAGGAATTGTACGAAAGCTAGATCAATTAGGGCGAGTAGTGTTACCAAAGGAACTGAGAAGGACGCTTGAACTTGATAAAGGCGACCCTGTAGAAATCTTCACAGACAAAGATCAGATTATTTTATCGAAATACCAACCTAAAAAGGAGTGCGTTGTGACACAAAAGATTAGTGATGATAATGCACGTATTGGTGATACTGAATTATTTGTTAGTCCAGAAGGGGCAGCACAACTAATAGAAGAACTAGAAACATTTGTTCAAAAGGAGAGACGCTGAATGTTTTTATCTTCAAAGAAAAGTGGGCTGTTTGAATATCACGAAATTTTAGGCTCTGAACTACCTATTTATGCGTTTCAACCAAACGAATTATATTGTTTAAATGAACTTCCGAATGGTTCAACTCTCCATGCAACTAACACAGCTTATTTAAAAAGGAGTATTGAAAACCAAGATTACTATGAACCTCTTTATAGCCTGATAAAAGGGGAGGAATAGTATATGGGAAGCAATAACGAACAAATAGATAAGCTCAATAAAGATATAGAAAATGCTGTTCAAAAAGCCTTTGATAATCCGAAGCAGCTTCAGCATCTGCTCACTACAATGGCTCATTTTCCTAACTATTCCATGAACAATATCATGTTGATACAGCACCAAAATTCAGAAGCAAGTGTGGTACAAGGGTTCAATTCATGGAAGAAGCAAGGTAGGCATGTTAAAAAAGGCGAAAAAGCCATGAAGATATTAGCCCCGAAAACCGCATGGAAAGAGTTAGACAAGATAGACCCTCAAACTCAAAAGCCTGTTTATGATAAGAATGGAAATAAAGTTACGGAAAAACAACAAGTCATAACGGGGTATCGTCCAGTCTCAGTTTTTGATATTAGCCAAACGAAGGGAAAAAAACTGGAATTAGGGCAATCTGTTCTAAAAGGGAAAGATATGTCTCAGGCATATGAAGCTTTAAAAGAACATTGGAAGCGTAGTGGGATTGATATTCAAGAAAAGTCTTTGCTAAATAATAATGCTCGGGGGTTGGCATATCTTAATGAAAACAAAATCAGAATTAATACTGCCGGTGACCCCAGCCCTGAGATGAAGTTTAAAACATTGATTCACGAACATGCCCATTTAAAGCTACATCATCGGGGGGGTGAGTTCGCAAATAGCGATAAACAGCAAAAGGAAGCTCAGGCAGAATCGGTTGCTTTTGCTACATCCAAATACTTTCAATTAGATACCGAAGGATACTCAGCGAATTATATTGCAGCGTGGGCAAAGGATATGGACCATGCTAAGCAAGCTCTTAAAGATATACAAGGCACACTGAAAGAAACAGTCCAAGAAGTAGAACAAGTTATCGAACCATTGGAACTAAGCAAGGAAAAAGGGCAAGAAAAACAAAATGGAGACATTTTTAAGGAACAAACTGCTCATTTGTCTTTTGCTAATGAATTAAGTCTTACAGATAAGGGAGTATATGAAGTCTTAGATACCAAAAACCTTGAGATTAAAACGGGTACTTTTCAAATAGATGAAGAAAACAACATGAGTTTTAAAGACGGTTTAGCTTCGAGTAACCCTATTACCTTAAAAGATTTTCAAGATAACAACGCTCAGGTATTAAATCTTTTACAAGATGAAACGGGAAAGATCAATAAAAGCTATCAATTCATTAACGATCAATGGAAGCTAGAAGATCAAGGGAACACTACAAAAATTCAAAATGAGGCAAATCAGCAACCAATTGCTGAACTTTCCTCATGGACTGCTGCTGTAGAGATAACCGATGAATTAAAACTTGTGCAGCAAGACGAGTTAGCCTGGAGTCTTAATGAGCTGGACTTAAAGAAAGATTCTCAGGAGAATTATTTTAGTAATCAGCAAGCGAAAGAGCAGTTATTAGAAAAGGGTATGGAAGTGCAAAACGACTATATAATAAGAAAAATCCGAGACATAAATTATCTTCCCACCCATGAAGATACCGATACGATCAAAAACTTCATTCAAGGCGATAACAGTATCAGCACCATAGATGATTTAAAAAATAAATATACGCAGGTTTCTCAAGAGATTGGGTATGATAATGAGTATTTACAGGATATAAGAAAATCTATTAGCGAAACGGAGAATTTAAACAATCGTATTCCAGAACAAAAGCACTCTCCCAATGCGATTGTATTAGGTGAAGGAAAAACAGATTGGCAAGCAGGTGTTGTCGCCTATGATCGACTGCGTGGCATGTTAGAACAGAACAAGATACAGAAACTAGATAAAATAGATCGAGACAATGCTAAACAGATGATTGAGACCAAGACACCCAACCTTTCCAAAAACGAACCATTTAATCAGAGTAAAGTTGAATTAGAACAAGTTGCTCAAGTCCATTCTCAAACCCTGAACCATCAGTATGAGGTTACTGTAAAAACAAACAATGATAATAGGTATCAAATCGGTCTCCAAGATGCAACACAGCGTTTTGCTAATATGAAGCAAGGAGAATCCTTTAATCTTACCGAAACTATCGCTAAAACATCGAGTGTGACTAGTCGAAGCATGGAACAAAAATACGAACTGATTAAAGAGAAAGACCTAAAAGCAGAGAAACAGCCTAAGAAAGATCAAGCAATAGAAGGAAAAGAAAAGGATAATAAAAAGTCACACCAAACTTTAGAAATGTAGACTTCTATATAAATAGTGACATAATAAACAAAGGCTGACAGCTTGAACTGTCAACCTAATTTTCTTAAAGAATATATGCGATAGTGATGGCAACATGACGACAGATAATTTTAACGACCTTAACGATATTATCTCCAACCTCAAATTTCATCGTCTTTCCTCCTTTCGAGAGCCACTGTAATAGCAGCAGTGGTTCTTTATTTTTATTCCTTCTGCTAGAAAAAAATTTTTTCCCTCTAGGCGAAAGATGAAGTACTTTTGATATACCCCTCTAGCAAACAAAATGAAAAAAGCTGTCTTTTCTTTTTATACAACTTTAATTTTTAACCTACGCATAAGAATGTTGTACTTTGGCTTTCCAATGTGACATGTTGAATATAATACTGCGTGAGCACATGTACCATAATGTCCTGCACTTACAACATTCGATATTAAATAAATTTTTCTACCGATCAGGCTAAATTATTTTCTCCTTCCCCTACTAGTATCTGCAATAAAAATATATGTGTAATACAAAGTGGCAATTTTTATTATCAATCGTTAATTTCAACGTACAGTTCGGAGTGTTGGAGCTTTCTTTCTAAATGTGACACACCTAAATATAAATATTATTAATTCCACCACTTCCCTTAGAGTTATATCTATAATTTTTCATCTGTAAAAAACCTCTATCCAAGCTAAATTTGCTCTAAAATTTTTAACCCCCTTACTAATAGCTTCCGACATACATATAATTTGTAAAAAAGATCGTCAGGAACAAGTAATAATTATCTATTTGTATTTAAGCTATCTACTATAAGTATCTGCATTACATATTGGAAAAGAAAACGAAAATCAATATTTTTATTTGTCTTTTATAAAAGTTAACGTATTGATATAATTGACTAGTATTATTGATTTAAAATAATTATTAAATAATAAATATACATATAATGAACATGTATTTATGAAAGGATAATTCTATGGAAAACAATCCGTTGTATAAAGTTTTTACTATAAAAGAAGCTGAATACTTATGGAATGTAGCGAACAACACCGTATTGAATTGGATAAAAAGAGGCCGTTTTTATAAAGAGGAACATCGACAGAGTGGACGTAATTGGTTAGTGACTGAAGAAGGCATGAACCGAATTACTGGAAGAGAAAAAACAAAAAGCATTAATTGATTTTCTAAACTGTCTTTTTAAAAAGACATTTAATTGATATAATTGACTTATAATATTAGAAAGTAGTTGATTATATTGACATTTACTTTTTCCGTAAAAGATTCAATTTTTCCTCAAGTTTTTGAGGGCGAGATTCAAGCGAAAAATAAAAAAGAAGCAGAACAGAAAATTAAAGACGTATATTCCAGTGAACTTGATACTATTCCACAGGAGATTAGCATTATTTCAATTAATCGCATAATCTAAAATAGGAGCCCTTTAATTTTATAATTAAAGGGCTCCCGAAGGTTTTGTTTATTTAATTGTTTGAACGACTAATTTCAGTATATTTTTCTATTAAAAATTCCATTCGTTTTTCTTCAGTTTTTTCTTTTCGAAAACCATACGCTCTATCTATTACTAAATCTAGTCTTTCATGTGCTTTTTGCAAATCACTTGGCATCATTAGTGAATCGTACAGGTCTGAAAGGCTATGTTCTTTTTCTAAATATTTTTTTCTAACTTCTAGAATGTTTTGTGCTTCTTTGTCTATATATTTTTTTGTTTTATTCGTGACTTCAGGAAAAACAAAATTATTATAAACAATAGTATTAGAGTAATTGTAGCGACTTTCTAACCTTCCGCACACTGTATTTGTCCAAGCCATGTGCATACTTGAATTTAAAACTCCAAACAGATATAAAGAAGCGTTGGGGATTTGAAAAATTTTATTACTACAGATATAGTTTTTATCTAAATAGGCAATAGGTATATAATTTCTTTTCTCTGAGGTTACCGCAGGAATAGCTAGAATATTACTGTTTTGTGTTCTGTCCTCGCCGAAGTGAGTAGGGTACATAGCTAACTTTTGCGTGCCTTCTCTTTTACTAGATTCTCGTAATTCTTTCACTTTTGCTACTAATTCTTTCACTTCAGGCATAGCTTTTAATTCTTTGGGCAAACAATCCTTGAGATATAAGCAATATCTTGGTTTACCACTTAGCAATTCTCTACCTCCAACAAAAGGACGGAAGTATTTTTGAGATAAAGGTTCTTCTTTAATAAATTCTTTCATTTCTTTTTCGCTGAAAAGATAGTGGCCACCATCATTGGGCATGGAACCAAAAATCATTGGTTCTACATCAGAAATAGGCTTCCTTCTGATCTTAATAAAGGTAGTAGGAGCATCTAATAAATAATTATTAATATTTTTAGCTGTCTTTGAATTTGGATTACTTTTTACATGAGGATAAGAATATAATTTTCTTTCTTTTGGTTTTTCTAATCCATAACCAATGATAACGCAATATACACCTGCTCGGCCTCGTGCTTCACTTTGCCATTGGAAAGTTTGATGGGCAAAGTGAATATTAATTCCTCGAATCCCGATTAAATATCTCCACAATTCAATTGCTTGCTCTCCTTGAACTATTGAATTTGTAGCAACAAAGCTAACCTTTATTTTTGTATTTGAAATATAGTTTGCTGCTTTGACAAACCAAGCAACAACATAATCAAAAGAGTTCGGTTTTGAAACATTATAAGACTTCATTATAGCTCGCAAATCCACTTTTTGACTTTTTGACATCATTCTTGCACCTGAAAATGGAGGGTTACCTATGATGTAATCTAGCTCATGCTTATTGATTAAGCTCTCCCATTCAAGATTAAGAGCGTTATTATTTACGATACTAGGGCGTGTATATAATGGCAGTCTTATGAAGTATTCTCCAAACTCTTTACTTACTTTCATATTCATTTGATGATCTATAAGCCATAAAGCCACTTGTGCGATTTGAGAAGCAAATTCGCCAATTTCAATACCATAAAATTGATCTACATCAACTCGCACCCATAAATTAATGTCTAAAATCATGCGGCCTTTTGTTAATTCGCGAATAACTTCGATTTCTAGTAAACGTATTTCGCGATAAGAAATAATAAGAAAATTTCCACAGCCACATGCTGGGTCTAGTATTTTAAGGTTTTCTAATTTATGGTGAAAGGCTTCCAATTGTTTTTCTGAATTTTTTACAGTATAAAACTCTTTCCATAAATCATCTAAGAACAGAGGTTTTATAGCCTTTAATATATTTTCTTCACTAGTGTAATGAGCACCTAATGATCTTCTTTCTTCTTTATTCATTACACTTTGGAATAAGGAGCCAAAAATAGCCGGAGAGATTTGCCCCCAATCTAATAGTGAGCACTCTAATAAAATTTCTCTCATATCCCTATCAAAACTCGCTATATTTACGTGTTCAGAAAATAAACTACCATTTACGTATGGAAAATCCTTTAAAGTTTCTTCCATATTTTTATATCTTTCATTTTTTGGTGTATTTAGAACTTGGAAAACTTGGCTTATGTGAACGCCTAAATCACTACCGTCTTCTTTAGAAAATTGCTGTATGTAATCACGAAAATAATTTTTATTGAATATACTTGTGTCGTCCGCAAACAAACAAAATAGTAAGCGGACTAGATAAACCTCTAATTCTTTTCCTGCATATCCGACTTCTTCTAACTTATCGTGCAATAACCCCATTTTTTCGGCAGCTTGAATATTGACTGGATCTTGCTCTTTAAGTTCTTGTTGATGATAGCCTGCAATAAAGCTGAATAATTCAAGATGAAGAGGTAATTGTTCTAAAGTGAAATTTCTGACTCCACCATTTTCTAAATTATACAAGCGGAAATGTTCAAAGTCAGACACTAATATATATTTTGGCAAATCAACTTCTTTTATACCTGGAAAATAATCTTTTGCTTGAGAATAAGCCCTGTCTAAATTTTTTCCTCTTGATTTATGCTCAATTAATAAAACGCCTTTCCAAAGAAGATCAATATATCCATCTCCATCTTGAGTATGTACTCTTTCTTCAAATGTTGCTATACGGCGTCTACTAATGCCGAAAATATCAAAAAACTGATCCCAAAAACTTTTGGCTTCTGCATGTTCACTTGATTCGTTTTTCCATTCATTTACAAATTTTGCAGCTCGAGAACGAATTTCATTCCAACTGAGTGTAGGCATTGATTTTCCCCTAACAATATGAATTTATTTTATAATGATTTTTTTCTCAGTCTTTCTTTTTCTCTTAGATAAAGTATTTTTGGAAGCGAAAATTTATCTTTTTTATTTATTTTAATAAAATCTGTTATAGCAGTTTTTATTGGAATAACAAACTCTTGGTATAAGTATTCTGTTCTTTCGAAGACTTCTTCTTGATTGTAACTAAAATATTCTAGAAAGTTAGTAATTGTATTTTTTGCATCAGTATTATAATGAATCGTGTCTCTCATATTTTTTATCCATTTAGACAAATCTTTTTCCTGTACAATTGCTTTTATTTTATCTTTTAAAATGTTTTGTTCAATAGAATCTAACCATTCATTAAAATCATTTTTTTGATGTTGTGAGAGGTTTTTTATATTTTTTAAAACTGTATCTAAGTTTTTTGTTAGTACTCGGGTAAAATAATATTGATCAATAAATTCTTTGTTAGTGTGTACAATGAAATTTGAATAAATAAATACTATATAGTTTAATTCTTGAAGACTCATAATCAATCTAAATAGCATGCTTTGGTAGGTTAAGGAATTTTCTTTATCATTAAAAAATAATTCAGCCCTTCCATCAAAATGTTTTATTGGCTCGTTATTAATTTCTTTTATACTTGGCATTTTAATTTCATTGTTACCGCTTAAAGTATTTTCTAAGGATATTAAAGCAAAAGGTAGTGACTCTTGAATAAAATTTTGATATTGAGCAAATACATCCTCTTCAGTTTTAAGTCTATATGGGTTTTCAAATGTAGAATCATAAAACATATAGGTACTGTACATCGTACTACCTAATATTTCATTGTTAGATATAAAAAATCCGATATTATTTTCCCAAGCTTCAAAACTTTCTTCATGGATTCCTCGAACTTTTTTATACATATCTTGATTGCTTAATCCATTTCTTTGTCCAAAAATCTTTATATTATCTCTTATCTTTGTTATGTCTTCATCTATATTAATACTATCAGTTTCTATAAAACTCTTTTTTATTTCTTTGATCACTGTACAACTATCTCTCAACAGCGAAAAAATATATACTGCATTAAAACTTTCAGAATCTTTGCATGACCATAAAACTCTTTTTATACATTTTATATCCATCAGAGCTGTATCTGCAGCTGTTGTGATAAAAATCCCTCCTGAAAATAATTAAATCCATCTTTTAAAGATTGAGACAAAATATAATCTTCTTCTAATAATACACTATCCAATAGAATTTGACAGTTTTAGGTAGACTCTAAACAATCAAATTGGAAAATGTGTTATAGTAGGGTTCCAGGTGCTTTTTTAAATGATTGTTTTAAATATGTATTATGAAGGAGCAATTTCATGCCTACCCAAGAGTACGCAAATCAAGCAATAGAATTTGTAGAAAGTAAAGGAGAAAAACTTTATTTAGATTCTGTAGAAATAACCACTATTTTTGATAAAGCTTCTGCTGAAGAACTTCCAACCAATATTAGTAACGAATTGTTAAAAGGAAGTGGGGCGGTAACTTTTCACGATAAAGAGCAAACACCTTTTAAAGATTACATTTATCTTTATCCCCAAAGAATGAAAATCCTACTAACTTTAGGATTTGGAAAAGGTAAAAAATATTTAATTGGTAGGTTTATACAATTACTTTTACACGAATTAAGACACCATGTTCAAAAAATAGAGTTACAAGATTATATAGAAAACTATTTTGATGATTACTATAACTCCAATGACAAAGATACTCATTGGGCAGAAATCGATGCTGACATTTACTCTATTAATTTCATGGCAAAGAATGAACAAGGAATGGCAAAAGCTTTAAACGTAAATAGATCTCAATTAGGTTTTAAGAGAGTGCAAGGGAATTTAGCTGATTTTGGTGCATTACGAGAATTTTATGCCAACTATGAAAACAATAGTTAAATAAAAAGAAATAGAGTGATGGTAATGAAAATTGGTTACGCAAGAGTAAGCAGTAAAGAACAAAATCTTTCTAGACAAATTAAAGAATTAGAAGATTATGGTTGTGAAAAAATATTTTTTGAAAAGGAATCTGCTAAAGATTTTGAACGTCCTGAATATATCAAAATGAAAAGTATGTTAAGGTTCAAAGATATTTTGGTAGTTAACGATCTTAGTAGATTTGGAAGAAATGCGGGTCAAATAAAAAAAGAATGGCAAGATATTATCAATAAAGATGCAGATATAGTAGTCTTAAATATGGATTTTTTGAATACTGCTCAATATAGAGATGTACCGGGCGTGGGCGATCTTGTTTCAGGAATTTTTTTAAACGTGGTTTCTTTTATGGTAGAACAAGAACGAAAGAACATTCTAGAAAATCAAAGACAAGGCATTGCTATTGCTAAAAAGCAAGGTAAATATAAAGGAAGAAAAACAGAGTTTAGCCCTACTGGAAAACATAGAGACAAGTATTACATGATAATAGAATATTTAGAACGTGGATACTCGCAACAAGAAATAGCCAATAGACTCAAATGTAGTAGATTTACTGTACAAAAGGTTAAAGCTAAAAAAGAAAAGAGTAATTGAAAAAACTAACTCTTTAAAATTTCAAATACTATAATGAAAGGTAAATTAATATGCTCCAAAGAGGATATATACTAATCACTAACACTATTGCTTTGCTTTTTGCCCTTTTATTTTCATTATTCTTCGTGACTGGTTCTATTTATAATCTAGTTCTGCACCCTTTACTTTTAACAATTACTCCTAATTCTGTGCATGACTTCTTAGGTTCAACCTTTATGTTTTATATCATAGTTATCTTGATTGGGGTCATTATCTTTTCAATGTTTGCTAAGCTTAATAAAGGATTAGCAAATATGATGTTCGCCAAATAATATATGTTTAAATTATGTACATGTGTTTATAAATTAAACACATGTACTTTTATTTTTAGACTTTATATGTAAATTAGATGAATTTTTCTATTATTAAATGATCTACAAGAGCAAAACAAATATTTAATTAAAAATGCTTATATATGGGCTTTATCATTCTTAAAATTTGTACATAAAATGAACACATGTTTATATATTTTTTGCTTTTTTGACTTTTTTAAAAGTCAAAACAATGATATAATAGACTTAATATATTAGGAAAGGGTGTAAAACATGAGCCAAAGTATCGTTCAAGAAATATTCGATCAAGCTAATATACACTCTGACGATCTTTCTAAAAATGACATAGAAGAACTCATTGAAACATTTGAAGAAGCTCTGTTTTTAGAAGAAGATATTGAATTTGGACCGATTGGTAATAAGAAGAAATTATAAAGGGAGAGATCATTATGAGCGTTAAACTGGAACAAAAACAAACACTGGAAGAGGACATTGAGAAGCTTCAAAACAACATTGATGAAATGGAAACCATTATTCAATCACTCAATTGTATTTTAGAAGGGAGTAACAATGAACAGGACAAAGCAGCAGGATATGAGTTTGTTTTAAAGCAATATTCTTATTATCAAGACGTAGGGCGTATAGATAGAATCACCTTTACTCAAGCCCGACTCATCGCCCAACAAGAAAAAGAAGAAAATGCTTTAGGAGTAGAAACATTATTAGACCAATTAAACATGATAAACAAATAGCATTAACTCACTCAAAAGATAATAAAATCTTTTGAGTTTTTTATTATCAATAAATGGGAACGTATGTTCTAATAGAAGTAAATAAAACTACACTAGGAGGTGGTTTTGTGAAACGTTCTGTCATGCTTATAGACATGCAAAGTTTTTATGCTTCTGTAGAGAAAGTATTTTATAGCCATTTAGAACAAAAGCCGGTAGTAGTAGCCGGTGATCCTGAAAGGCGTAGTGGAGTCATATTGGCCGCATGTCCGATTGCTAAAACATACGGAATAAAAACGGCTGAAACATTAGGGGAAGCCCAGCATAAGTGTGACCATTTATATGTTATACGCCCACGTATGCAGCTCTACATAAATATTTCTATAAAAATTAATGAACTTCTTCTAAGTTATACACCACTCGTTGAACCATTCTCCGTTGATGAATCCTTTATTGAATTAACTGGAACGATTCATCAAAGTAACCCTGAGCAAACCGCAAAGCGTATACAAAGAGAGATTGTGCGTCAATTTGGTATTTATGCTCGTATTGGTATAGGGGAAAATAAAATTTTGGCAAAGAGTGCTTGTGATCTCCAAGCAAAAAAACGAAAAAACGGGATATTTACACTTAAAAAATCGAATCTTGAACAAGATTTTTGGCAATTCCCGATACAAGAACTATTTGGTGTTGGCTCACGCATGGAGAAGCACTTTCGACAAACAGGCATACGAAAAATCGGACATTTAGCTTGTTATCCTGTTGAAGAACTTCAAAAGCGTTGGGGAATCAATGGAGAGCTATTATGGCAACATGCCAATGGTATTGACCCTTCTCCTGTTAATCCCAATACACATGAAGAAAAGAAAAGTATAGGTCATGGCATGACCCTTCCTAAAGATTACACGCAAAGAGATGATATTCTTATTGTTGTTCGAGAACTAGCTGAAGAAGTTGCTCGAAGAACTCGATCTGAACGATTAATCGGTCACAAGGTATCAATAGGAGTGAGAGGGACGTATGACGTTCCTTATGGTTTTTCTCGCCAACGCATGTTAGACATGCCTACGAATGACGGAAAAGTAATCTATCAAGCCTGTAAAGCTTTATTTGATCGGTACTGGTCACGTACAGCGGTTCGAAGCATTAGTATATCCTTAGAAAAAGTTGAACCTGATACGCACAGACAGCTTAGTTTATTTGAGGAAGTAGAAGATCGGCAAGAACTCAATGAAGCTCTCGATCATTTAAAAAATCGTTATGGTTCTCATATTATTATGTATGCTTCTTCTTTAACGAGTGCGGGGCAAGCCCAGGAACGGGCAAGAAAAATTGGAGGGCATTATAAGTAATGATAAGGGGGAATGAAAGCATGACAGGTTCTTTTATATTAAAACAAGCTAGAAAGAGTAAGAATCTTAGTATGCGAGAAGTTGCGAAGCAAGCAAGTATATCCTATCCAGTTTATCGCCATTATGAAGAAGAAAGTACAGAATATATGAGTTGGAATCATGCTGTTGATTTAGCAGCTGTACTTAATCTATCACTTGATAAAATTTTAAATCCTTTTAACTAAAAAAAATAAGCTTTAGTATTAAGCTATTAGACAATATAAGGGGTAAATTTTATGCCACAGGACTTAAACAAAAAGCATAATTGGTTCATGGATTTTTTAAAAAAATATTGCGTACTAATATTAATTATCGTGGGTTACTTAGGTCAGTTTTTTTTAAGTCAGTTTTCGTTTACAATACAAAATTTTAGCGAGGAAATGTTACGAAGCATTGTAAATATTTCTATAAGCTCGGTAAGTTCAATATTAGGTATTTTAGTGGCTGTGTTGATATTAAGTATTACTATTGCTGAAAAAACATTAAGTGAGCAAATGAAAAATACAATTTTAGAATTTAATACGCTCTCGTATTATTTCCAACTATCGTTGTCTACAGTTCTGATTATGATAACTGCAAATTTTCTACTTAATGATAAATTAACGAATCTTGCTATTAACATTACTTTATATGGAACACTTACTTTTTT
>NZ_JBQLIC010000020.1:0-33400 GCF_056034385.1 Marinococcus sp. LNHM3E3-2.2
TTATTGGTTTATGTACTGCTCTTTTCCTGTTCCATGATACCTTCCTATCCGAACACTCCCCCTGCAAGATCAAAAAAATAGAAAAGAGCATAAGGGAAAAATGATATCACGCTGTGCTATCCCCGGCAGTGCCGGGTTTTATGGGTGATATCTTGAAAATGGCGCTGTGTGACACATTTGAGACAGGGCTGTGACAGGATTGAGTACAAAACCGGGGGTCTGTGACACTTTTGAGTACAGGTTTTGAGGCTTTTATTGCAGGTCATGGATCCAAATAAAGCCAATACCTGGTTCCATGATGCCTAATATCCAAGCGCCAATGGTCTTTTTCATGATGACTTGATCATGGAGCGATCGCACACGATGATGTGTCTGTTGATGGCTGATTTTGGTTCTGTCTTAGCAGATCGATGGACCCTTAGCTGAGTCATCTATCGTTAAGGTCGTGGAGAAATGGTTGCAGCAATCATCGATGGTTGATCGATCAACCAGATGCTTCTTTTCTTTTTCGATAGTCGGATCCATCCCGCACATCTTGAAAGGCTCTGAGAAGCCACAGAAACGTTTGGCTGTTCTTTCTTTTCCCTCAATCCTAATAACAGATGAAATGATGCTCATGGGATCGCTGTGTTTGCTCTAGGGGGTGTTCATGATCAACGAGGCTTACGTTGCTTCGTTTCCAAAAGCTTTCCAGAGTTTTGGGATCTTGTTCGCTTTATGCGACGAGAAAACGTAATGGGTAAAGGGCTGTTTGGTTTCCGGATCCTTATACGTATTGATCTCATAAGTTTCCGTAGAAGCAGTGACCACGACTTCGGCGGCCCACTGCGCTAGTTTTTTCCCTTTGGATCGGCGATCACTTACCGTAATTCCCGGAACGTCTCCCTGATTTACAATCAAGTACTGCGTCATGCTATCGGAAGCCGATTCCACCTTCACGGTGAAACCGATCGTCGTTAATTCTTTTTCCAACTGTTTCACACTTCGATTGATTTTGGAGATGGTTCCTGCCATCGAATTCCCCCCTCTTCTGGGTTTATCAGTTATCCTGCAGCCAGTTATAGTTCAGCGGATGATTAGCTGGTAAATGCGGATAAGGCTGGTCAATCATATCTCGCTTTAAATGGTGCTTGTGTAACGTATTCTCCAAACAACGACGGTAATAGGCTCGTAAATGACGCACGTGATTATTGTTCGATTCGACTTCTTGACGAACTCGTTGAATGACAGCAAGAGATAACCCTTTCTGATGAAATTCCCGTTCTATTTGGTCGACTTCTTCTTGTTCTTTTGAAGAGAAATTATTAGAAGAATATATATTGTTAACCTGTTTATTCTTGTTAACAAGAACTTCTTCAGTATCGTTTGATTCAGTATTGCTAGATTCAGTATCGTTAGAGTCTCGTTTTGAAACTTCCGGATATTTCATTTTGAAACTTCCGGATATTTCATTTTGAAACTTCCCTACTGGCTCAAGAGATTTAGTTTCTTCTTCAGGTTGTGAATCCATGTCGTCCATTTCATAGACATCTTCTTTACTGATTTCTGGCCATTTTAAATATATACGATTTGCTTTATTTTGACCCATTCGTTTGGTATGTAATAAATCTAATTCTTTTAATTGTTTTTGTACGCGCTGCCATTTTGAAACCGAAACTCCCAAGCGTTTACAAATTTCTTCTTGGGTGAAAATAAAATAGATATCACCATTATCATCAAACCATCCGTTTTTTTTGCTTAAAGTCCAACGATCTCTTAAGATTGCCCAGGCCATTTTTGCATCATTAGACATGTCTCGGTATTGGCCTTCACCAGTCAAAAATACTTTAGGTACTTGAACATGTTTCAATTTATACTCTTCAAAAATATTTACAAATCTAGACATAAAAAAACTCCCAACAATTAATTTTTGTTTGAGAGTTTCTCCTGCTTATAAATACATTATCCAAAAAATGTTATGTATAAATAGATGAACGTTTCCCTTGCATAGATAAGAGAATATGATACACTATTTACAAATCATATCTTTTCTGTTGGATTAGCAGGAAAAACTCTGAAACAGTCAGGTTGCCGCCTGGCTGTTTCGTCTGTATTAAGTACATTTTAGCGGAATGCCTAAAAATTAGCAAACCAAGTTTAAAGTTTTAATATCCAAATAGACGACTCCAGAATCCTTTTTTCTTTTCTCCAGTATCTTCCTCTAAAGAAGTTGAATTTTGCTCTTCTTTCTCTTCCTCTTTCTGTTGTATCTCTTCTTCTAATTTTTCTTTTAACAATTTTTGCTCTTTTTGCTCATCTACATAATTTTTCAGATGTTCAATAGTTTCTTGTTGCTTTGTCATAAACTGTCTTTGTTCATGGATGACCTCATTTTGTTCTTTAAGCAAAGTTTTTATGTCATCCATCTTGTCGTTTAAACTCTGCATATAGTTCACAGGATCATTTATACTTAAATCATTTCTATGATTATTATAATCGCTTCCGTTTATGATAATTATAGAACGCTGCACTGCATCTTGGAGCTTTAATCCTTGTTCGTCTCTTAGCTCAATCATTTTTTTGAAAAGCTCAACGTCTTGTCTATTGAATACAATATAACTCTGCTTATTTCTATCAAATTTATGGCCATTCTCTTCGAATAAACCATAATATTTTCTGGCAGCTGATTCAGTTATATTTAATTCTTCTGCAAGATGCTTCAGTCTATATTCAACTTCCATAATAATCATAGACCCCCATTTTTATAATAATCATATAAGAACATTTTATGTTCATGTCTTAATAGTATCACTGTATGATAATTATAAAAACCAATTTTTAATAACTTGTTTGTATGATAATCATAAAAATGTTTTTTGACGTTAATTATGATTATCATAGAAGCTTTAACTTCCGATAAGGGCCGATATGTAAACACAGACATTTTCATAAAAGAACTAATTAAAATCATAGAGCATATAACCTGGTCATAGAATTAAAATAACCCCGAATCGTGGAGACGAAAGAACACATGTATACGATTTGGGGTTTCTACGCGATCCAGCCTTTTTCTAGTGGTTAATGTACCTTGTTTGAATATCTCTCAATAATTTAAGCGCGGAATGCTTTTTTCCCCTTCAAGAATAGTTACTTTCTTCTTTTTTAAATCCTTATAATGCTGAAAGAAGTGACTGAGTTCTTTCAATGTTTGCTCAGGGAGCTCATTAAGCTCTCGTGTTCCGCTGAAAAACGGATCTCCATCAGCGATTCCAATCAATTTTTCCTCTGGCCCGTGTTCGTCTTCCATTAAAAAAACTCCTAGGATCCTAGATGGGATCACGCATGCAGGAAACGTTGGAAAGGAAAGTGCACGAACTTTCGGAAGGAGAAGTTTCTGTTATTTTCAAGAATATTGAAATAAACATATAAAACGTTAACCTCTGTTTATAAATTTACACAATCTTTACATTCAGTTCATAGTAGGTTAATGCTTTCCCTTTACTATTGGTAGTGGTTCAGCAATAGGAATATATACATACTAATCGCTTAGGGGGAAAACAGGAATGAAAAAATGGTTTGGAGCATCCATGTTTGCAGCTTCCGCATTAACATTGGCGGCATGTGGTCAAGGGGATGGCACAGAATCACCGGAAGAAACAGGACAAGACGATGGTGGTCAGGAAGAAGCTAGCGGCGAAGCGGAAGACATTGCGATTGATGGTTCTTCGACCGTATTCCCAATCATGGAAGCTGTATCTGAAGAATATGCAGCTCAAGAAGGTGGAGGAAATGCTCCTGTCGGTGTTTCTGGAACGGGCGGCGGTTTTGAAAAATTTATCAATGGTGAAACAGATATCCAAAATGCGTCCCGGCCGGTCTCCGAAGAAGAAGAGCAACAGCTCGAAGAAAACGGCATTGAGTACACGGAATTTGAAATTGCCTATGATGGCCTAAGCGTGGTCGTAAATGAACAAAATGATTTTGTCGATTACTTAACGACAGATGAACTAGAATCTATTTTTCTAGAGGATAGTGACGTAGAGACATGGTCCGACGTTCGCGAAGAATGGCCGGATGAAGAAATTGAATTGTACAGTCCGGGAACCGATTCTGGTACGTATGATTATTTTGATGAAGTGATTTTAGATGAACAGGCGATTGACCGGGATGCTTCCTTATCGGAAGACGATAATACTCTCGTACAGGGCGTACAGGGCTCACAGAACGCTATTGGATACTTTGGCTACGCGTACTACGAGGAAAATCAGGATTCGTTAAAAGTAGTTCCTATTGAAAATAGTGAAGGTGACCAGGTAGAACCTTCGCATGAGACAGTCCAAAGCAATGAATATGAGCCGTTATCTCGCCCGCTCTATGTATATGTGAATAACGAATCGATTCAGGAAAACGAATCCGTCCATGAATACATGCAGTTTGCACTTGAAAATGCTGGTAACTTGGTGGAAGAGGTAGGATATGTGGCACTGCCGGAAGAAGATTACCAGGAGCAAGTTGATGAATTAAATAATATTGCTGAAGAGTAGCATTCAACAATCAAGCACCTTGATTAGTTGCGAGAGTGGGGGAAAGGCTCCCACTCTCTTCGCTTTGTAAAGGAGGAAGCACCATGAATAAGTCATCGGAATCCGTTTCAGCGGAGATTCGAAAAAATAAACAAAAAGGGGGATCCTGGGGACAGGTCATAGAAAAACTTGTGCCTTTTATCTTTCTTGTATGTGCCATTGTATCCATTATCACGACTATTGGCATTGTACTGACCCTGTTATTTGAAACGATTACGTTTTTTAATCGTGTGCCTTTTAGCGATTTTATTACTGGAACGGAATGGTATCCATTTGTGGCTGATAACGCCTCCTACGGCATCCTCCCGTTAATTAGTGGAACATTGCTAATTGCTCTGATTGCCATGATTGTAGCGATTCCAGTGGGACTGGCAAGCGCTATATTTCTAAGTGAATATGCGGGTGATCGTACCCGGCGCATCATTAAACCGATTCTAGAAGTATTGGCTGGGATCCCAACAATTGTGTATGGATACTTCGCGCTGACATTTGTCACCCCGTTGCTTCAAAATATTATCGATTTGCCCTTATTTAACGCTTTGAGCCCGGGTATCGTGGTAGGTATCATGATCGTTCCGATGATTGCGTCGTTATCCGAAGACGCCATGAGTGCCGTTCCGAATGCGATGCGCGAAGGGGCCCTCGCGATGGGAGCGACCAAATTTGAAGTAGCGGTAAAAATTGTCCTTCCTGCAGCACTATCCGGCATTATTGCTTCCTTTGTCCTTGCCTTGTCCCGTGCGATTGGTGAAACCATGATTGTGACCGTCGCAGGCGGGGCGACACCGAAATTGACTGCGGACCCGACCGAATCGATTCAGACAATGACGGCGTATATTGTTCAAGTCAGTTTGGGAGACGCTTCGTTCGGTTCTACGATTTACTACAGTATTTATGCTGTCGGGATGACGCTGTTTGTCTTTACGTTAATCATGAACCTCCTGTCACAATATATTTCGAGAAGGTTCAGGGAGGAATATTAAATGGCTTTGTATCATGAAAACGAAATTCATCAAAAAACGAAATCTCGTCTTATTGTGAATAAGATCTTTTTTGGACTTTTTATCGCCGCGATCACATTTTCGTTACTAGTGTTGGTCGTGTTATTTGCCCGGGTATTTTTCCAAGGATGGTCGTATTTGAGCTGGGATTTCCTCACCAATTTCGCCTCTCGTTTCCCGGAAGAATCCGGTATTTATGCCGCAATCACGGGAACCATATGGCTGATGGCCGTGACAGCTCCTGTCTCTATTATTCTAGGCGTAGGCACCGCCATTTACCTGGAACAATATGCATATAAAAATAAATTTACGGACCTTATTAAAATCAATATTTCCAACCTAGCCGGTGTGCCTTCCATTGTGTTTGGCTTATTGGGCCTCACCGTTTTCGTGCGTCTGATGGAAATGGGCCGAAGTGTACTGGCCGGGGGTTTAACCATGAGTTTATTAATTCTCCCGATTATCGTGGTTGCTTCCCAAGAAGCACTTCGCTCGGTACCTAATGAGGCCCAGGAAGCTTCGTACGCGTTAGGTGCTTCCAAATGGCAAACTGTAAGACGTATTCTCCTCCCAGCAGCCATTCCAGGAATGCTGACAGGTTCTATTTTAGCTTTGTCCCGGGCGATTGGCGAGACCGCTCCCTTGATTATGATTGGCGCGCTGACGTTTATCTCGTTCGCACCGGATAGTATCTGGTCTGGGTTTACTGTTATGCCGATTCAAATTTTCAACTGGACAAGCCGTCCGCAGGAGGAATTCCAAAATGTGGCTGCAGCCGGTATCATTGTTTTGCTCGTGATGCTTGTCATCATGAACTTAACGGCCGTGTTAATTCGGAATAAATTATCGAAGCGTTATTAACCGATCAAGGAGAGGATCTGAATGCAAGCACAACAAGCAAATCAACAAGATATTGTCATGTCAGCTGATCAATTTAACCTGTGGTATGGAGAAACGCAAGCTTTATATAATATTAATATGGATGTCCGTCAAAACGACGTGACAGCGATTATCGGACCTTCCGGTTGCGGAAAGTCAACCTTTATTAAATCGTTAAATCGAATGGTAGAAATGGTGCCGAGTGTCACAATGGCCGGAAGCATTAATTACCGCGGAAACAACATTTTTGATCCGAAATACAAAGTCGAAGACCTCCGTACTGAAGTGGGTATGGTATTTCAAAAACCCAATCCATTTCCAAAGTCGATTTATGAAAATGTGGCATACGGAGCACGAATTCACGGGATTAAGAAAAAAAATCGACTGGATGAAATCGTCGAAAAAAGCCTGCGGGATGCGGCCATTTGGGACGAAGTCAAAGATCGTTTAAAAACCAACGCCATGGGGCTTTCCGGCGGACAACAGCAACGTCTCTGTATTGCCCGGTGCTTGGCCATTGAACCAGAAGTTATATTGATGGACGAGCCAACCTCGGCCCTGGATCCAATTTCAACGAACAAGGTAGAAGAATTAATCAATACCTTAAAAGAACAATACAGCATTATTATTGTGACGCATAACATGCAGCAAGCGGCCCGGATTTCCGATCGTACAGCTTTTTTCTTAAATGGCTATGTCGTTGAGTATGAGAAAACTGATGAATTGTTCCACAATCCACAGGAAAAGCAGACCGAAGACTATATCACCGGACGCTTCGGTTAAGGAGGGGTTCTAATGGCTAGAACAGATTTTGAAGAAAGTCTAAACCAATTACAGGAAAAATTAATGTACATGGGGGAAAAAACGAAAAAAGCGTTGAATGATTCGATAGAAGCGTTGAAAAATCAAAATAAAGATCAGGCATTAGCCGTGATCGATCAGGACTATAAAATTAACCGCCTAGAAGATGAGTTAAATGATGAAGCGATCTGGCTGATTGCAAAAGAGCAGCCTGTTGCGACCGATTTGCGCCGCTTGGTTGCTACGCTTCGTATTTCCAGTGATTTGGAGCGGATGGCCGATTTAGCAGTGAACATCGCGAAATCTACGATCCGCATTGGAGAAGAACAATTCTTTAAGCCGCTGGAAGATATTCCTCAGTTGGCCAATAAGGTTATTAAAATGCTTGAATCTGTACTGGAAGCTTTTCAAAATGAAGATGTAAAACATGCGAATGCTATAGCGGAAAAAGATGATGAAGTGGATAATTTACATGGAAATCTTTTGCGGGAATTATTGGAGTATATGGGTAAAGATCCGAATCATATCGCGCAGGTGACCCAGCTCGTCTTTGTCTGCCGGGACCTCGAACGGGTTGGAGATCACGTTACCAATATTTCGGAAAGCATTATTTATTTGGTCAAAGGGAAGCAATTTGATTTGAACAGCTAGCACGCGGTGCTGTCAGAAGGGGGGGCATGCGCGCGTGAAAGTCATAGGCATATTAGAATCGGAAAAACGATGGTCGGCCCTATTGGCCGACCATTTGGGAACCAGTAATTATACATTTGTCACATGGTCGGAATCGGATCATGTGACTGATTTTGTATCATCGAATCAGTGTCATTTACTGTTGATCGGCCCCGGTTTTGCCTTTTTAGAAATCACCCGGGAGTTACGGTACACGGGTGATTCGACACCTATTATCGTTATCGAGCCGGGTGTAAATGAATTTGACGCCGTGCTGGCATTGGAAATGGGGGTCGATGATATTGTATCGGACGAAAATCGCTGCCGGGAAGTGATTGCTCGCGTGAAACGCACATTGCGTTACTATCAACCTCAATTCACGGAATTTATTGACTATGACGGCCGAATTTTAGACGCTGGAAAATTAACGATTCTGCCAGATAGTTATACCATGATTATTAACGGCGAAACCAAGGCATTGAGTAATAATGAAATGGCCATTCTACAGTATTTATTTGAAAATAAAGGCAGAATTGTATCGCGGGATGAGTTGGTCGACGTGATTGGAGGAAAAATCAAAAGCCGGGCTATCGATACGCATGTGAGCAATCTCCGAACCAAGTTGGGAGAAAAATTATCGAATGCGACTTATATTGTGACTGTTCGGCACGCAGGTTATCGTTTTGATATTCCATCTTCGATGAAAGAAAAATAAGGTATGCTCTTCATCATTAATAGTAAACGCGGACCGATCATTAGGGATCGGCCCGCGTTTGTTTGTTATCTGTCCCAAAAATCCATATAGAGATGACCCTGTCGATACGCTTTTCTAGCGATGCGAGCACAATGAAATTTGGTCTTCCACGAAAGGTGAATGTTCCCCGTGACTTCTTCCATAATAGGGACACGTTGAATGACAATAGTTTGATCTTTCCAGGTGATGGCAATATCTTTGGCCGTTAAATATTTCGGTGAAGAACGGTGATGGCCGGGGCCCCTCCCCCGGAACCACTTGAATCCTTTCCCATTTCCCACGGCTGCCATCACCGTTTCCTAGGCCGAAGGGTATAACCGACTACAATTATTGCAAGAAGACCAACCGTAATACCAATGGCGGCCCATAATGGAGATGTCTGCTGCGCCAGCAAACCGAGACTTAAAACAATGATTCCAACGACAAGCAGGATAATTTGCCATATTCTCATAGGATCCCCCTTTGTTGGCTCTCGAACCATCATCTTTGAATGGAGGAGGATGTAAATTTATTCAAAGGGAGAGGGAGAACCAATACATTTTTATATAATCATATGCTAATATTTTTATACGAATAGCGCAAGAACGACAAATGAAATAAATGGAGAACTTCAATTTTCGAACTTCATAGTAGAAAAAGGAAGTATCTCTCGTTTACAAAAGCAGGATTCTACGATAAGATGACTTTAAATCAAAAAAAGTTGATGTAAAGGAGCGATACAAATGCTTACATCCCAACCAAAGACGTATTCGAATCAAAGCTTTCAAACCTATGAAGCAACATTCAAAGCGCTCTCGGATCGTCTGCGATTACAAATCATGTATGAATTGAACCAGCAGGGGCAGTTATGTGTTTGTGACCTAACCGATATCACGGGGTTATCACAATCCAAGCTCTCCTATCATCTAAAAATCTTATTAGACGTTCATTTGATCGAAAAAGAAAAGATTGGTACCTGGAATTATTATCGCTTAAATGAAGAAGAAGTAAGAAGCGTCCTATCTGAAGAGTTATGTTGTATTTTTTATCCGGAAAAGAAATAAATTTTTTTCGATAATAAATCAAAAAAAATTGATGTAAAGAAAGAAGGAGAAGCATGGACGCCATCATGTCTTTTTTGCAAACGTTTTTTACGCTTTTCATTGAACTAACGATTTTATTTCTCCTCGTCAGTTTTGTCGTGAGTTGGCTGCAGCAAAGAGTAAGCGAGGAGCGCATTCAACGTATGCTGACCCACCGGCAGTCCTGGAGAAATTACCTTTACGGGACCGGACTGGGGGCATTGACCCCTTTTTGTTCCTGTTCGACCATTCCTATTGTAGCGGGATTGCTCTCATCTAAATCCCCGTTTGGGCCAACCATGTCTTTTTTGATTGCTTCTCCACTCTTGAACCCGATTATCGTCATTTTATTATGGACGTTATTAGGATGGAAGATTACGCTGGCGTACGTGCTGATGGTGGGATTGTTTTCTATGCTGGTCGGGATCGTGTGGACGGGTCTCGGTTTTCAAGATGCTGTGAAAAATATCAGGGTACGAAAAGGAGGCCATGATCAAGATAGAGGACCAAAGGCAAAGTGGAAAATGGCTGTTCACGATGCATGGGGCTTTTTCTATCCGATGATGCCTTTTTTGCTCCTCGGGGTGTTTATTGGTGCCTTTATTTATAATTTCGTTCCTCAAAACCTTATTGTGACTTATGCCGGAAGCGACAACCCCTGGTCGATTCCTATGGCTTCGGTCATCGGTATTCCCATGTATATTCGTGCGGAAGCTATTTTACCGATTGGCGAAGCTTTCATCAGTAAAGGCATGAGCACAGGAGCCGTGATTGCGTTACTCATCGGAGGGGCTGGGGCAAGTATCCCCGAGGTGGTGTTATTAAATAAATTGTTTCAAAAAAAATTAGTAGCAGCCTTCGTCTGTTCTATCCTGCTCGTCGCCGGGAGCACGGGAATCATTGTCCAAATACTATTATAAAGGAGGTGATACGATGGCTGAACAAAAAAATTTTTTCCAAAAGTTGTTTTCTTCTTCGTCCAATAATGACTGCTGCAGCATCGAAATTGAAGAAGTAGAAGATACGGAAGAGGAAAAGCATGAGATGAAAAAGACAAACGAACAAGAGAAAAAAAGGTAACGAATAGTAAACGGAAGCTGGAAGGGTCCAGCTTCCGTTTACTCCTCCAGGCAACTTTTTGTTTAAAGGACTCATAAAATTTCATGGACCGTATTAAATCACCCATATTTCTTGCTTCACTTGGATAATATTGAATTCGAAGACATCTTATGCAGAACTACATATCAAAAAGTACGCCTTTTGATAGACTTGATCGATTTTTACCTCCAGCATATTGCTTGCTCCAATATGTTACCGACGATTTTTGAAACCAATCAAATAGAGAGATAACGTTTTGATACAACCATGACTATGCAGTATTAAGAGTACGGCCGAGGTGGTTCCATTCCCATTCAAAAAGACTTCCTGGAAATAACCAGCAAGCCTTTCTCTTTTACTATAAGGAAATTTTTCTACGCGATTGATCTAATAATGGTATCTGCAAGCAATAATACTAATTTGCTGCTCATCCACGGTATACACCAATCGATGTTCGATATCGATACGACGACTGTAAAAGCCGGCTAAATTACCTTTTAATTTCTCTGGTTTCCCAATACCGTCCAACGCCCCGTCTCGTTCAATGCTTTTAATCAATTGATTAATGCGTTTCAGCATTTTTTTATCTTTGGTTTGCCAATACTGATAATCCTGAAACGCATTATGGGTGAATAAGACATTCAACTTACTCATCGATATCGACGGTCATGGTTTCTTCCTGGTTTAATTGATTGATGGATTCCGATAGATGCTTGGCATTGCTCGGGTTGTTTAAGAGATAGATGGTTTCAAGGTATTGGTTATACTCGTCTTCCGAGATAAGGACAGCGTTTCGTTCTTTGGTCGTGATGGTGACGGCTTCGTTATCGTCATTGACTTTATCAATCAATCCCTTAAAATTTTTTCGGGCATTGGAATAATTCATAACAGTCATTGTTATCAACTCCTTGTTATCATTGTACATTTAATTGTACAATTTGTCGATGCTCTTGGCTTATCGCACAAACATATAGGATTTTATAAAAATGTATGAATTGAGATAAAAGCGTACATTTTTACCCCCGATTCGACAGGGGTTTCTTTTTTCAGTATACTCAAATGTATGATTTCATTTTTTAAAAACGAAAACCATACATAAAAGAGGAGGGGGCGAATGATGGGAAGACAAGGGGAATCTCACCTGGTTAATGTGCAGCCGTTACGCACCCAGGAAGAAATTAAAGACATGATCAATGCCCTGCGTCGGGGAAATAAAGCCTCTAAGAAGCGAAAAGAATTGGCGGAACGGGATGTGTTGTTGTTTTTAACGGGCATCAATACCGGCCTGCGGGCGGGCGACCTGGTTCGGTTAAGGGTCGGTGACGTGCGGAAAGACACCTGTTACCTGCAGGAGCAGAAGACGGGCAAGAAACGGGAAATCCAGCTCGCCTCGATCCGGCCGGAACTGGATCCGTTTCTTGAGGGGAAGGCCGACGAAGCGTACCTGTTTGCCAGCCAGAAAGGAAAACACCTCTCGACCACGCAGGTGTATCGCATTCTGGAAGCCGCCGCCGACTGGCTGGGGCGCACCGACATCGGCACGCATACGATGCGTAAAACGTTTGGCTATCACCTATATAAGCAGACCAAAGACGTGGCCCTGCTTCAGGAGATTTTTAATCATGCGTCGCCGACGATCACCAAACGATACATTGGGATCCGCCGCGAGGAGATCAATCGCAGCCTGGAACAGTTTCGGTTAGGTTAGAACGTTCTATTACATTCATGACGAAGGAAATAACCATCCGAACAAGTTTAAAGAAAAAAATAATGCCGAACTTATTGATCATTATGATTCGTCCATTTTTTTGATATGCCCTCACATTTATGTCGTGAAAAAATAAACGTCGAAGACCCTCGAATTCTAAGATTCAAAGGTCTTCGACGTTGATCGTTCCTCTGGCTAACTGTCGGTCGATATCGGTCGATGCCGCAATTGTTTCTATGGTGTCTGATTCGTCCGCTTCTTCAATTCGTTGATGCATATTCTCGATCCAATACATCGCTCTTTTCGCGTCGATGCCCATCATGGAGTAAGGTTCTTGCATCAGCGTATGAACGTTGAAATACGTCCAATCAATCTCCTCATATTGAGTGATCATGAGAATTCTTGCATCATCTAGATCTAACGTGGTTTTGGTATTTAACGCATGCTGAATGCGGTCAATGATAATATCTTCAATTCCGATAATGTTAATCGTAAACCCTTCATAAGAAAGATTTACGATCTTCTCTGGATCGCCTGTTAAGGTGGTTGAGGGAACTTCAATCGATACATTCAGTGCATCATGATAAAAGTCTTTGCCATAGGATCGAAACCCCAATTGGTCTAACACCCGGCTAATTTGATGATGATTGGGGGCGACGAAATCGATATCTCTCGTGGTGTATTGCTCCCTGGAATAAAGTTCTACGGATAAACCCCCGACAACAATGGGTTGGATACCTTCTTCTTCTAAGTGCTTGGTGATAACGCCTGCCATTTTCATCATTGTATCGAATTTATTTTCCGGATCCAACTGAGCAAGATACAAACGGGACTCCTGGATCGATGAGGGGACGGCCATTACTTGTACCCTCTCTTGGCAAACCGTTGTAATAACTCTTGTTCGGTTTGCGTCCGTTCCCTTGTTCGTTCATTCGTCCACCCAGGCATGTCGGTTGAACCTCGTTGTTTTTTTTCTTTGACGGCCGTAATCATCGATTGGCGCTTTTCAATATTCGCATTAATTTGTTCGATCGTCATGTTTCGCATAAAATTTCCCCCTCTCAAGGGCATAGTTCATTATAGTTATTTTATCATAAGCAACAACACAACGGTATAGAAGCAGCTTTCCTCCCCTTATGATGGGCGATAGAAAACAAAGCATAAGGCACCGAAAACACTCATGCGTCGGAAAAAGGTTCCCTAGGTTTCGACGACTCTCCAATAACGAAGGTAATGGAAAGCACTTGGCTTATCACTATTAACGTACCTACACTTGGCATCGTTGATCCCGATTCAATGCGTCGAATCGTCGATACCGCCATTCCTACTTGTTCAGCTAGTGCTTGTTGCGTCCACCCCTGGGCTTTGCGCGCCTGTTTGATTTGAACGGCCAGGCGTCCTCGAGTTTTCGCCTCCAGCATCTTTTGTTCGCCAAAGAGATCTACATGCCGTTGTTCGGCTTCATGGCGTGCCATCGCTTCCTCCCCCTCCATTTTTAGGATTTTTTCTTTATGTAGCAAGGGTTCCATGAGTGGATCTTAAAGTCTTTTATCTTGTAGAGAGTGACTATTAGTGGAACATTTAGACGCTAATAATAAATTTTATGGTTTCACTCGTTAGTACGTTTTTATAGTTGGAGCAGTATACGCATGCAACCGGTCTAGAAGCATCGTCGGGTCTTCTTCGACAATGGCCATCTCGCGATAGCGGTCCTGTAAAAAAGCACGATCATTCATGTAATACATAAAGTTCACAAAACCACTGTAATAGTGATCCACATTCAACAGCCCGCACGGTTTTTGATGAAATCCGAGCTGGGCCCAGGTGAATACTTCCATGAATTCCTCCAGCGTGCCGGGCCCTCCAGGTAAGGCCACAAAGCCATCAGCCAAGGAGCTCATTTTCTCTTTTCGTTCGTGCATGGAAGACACGGTATGTAATTCATGTAAAGACGTATGGGCAATTTCTCGATCCACGAGGTCTTGAGGCATGACCCCAATAACGTATCCTCCATGTTCTAAGACGCTATCGGCTAAATCGCCCATTAACCCTACACTTGCCCCTCCATAGACTAAGGAAATTTGTTTGTTGGCTAACAGTTGTCCAAATTGTTTGGCAGCTGTCTGAAAGACTGGGCTGTCGCCATAGCTGGAACCACAAAAAACAGCTATTTTTTCCATATGTACACAACCTTTCATAAAAAAACACTATATATAGTATGAAAATCTATGTTACCATACAAAAAATGGATATGATAGGAGCGAGCATATGGACATTCAATCATTTCAAGCATTTATCGATCAGTATTACCGGGAGAAAGGATGGGCAGACTTCAATATCTTTATTCGAATGGGCTTTTTATCGGAAGAAGTCGGAGAAGTTTCTCGTGCGATACGCTCCATGGAAATCGGCCGTGATCGTCCGGATGAGCCATCGTTAACGGAGGAAGAAAAGCATCATCAATTAGTGGAGGAGCTAGGAGACGTCATGGGAAACCTCATCGTTATAGCCAATACATACGATATACCTTTAGAAGATATTTTCCAGGCTCACCAGGAAAAACTATTATTTAGAACCTAATATGTATGCTTTCTATCAAATCTAGGAAGCATACATGATCTATATCCAAATCGGTTTAGATAATTATTTAAAAACTATTTATCGAATGTAAAACGCCAGATCTGTATTTAGAGAGTTTTTCCATTTGTTCATGGAGAAACTCTTTTATTATTTTTTACCTGATCAAAAAACCTCTAAAGAAACGTTCGATTTCCTAAGCAATTACTTTTTATAATAAAGGAAAATTTCTGTCTGAGTTTTGACAAGTGTGTCAAAACGAAATTGCTCTGAGAGGCTTGTCGGCTCCGCCGAGCCATGCGAAGCATGGCCAAAAAAAGAATGCCCCTTTTTTCAAAAAGGGGCAGCCAAAAACTTTCTTTCTACCTCCAGTGGCTCTGTCGAGGATGAAGCAAAAAGGAAAAACACTTTTTCCCTTTTTGCTATCGCCAAGAGCTTGGAAACCACAAAGCAACGTCAATTCTTAATCCTCCATTGGCTCCGCCAAATTCCGGTTACATTGACGAAATGAAAAGCAACGACAACAATTTACTCTTGGCCCTCATCCTCATCGTTGAAATAATCATCCCACTCCTGATCATCTAACCTGTTAGGTTCAGTACCCCTTTGCATGTTATAAATTCTTCGCCTTTCATTCTCTATCAAATCATTATTTTCCCTTGTTTGTTCAATAAGATAATCTTTAACTGATCGACCTTCGTTTCTAAGTTCTTCATCTCTTATCAACTCTCTTGCTGCAAATTGTTGATTTTCCGTTCTATTTCTATGAATCTCACTATCCATATCACGGTGCACTACTTGTCTCCAAGCAAGTACTACCTGCATAAGATATTGTTCAGGCCCTATTAGAAAACTCTTCACTACTAATCTTTTTGGAAGTAATAGCAATGGCTTCATTCTTCCCCTAACCTCATCCCAAACCTCTGGAACACGTCGAGTCTCATGTTGCCACTCGTGATCAATACTATTCCAAAAAGCATAGTTAAATTCGTTATCTCTAGGAATATTATTTAAATCAGATTGTCTAATAGTAAATTCGACCAGCTCACGTTTTATAATACTAGCTACAAAATCTGATAGATGATCCGGACCAAAATTCGGAATAAAAACCATAAACTCTTCTGGATGACGGACAAGATTATCTTCATACAGATGATTTTCAGTTATATAATCGTACACAAGTGCAAGTGACTCTTCAGAATTACCAGTCCCTCCAGCTGATCCTCTAGAGTAACCTAAAAATATCTCGTTGGATTCTCTGGAATTAACAAACAATTCCCTAGCCTCTTCATATCTGCCATTCTCATACAGACCGAAAATTGTATAGTGAAAATCATTAATCTTTGCAAGCCAATCTTCATAACCTTCTTCAGCAGCAATTCTTGTAGGATCTAAAAATAATTCATTATCAACCGGAACGTTTAGATTTAAGAATTCAAAGTTTTCCTGACCATGTTCTTCTAAACCAAAATATTCTGAGATTCTCAATAAAATTCCCCCTAGAACACTATTTATTCATCAACTACTTTATCTTCTTCAACTAATTCAGAATTAACCTCTATTCCTGTAAAACTACCTATGTTTCATTTTAGCGTAAATAGTTGACCTGGGCACACCAGTAAGTTTAACGATATCGTTCACGCTCATATTATTTGTTTCTCGTTCTTGAAATAATTTCAATGCTTGCTGGATAGCTTTATCAGATTGCCCCGGTCTTCCCATAATGGCCGGGAGAGCATTGGGGCTCTGTGTAAGGAATAATAACAAAATAAGTGTAAGTAATCGTCTTCCCTGAAACACTCAGGTGGGGGAGAAGACGCTATAGCATGAATGAAACAGCCATCGTCCACTTTTCCTTGGAAGATGGCTGTTTTGTGGAACTTGTGCTCAAGAAGGAAAACGAAGATCGAATACTCCTCTAGTTTTCCCGAACAAACATACTTGGGCGGTGGTGGTAGCGCACGCTCATCACGAGCCCCAGGGCTAACATGGTCGCAATCAGGGAACTGCCGCCGTAGCTGATAAAGGGGAGGGGAAACCCGGTGACGGGAAGCAGCCCCAAATTCATGCCAATGTTTTGAAACACCTGAAAGGCGAAAAGGCCGAGAACGCCGGCACACAACACCTGACCGAAGGTGTGTTGCGTTAACAATGCCGTGCGGATGATCAGATAGGCCAGGACGAAATACAGGCATAACAGGACAGCGGCCCCGATAAAACCATGTTGATGGCCAATGATCGCAAAAATAAAATCGGTGTGAGCTTCAGGGATATAAATCGGGAGGTTGTTTCCCTGCAGTTGACCGGAGCCGATCAGGCTCATGGCCCGGTCGACCTGAAAGCTTTGGTTGACATTAGCGTCCGCCTGGAGCCATCCTTCGATGCGGCCGACCTGATAATCCGACATTAGTGGGTATAAAAGCCGTTCTAATACACCTGGTACGAAATAAAAGAGTCCTAAAAATCCGAGAAAAAGCAGCGAGGGAACACCGACAATAAGACCCAGCCATAAGGCGGAAACACCGGAAACCAATGCGATCGTCAAGAGGAGGGCGAGCATTTGCATGACCGTTCCCATGTCAGGCTGCAGCATTAAAAATCCGATCGGTGGGAGCGTTACGGCCCCCAATTTCAATAGTAGCAGCCCTTCCTGCTTGAACGTCGCCGGGGCATAGCGGCGGTGATGCCTTTCCACCAACAGGCTTAACAGAATCAACACGGTGAGCTTGGTTAATTCAGAAGGTTGAATTTGAAATCCAGCCAGCGAAAACCACCGATTGGCACCATTGATCGTTGGGGCGATGCTCTCCGGAGCGACCAAAAGTACTGCTAATGGCAGAAGGCCCAAAGCGTATAAGATTCCTCCGGCTTTTCGGAAGTAATCGTCATCAATATGCGTCACCACAAAGGCTCCCCCGGCGGCAAGCCCAAAAAAGATCATTTGGCGGGGAATGAAATTGGTTTCGTATTGCGCGAGCTGTTGGGCGTGATAAATCGCATAACAACTGACCACCGCAAACAGAAATACGACAAACCATAAATTGATATCATGCTTATCCCGCTGAAGACGGTACATGCCAAAACTCCTTTCGTGCTGGGGGAGGGGATTCCTTTGTATTGTGTCGATGAATGCTTTGCAAGAGCCCCATGCTGGCCATAAAGACAAGGAGCGACGAGCCTCCGTAGCTAATGAACGGAAGGGTGATGCCGGTAATCGGCATCATTCCGCTCACGGCGGCTAAATTAAAGATGGTTTGGCCCAACAGAAAAAAGACGATCCCGTACGCCAGTAACTGGCCAAACACCGTGCGGGCGTGATGGGCAATGCGAAACCCCCGAGTCGCTATCACGGCATAGCCACCGAGCACGGCCGCCAGCCCAAAAATCCCAAGCTCCTCGATGATGATCGCAAAAATAAAATCGGTGTGTCCTTCCGGAAGCGCCCCCTGCTTTTGGATACTTTGGCCCAGCCCGGTCCCGGTTAAGCCGCCGTTGGCCATGGCGACAAACGCCTGCACCAGCTGGAAGCCTTCTTCCGGGTAATCAAAGGGACGCCGAAAGGCCATCAGGCGGTCCATCCGGTACGAGGCCCGGGTGGCCAGCCACGTCAAAGCACCCGCAGCGCCGATGCCTAGCATGGCCAGATGCGTGAAGCGGGCCCCGGCCAGAAAGACCATGACCGCTGCCAATAAAATAAACATTAGCCCGGTGCCCAGGTCCGGCTGCAGAAGCACGAGGCTGAATAACAGGAGCACCATGATGAGTGGTGGCAACATCCCCTGCGTGAAGTGGTGCACGTACGGACGTTTGTTGGCATACGCATAGGCCAGGTAGAGAATCAGCACAAATTTAACAAACTCCGACGGCTGGACCTGGATCGGTCCGAAGGTGAGCCACCGGGTCGAGCCGTTCACGGTGGTGCCCATCACGAGCACAAGGAGGAGCATGACCACAGATACCAAGAGAAAGAAGGGGAGGAAGGCTTTCCATTTCCGGTAGGGAACGATCATCATCCCGAGCATGACCCCGGTGCCCACCAAAGCCCAAAATGCCTGCCGTTTTAAAAAGTAAGCGGCGTCGTCCAATTGGTAGTAGGCGCGGGGGAAACTCGCGCTGTAGACCATAATCAGACCGAAGACCACCATCAAAAACGTGGTGATCAGGAGAGGAAGATCCATTCGAGTGAACCAGGTTTTACGCATACAACGACCTCTTTCGGAAAAGTAGTTCTATGATTATTGGTGGCAGTTCCTGTTGTACCATCACCACCCGGGGGACGAACAAGCCCACGTATTACACGAACAAAAACAACAGGAGACTGACGGTGAGACAGTATCCGGCAAAGTAGATGAGTTTGCCGCTGGTCAACACTTCAATAAACAGTTTGATGGCGGCAATGGACACCAGGAGAGAGACAAGAAAAGCGACCAGGTAAAAGCCGAAAGCGCCCGGAGCCGTCACGGCCTGAATAATTTCATCGCCGGTGAGGACCAGGCTGCCAAGGCTGGCCGGGATGGATAAGAAAAAGGAATATTTCAGCGCCGTTTCCGCTTCCACTTTTCTTGCCAGGGCCGCGACGACGGTAGCTCCGGACCGGCTGATCCCTGGAGCAAGAGCGAGCGCCTGGGCCAAGCCGATGAGAAGGGCATCGATGACGGTGATGCCTGCTTCCTGTTTATGTCCCCGTAATTTCCGAACCAGGTACAACGCCCCTCCAGTGATCAGTAACGCGGCCGCGACCGTCGTCATACTGGTTAAATGGCCGCTGATTTGGCGATAAAACAATCCGCCGGCGATTATTGCCGGGAGGGTGCCGATCAGTAATAGCAGGGCAAAGCGAAACATCGTCCCATCTTCGGGGTGGCGAAAACGGAGGTAGCGATAGGTGCCAGTGAGCAATTCCATTAGATCGTTTCGATAGACGATACCTACGGCGATAAGCGAAGCGGCATTTAAGAAGGTTTCTAAATGCAAATCCGGGACCTGCAGACCGAAAAAATAGGCCATCATGCGCAAATGACCGCTGGAAGACACAGGCAGAGGTTCGGTGATCCCCTGGATAAGCCCTAATAGTATGTATTGAAGCAATTCGAGCATGGGAAAACTCCTTATTATTATAGTGCGGACACTTAGAGTGATGAAATAACCTTATATCTCTACGTACGAATCAAGGCATTGGTTTCTTTGGAAACTCTTTATCCCGTGCCAAGAGAGATTCCTCGATAGTTGTTGTTAATGCTAAAGGCGATATTATATCCGAAGAGGCAATGAGGCGCAATCATTATTGGTATGGTTGCGGAAATGCGGGTAGAGACGACGAAGGTTCGAGAAAATACTCATTTTGATTATACATCAAAGGCCATGCTATTTGTTTTTACAATATCATAAAAAATTTGCCGACAACCTCTAGAGTATAGAGGCTTGCCGGCAGGGGAGGCCTTTAAGAAAAGACCTTCCATGGATGACCATTATTTCTTTTTTCGAACAGCGTTAAAAATAGCGCTAACGATCAGAACTAATACAATAGCCCCGATGAGAGCGGGAATGATTGAGAAGCCACCGATCGCCGGTCCCCAGCTTCCGAGTAGGGCCGTTCCCAGGCTTGCTCCGATAAAGCCAGCGATAATATTACCAATGATACCAAAAGGCACGCCTTTACCGGTCAAAGCTCCGGCAGCCCAACCAATGAGGCCACCGATGATTAAACTCCAAATAAACGATAACATGTGTCTCACCTCCTACAATCTCTTGCTTTGAGTATTAAAAACGTTCAAGTTTCTATGATTCCCGTGCCATATGTACTCAAACGTGGGATGAAAAGAAAATTATTAACCACTGGCGATTGTTTACGTGCTGGTGATTTCTCATTAATCATTCCGGTATTAGATATGCACGAGAAAAGGATGGAGCGGCCCACCTATAACATAAAAGAGCAAGGGGGTCTTATCTGAAGACCCCTGCTCTATGTAAGTTCTTTTGATCCTCATTACTCTCATCATATGTCTGGGATTCATATGAGTAGATCTCCAGAGGGGCAGATCGAACATATTAGAACGTTTGTCTCGATTTGCGAAGTTTTAATCCAAATATAATCATGAAACCCAGGCCAATGAGAAGTTGCACGATTTCTAAATCACCTGGAAGTATCATCGAAAAGATAAAAAGAAAAAATCCACAAAAAAACAAAAACATATGGATGAAATAGCGAATCATCGTGGTACCTCCATTTACATTAACTGCGAAATGAACATGGTGGCCATGCCAAAATAGATCAGCAACGATAATATATCATTGATCGTAGTGATGAGGGGCCCGGATGCCACAGCAGGGTCAACGTCGAATTTATATAGAATGAGAGGAATGATGGTTCCGGCTAACGTACCAATGATTAACGTCATTAATAAGGAACTGCCAACGACGAGTCCTAGCGTAAAGCTCCCTTGCCATATAAATGCAATCAACGCGATCATGATACCGCAGGTAATCCCAATCATAATCCCGACCCACAATTCGCGAGCAATCAGTTTCATGATCTGTTTTACATCCAAATCGTTGGATACCAAGCCCCGCACGACAACGGCAAGGGACTGGGTTCCTGTGTTCCCTGTCATTCCGGCTATCATGGGCATGAAAAAGGCTAATGCCACCACGGTCTCCAACGTGGCAGAAAATCCATCAATAATGCTGCCCGAAATAAGGCCGATAAACAGTAATAGAATTAACCACGGCAAGCGTCTATAGGCTGCGGTAAGTGGCTTCGTATCAAAATCAATGGCTTTACCAGTAGCGGACAATTTTTCGATATCTTCGTTCGCTTCCTGGATAACTACATCGATAATATCATCTACGGTGATAACGCCTACCAGGGTGTTTTCATCCTCGACGACAGGGATCGATATAAAGTTATAGCGGGAAATTAACTTGGCCACTTCCTCTTGATCCATATGTACATCCACTTTTATCACCCGGGAATACATGATATCTTCAATGTTATGTTGAAGCTGGTTTAGCAATAAGTCTTTGTAAGAAACGACGCCCACTAGATCGTGATTGTCATCAACAACGTACAAATAGTTTAGGTATTCGGCAATTTCGGCAAAATGTTTAAGTTTATCCACGGCCTCCTGGACAGAGTAATGCTTAGGAATGGAGACATAACGGTCCGTCATAATGCCTCCAGCTGTTTCTGGAGGGTAGCTCATTAAGGTTTGAACAGCGGTGACTTCCTTTTGATCCATGTCGGCCAGCAATGCTTCCGTTCGTTCTGGCTCCAGGTCTGTCAAAAGGTCAGCCAAGTCATCATTTTCCATGACATCGAGCACTTTTGTTGATTGGTCGTTGCCCAATTTGTATAAAACGTCCAGCTGTTCTTCTTTTTCCAGTTCCTGGACCAAATCAGAAAGTTCTTCCACAGAAAGATACGTCAGTAATTTTTGACGATGCTTCTCGGGGACATGAAGGTATTGTTGAGCCATATCATATGGCTGTAATTCCTGCATGATATCCTGTACGGTTTGTTTTTTTCCTTCCTTTACTGCTTGAATAATAGCAAGGGTCGTCTCGTTTTCCGTCATGGTTAAGAACAACAGGTACACCTTCTTTACAAATAAATGATGGGAGTAACAGCAAAGAAAAGGCAGCTTTGACCGAGAAGAGAATTGCTCTTTCGTTTCATGTCCTTCTTCTCCAGAGAATATTCTCTGGAGAGCTGTTCCCTGATTACTGCGTTCGTGGGCCTTTTAGCTCGCAGGAGACGACAGCGTCGGTGCGGACGAGCAAAGCGTCTCCCAAGGTTAAGACGTCTGGCGGTTGTTCGTCGGTGCCGGAACTCATCGCGCGCTGAATAGTAAAATACAAATCAAGAGCATCATCTTCGTTGGGGACTTTATGCGAAATCTGATGCGTATTCGACAGGGTTAAGACAAGCTTAAACATCGACTCTCTCCTTTAAAGGTATTGGATGAGGGGTGGAACCGTCCTCTGAACTATTCATCTTCATTATTCGGAAACTCTTCCGGCATACCATCGGATTTCTCATCATCTCCACAGGCGGCCAGGGTACTGGAAGCTCCCAGCATCACAAGGAGGACGATAAAAATGTTGAACCAACGTTTCACGTTTTTGCGCTCCTTTCGGAAAACCATGCATGATGGCTTTAGATTTGAAATTTATTTTTATAGACCATACCCGATGGGGGCGAACATCTAACAACAAATCCCTAGCCATGAAGATAGCATTTCGACCTATTTAATATGATAATATGAGATGTGAAATTTATGACTAATAAAACGAAGAAATAGAAATGAAACCTAAACGTTTGCTTTATAAAATCACATACTAGAGAGAAAGATGAAGTGATCATGCTTTTTTATTCAGTATATATCGATGAAAATTCTTTCTTTCCTCAAAACTAGACTCGTTTTATGCCACCTATGAAGACTTGGTAGAAGCGATTCGTCGCTATATTCGGTTTTACAATCACCAACGATACCAGGAATATTTAAACGGCTTGCCTTTAATGGAATACAGAATCAAGCCGCTTACAGTTTTACTTATTTTTATTATCTACTTGACGGGGATCAATTCATTTTGAGATAGCTATCCTATCCTTATTTCCCCGTGCGCTTTCCTTCTTCGTAATGATACAACGGCAGCCGATGGCTGATATAGTAGGCAGTGTACACACCAAGAACAGCCATGATAAGCCATAACCATGCATGCAGACTAAAGGAAGCGATACCGCTGAAATAAGCCCCAATATTGGCACCAAATGAAATACTCGCCCCGTATCCCATCAGCCCTCCCCCAATCAGGGCGATTAAAGCAACCCGCAGGGGGATTTTCGAAAACCGGATTTGACGGTTCATTGCCAGAGTTACTATAGTCCCCAGAATGACACCGAAATTAATGATGCTCATGGAATCCATCAGCACTGGTTGATTGAGCGCAACAAACTGATTCTGTTCAATCCAGTATGTCCACCCGCTCACATCCATTCCAAGAGCCGTCGCTATCTTTGACCCCCATAGCGTAAAGGAGGCTGTCAGCTTCCAGGGCTCCCCCTGCACGAGAAAGATCAGCGCATTTAATACTGCCAGAATAACAGCGCCCACCCACAGCGGCCAGGAGCCGAAAATGATCCGGCTCCAGCTTGCAGCGGAAGGCAGCGGTGGAAGAGCCGGAGGCCTCGTTCGCTTTTTATGCACGTACGAGCCAAAAGCAACTAGTCCGAGAAAAATAACCTGAATCAGCCAGGCCCCTATGTAACCGATGCCCGTATCCATTGCGAGCGATACCGGCTCAAACGAAGGAAGGGACGTGTTCCAAAATCCAAAATGGGCGGCCCCTGCCACTGCCCCCGCCGTAAAGCCGGCCAATGTGCAAAGCAAGGCGGTTCTGCCGCCCTCTGCTTCGTAAAATGAAGAGGGGGCAAGGCCGCTGCCTATTTCCATGCCAAAACCGAAAATGAACGCACCAGCTATCAATCCAACACTCACAGCGGAAAGTGCCGGAAAAGGGCCTGTGCCAAACAAAGCCGCACCGCCAATAAAAATAGCAGCTGAAAAGGTCGATACGAGGATAAGCATCAGCATATGAGCCCGGAGCATTTCCGTATTGCCTTTTTCAATAATCTGCCGGTAAACGGCCGAAAAACCGAAACGGGCGTGGAAAAGAGAAAATCCAAGAAGAAAACCAACCCAGAGCAGAATCACATACTGCCAGCCTGATATCTGGTAAGAAATGAAAGAAAGCGCCAGAATGGCCAAAATGCATAAAATTGAAATAATGTTTTGTGGATTATCTAAAATTGAATTTGTCCCTGTGGTGCTTTTATCATTCATAAAATATCTCCTAACTAGGATATGTACTAAGACTTTCTTTAATTCCCCTTCTTCAAACAGTTTACACCCTTATCGTAAAGAAGATGGACATATTTATCCCTCCTAGTAGGAAAAGGGAAAAACATCTACATTTCACAACCGTATTCATCAAATGAACGCTATCTTTTTTATTCCTGAAAGATTGAAATGCTTGTTTGTTAATAAAAAACTTCTGATAATTGTCATTACGTTAATAAAAAGATAAAGAAACTCCTGTCAATTTAGGCTTCTGGGAAACGTTTCCGAAAGCGCGGATGAATAAAAGATCTTATCCAATATTTGGCGCAACTTTTCCTTTTTAAAGGGTAAACCCATACGGTAGATGAAATTATCTTCCCTTCGGGGACCAGGGAGATCATCGTACGAATACCCCCACCCCCGCCCGATTCTCCACTATATCCATTCTTCTAAAACATCTACATGACGCTGATGTACGACGAATTCCAAGTAATGTAATGCCCGTGTCATCACAACATACAACAGCTTCACGTCTAGTTCCCGGCCTGGATGATACATGTCCTGCTCCATGTAAACAAAAACGGCATCAAATTCTAGCCCTTTGGCCAAGTAAGAAGGAACAAGGACCAATTCCCCTTCTCGAAAATCTTCCTTTTCTCCCAATACATAACTGTCTACAGTAGTATGTTTTTCCAGTGCCCGATGCAGTTGCCGGCACTCGTTCATCGTTTTTCCAATAACCGCGATGGAAGGAGTGCCATCGGTTCTTAGATCGTTCACCCGCGCTTCGATACGTACCGCTGCCTCCTTGTCATGCTGAAAAGAGGCGACTTCCGGCGATTCCCCATGACGAACGACCGGCCGGGCTTTGGGTAGCTTCTGGTTGACACTTTGTTTCAGAACCTGGTTGGCTTTCTCCATGATTTCCTGTGTCGTACGATAGCTCTGATTAAGCGTGGTGTACGTGGCCTCCGGGAAAACATAGGTCTGCACGTCCTCCCAGTGCTGTATACTCCGATAACTGTGAATCCCCTGGGAAAGATCACCCAGGATGGTAAAGAGTTTGGTTTTGGTCACCGCCCGCAGCGTATATAACTCAAGCAGGCTGTAATCCTGGGCTTCATCAATCACCACATTTTTAGCCTGATGCTTCGTCTTTACGCCCGCAAGTCTATGCTGGAGGTATAACAACGGCGCAGCGTCCTCTGCTTCTATTTTTTTTCCTTTTAAGACCTGCTGTTGGTAACCGGCCAGCTGTTCGGCTTCGTCCTCTGAAAAACATCCAAACGCTTTCAGCTGTCCGGCATCCTGCATGAGGTTTTTATACATCGTATGAATATCGGGTTTGGTAAACTGTTTTCCATAGGCTTGAATGGCTTCTGAGGCTTCTTCCTCTAATCGTTTTGCGTACGCCTCCTGCTCGTCCATGAGCTGGACCACCATTTCTCTTCGTTTTTCCGGATCCCGGACGTTCGATCGCACTTTTTCCATGCGGTCTTCGTAGACCTCTTTCACTTCGGCAATAATTCGCTTGATTTCTTTTTTGGCTGCTGCCGTAATGACTTTTTTTATTTTATCGATGCGTTGAAAAGCCGGCATGTAGCCATACTGGTCATGATACAGCTGCTTCACGTGCGACGCCTCAATAAGTGTAAAACGATCCACGATGAGATCCTCTGCCTCAATCAGCTTCTCGGCCATAGCGTTTCCATAGGCTTCAAGCATGTCTTTACACGCCATCGATCCCTTAAAAGCAGGAATCCAGGAAACGTTACGATCCCCCTCCTCCGTTCCTTCAAGGAAGTTCAATAAATGGTAGTCCAACGACTGAATGGTATATTTTTTCCCCATCGCCGCCATGAAAAAGTCCTGAAACGTCGTCTGACGCACCTCTTCCACGCCAAGTTCCGGTAAAACCCCGGAAATATAATGAAGAAACAATTGATTGGGTGCCAGTATCATCATATCTTCCGGATCAAAGGTGTCTGCATACGTATAAATAAAATAAGAAATCCGGTGCATGGCGATGGTTGTTTTTCCACTCCCGGCCACGCCCTGGACGATCAATGGTTTGTCCATATCGGCACGAATAATGCGGTTCTGTTCGGCCTGAATGGTGGTCACAATGTCTTTCAACCGTTTTTCTGCATTGGTCGACAGCGCGTCCTGCAGCATCTGATCTCTCGCTGTAAGATCAATATCCTGCATATGCTGCAGTTTCCCTTTCTGTACCTCAAACTGCCGTTTCAATGATAGTTCTCCCTCATGCTTTTCCCCTTCGGCCTCGTACGACGCCGGACCGAGACTGCCTTCGTAATACAGATTGGCAATAGGCGAACGCCAGTCAATGATCACCGGTTCCTGGGTCTCGTTTTTTGTTAACGAGGTCTTTCCAATATACAACTGTTCCGTCTGCCCGGTAGCATCCCGTATAAAATCAATACGCGAAAAGTACGGCTCGTCCTTCACACGGATAAGGCCCCGGTATTCTTTATTCGACATTTCCAGCAGCTGGGCATTGGCTAGCGTGTTCACATAGCTTAAACTACTGTCCAAATGGTCGAGTTCCACGAGGGCTTCTTTGATATTTTGCTGGTAGGTCGATTGATTGTCGACAGAGGATTCAAGCACCTCATAGATATAGTCTCTTGTCTGCTGCAGGCGCTGTTGTTCTTGGATAAACGCCGGGTCGTCGTACGGATAGGCCATGGTATCTTCCTTTCTTTATGTATTACTTCGGGGAAGCATTTACTCCCCGTGTTCTTTTTCCTTTTGACGCAGCTGTTCTTGTAACAGCACGATGCTCGTAATGATTCTTTTCTGTTCTTCTTCATTCGCATGCGTCATCGAAGATTGAAGTTCTTGTATTCGCAGACGATCCTGTTCCTCCTCGCTTTTCCTCTTGTCTGGCATGGTGGCATCCTTTCTTTTCTGAGCTTGGATTCATATGATTAGTGTTCCTAGAAGCTGCAGATGAAAAAACACATGCATCCTGAATTTCAAGGCTGCACGTGTCATCGAACATCATTCATTATTATTTATTTCACCATCATGACGGGGGCCTGCACGTGCTTAATCACCTGATGACTAACGCTTCCTAAGATAAACGTTTGCAGTTTATTTCGGCCGCGGCTCCCCACAACGACACAGTCATAATCACGGTCATTGGCATACGCCACAATTTTATCAGCTGGCGACCCATGCAAAAGCACCGTCTCGGTTTGAATACCCCGTGCTTCCAAGTATTCGACTTTGTCTGATAACATCTCTTTCCGTTTGACAGCTATCGCTTCCGAATCCCCATGATGCAAGACATTGGATTTGGACATCTCGCTATCAATAACGTAGATCAAATCTATCGAAACCTCCTGCTCATAAGGAGAGACCATACGAAGCGTTTGTTCAATCGCTCGATGGGAGTGCTCCGATCCATCGGTAGCTAATAAAATATGCTGGTACATAAGCGTACCTCCTTTTCCTTGCATTAATGCCCGGACGTTTTAGACACGCCGCCCAACCGATTCAATAACCGGGCACTTTCACTGTTTAGTCCGATAAACGTCACTTCAATGCCCTGCTGCTCCAACTTGGTTTCGACACTATCGAGGGCGCCGATAGCAGAGTCGTCCCAGAGGTGGGACTCCCGCAGATCAAACTCCACTTCATCCACCGTATCTTTATAATCAATCGAATCCTGAAAATCATTGACCGAGGCAAAGAACAACTGCCCCCGGACGTAGTAAATACGTTTGCGTCCCCCGTTGGTGTACAAGGACAATACCCGGACCTTGGAAATTTTTACGGCGAAGAAAATCATACTGAGAACGACACCCGCCAGCACGCCGTACGCCAAATTATGTGAAATTACGACGGTGAGGACCGTGACGATCATCACTGCAGCATCCGACAAAGGCACTTTATGAATATTTCGAATGGATGACCAATCAAAGGTGCCAATGGCTACCATAATCATCACTCCTGCTAACGCAGCCATCGGAATCTGCACGACAATGCCTCCAAGGGCGATGATCATAAACATGAGGACCATGCCGGCCACCAGGGAAGATAAGCGGCCATTCCCGCCCGATTTCACGTTGATCACCGATTGACCGATCATGGCACAGCCCGCCATGCCCCCGAAACAGCCGGTGATCATGTTCGCAATCCCCTGGCCTCGGCTCTCTTTGTTCTTATCACTTTCGCTGTCGGTCATATCGTCTACAATAGAAGCCGTCAGCAGGGATTCCAAAATACCGACAATCGTTAACGCTAAAGCATAAGGAAAAATAATCGCCAGGGTTTCCATATTGAGAGGAATGCTAGGGAAAGCAAACATCGGCAGCGATTGAGACAAAGCCCCCATGTCTCCCACATTTCGTACACCGGCATTCATAAATATCGCTACGGCGGAAACAATAATAATGGCTACGAGCGTGGAGGGGATCGTTTTAGACACAAATGGAAACAAATAAATGATCGCTAACGTAAGTCCAACCAGCGCATAGATAATCCATGTTTCGTTCGCAAAGTGTTGCAGTTGAGAGGTGAAAATCATAATCCCCAACGCATTCACAAACCCAACCATCACCGATCGCGGAATAAATTTCATGAAACGAGCCAGTTTGAAGACGCCAAAGAGCACCTGTAAAATTCCGGTTAAAATGGTCGTTGCCAGCAAGTATTCAACGCCGTGATCCGCCACTAATGTAATCATTAATAACGCCATCGCTCCGGTAGCACCCGAAATCATTCCCGGGCGTCCACCAATGAAAGCAATAACGACAGAAATACAAAACGAAGCATACAGGCCAACCATCGGATCGAGACCGGCTATAATAGAGAAGGCGATGGCTTCTGGAATTAACGCTAGAGCCACCACAATTCCCGCCAGCACATCTCCTTTAATGTTGCCAAACCATTGGTCCTTTATTGATAATGTGTGCATACATACCCTCTTTCTTTTTCTATTGGTAAATCATTCAATCGAACTATTTTTAATGATTTCTATTATAATCATTTATAACTGACTATAACAGATTATATAATTATGATCGGGTTTGCAATGGATTTTCCAATCTTAAGCGTTTACATCATGAAAACTTTTCATCATGCCTCTAGAATCATCTATATTTTTCTTCTTATGCTAGATTTTGTCATACGTTGAACGTCTATGGACTTTGATTTGTCCTTTGCATCGAAACAGGATAGAATAGGCATGAAGTACCTACGCAAAGGCAGGTTTTCCTTATGGATCAAGAACATGACATCATGACCGTGGCCCAAGTCGCCGAATACCTCCAAATCAGCGAAGTAACTACATACAAACTCGTCCAGGAAGGCCGGATCCCGGGATTTAAAATCGGGAGGCATTGGCGTGTGCGAAAAGAAGATTTGCGCGAATACATCCGCCGGCTGCAGCATGGAGAACATTTATAATGAAGATTAAAAAAAGAACGCCTCTCACCGGTAAACAAGTGAGAGGCGTTCTTTTCTTCGTAAACTAAGCATAAGACGGCTTCGACGACCAAAGAGCAAAAACTGCGGCTATGGATGGAAGAATCATTATCAACCACAATATCGCCGTATAGCTATGAAACCAATCATAAAATAAACCAAAGGGCAACGGTCCCAAAACCGAACCAATTACCATCACCATTTGAGCAATACTTTTAATACTTCCTAAATGCTTGGGACCAAAATAGTTCGGCCATACAATACTTAACCCATACGGTAGATGAAATGATAATCTGCTATGTAAACAAAACGTAGCCGTTCGAAACGATGGAATCGAAAACGGCTACGTTTCTTCTATTTGATGTTTCCATTTCCATCCTCAATGCTCTCACACGTTTTCGGTGACTTCTTGTTCGGCAATATCGGGATGGTTCCAGTAAATTTCGAGAAGCCGACGAGAGGAACCGCTTGGCGTATTCGTTCCCTTTTCCCACGCTTCCACTGTTTTGGTAGAGACCCCTAAAACCTGAGCAAAGACGCGTTGGGTAAACTGCAGCTGCTCGCGCAATTGCTTAATCTCTTCGGGCGTAAACACTTGCAAAGCTTTAATGGCGACGTTTTTCCGCCGGCCTTTCGTGTGATCGCCTTCGCCAAAAGCCACTGCTTCTTCCATGCTTTTTTTCATCTCGTCAAAAAAAGAAGATCCCATGTCTAACGCCTCCTTATGGCTGGCCATATAGTTGTTTCAACTGGATGGACAGTTTCTTTAATTCGTTTTTTTCTTCTTTCGATAAGCTTGCTTGTTCCGATTTGGTGAAAATAAGAATACAAATCGTTCGATGAGTTACAGGAATATTGAGATAGACCACACGGTACGAACCACTTTTTCCCTGGTTCGAACGGGAAGGAGCAAAACGCATTTTTTTAATGCCGCCTGTGCCTGTTTCCGTGTCTCCACGTTCCGGATCTTCCAGTAACAGTTGCTCCAGTTCTCGTAAATCGGTATCCGACAACTTCAGTCGTTCCCAGCGTTTATCGAACGTCGGGGTATAGATGAATTCTCGATGCATAAGCCCTCCCGGTCCCTTTCTATTTTACCCTATATGATAGGGTTATTCAATATGTACAGATGCTAGATGAATAACACCATGGATGGATCGTTATGCTTCTTGGGCGGGGGAAGCAGGCGCTCGTTCGACCACGCTCACGACTTTCTTATACATTTTTCCGGTCTCTTCAAATTCTTCGCGAAAGACATTCATCACGAGCACCGTTCGTCGTCCGTGGTTGGTATTCACGAGGACGATATCTCCCTGCTGAATCGGATCTTCGCGCAAGCGTTTGGGAATGTTCCAGGTGTATAACTGGTTCGTGTTTAACACCAGCGCGCCGTTTTCTTCCCGACGGATAATATGAAAAGCAGCAATCGTATTGTTTGTTTTCATGTGTCTCTCTTCCCTTCAATAAATGATCAATAAAAGGTAACTATATGTTCAATCGTTGGTCCTCATCCAGTCGATGATGGAACGATTTCCTGTTTCGTTGTTGGCTTTTGCTGTGTATGATGCTGCTTCATTGGCTTACGATGACATCCATGTTTTGTTACTCGATTGAGTTCCAATCATGAACAAGCTTGGTTCATGTTGAGATTGATGTTGGTTTCAAGTTGGACCACGTTTCGAGCATTCCAAGAGCTCGATCGGGAACACGGTATAAGCTCTGATGGTTGGCAGGAATGGGGCGTTTTTTGACCAGGGGTTGGTCAACAATTGATCGTTGGCCGGTTATCCAAGCATTAAAACCTGTACTCAAAACTGTCACACACCCCCGGTTTTGTACTCAATTTTGTCACAGCGCTGTCTCACACGTGTCACAAAACGCCTTTTTGATGTCCCCATGAAAAATCCGGCACTGCCGGATACCCCAGCTCGTCTGGGGTCACTTTTCCCTTATGCTCTTCCAAATTTTTAATCGTTACAGGGGATGTGTTCCAAAAGGAGCTCATAGCATGACAGGTAGGGTGTTTGATTTTTGCTGTTTCCCTGTCCGGTTTTCGTTGAGATAACGAATAAGAACATCGACCAAAAGAAGTTCGCACGAACCCATCGTTCGTCGAACAACATTGAGTATACAATACATACGTCATTTGGTTATTGTTTCATCAATCATCAACCTCGGCTTTATAAAAAACAGCAAGCACGCTTTCCGTAAAACCAAGGATCGTTTGATTTGTCATGCTATGTCATGTCTAGCCATTCCGTGCTTCTTGATGAAGCATGTGTTCAATCTTTTGCCTACTCTTCTTTGAACAACCATCCGGCAATTGGATTGCTTTGTAGGGCATGCTTTGTCCCTGCCTATCCGATTTATCTAGATGACTCCTACCACTTCGAGCGTTTGTTTTTCGCATCATCTTTGCGCTGTTTTTGGTGCGCAATCCGATCATTCACTTCTTCTTTCGCCGTCTGGTATGGTTTCGAGGTGAACTCACTGCTTGGCATGATGTCACGAATACCGCTGTTCACCATGAAACCGTTCAGCAGTTCCAAAAGAACTTGCGAATGGTAGTCCGTATTGTTCACACCGTGTTGTAACCGTTGAAAGTGGTTCTGCATTTCCTCGTCCACTTTTTGATGCATGTGGTTAGCGATTCTCATCGTCGTATCGTGGAGTCGTTGGTGCATTTCGCGTTGACGCTTGTGTTCTAACAAAATTTCTTCGATCGTTTTCGATAGCGTTTTATGGTTTCGCTGCTCTTGTAACTGCTGCACGTATTCGGCTGCTTCAGGCGACAAACGGAGACGGGATTGAATGCTTGGCATACGGAAACCTCCTCTAATAATGGTGAATGATTCGTTGCTTGTTCTTGGACGTCTAGGGGCTTCGAACGAAGATGCCTTCGACCTAAATCATTGAATGGTTATTGGTTTATGTACTGCTCTTTTCCTGTTCCATGATACCTTCCTATCCGAACACTCCCCCTGCAAGATCAAAAAA
>NZ_JBQLIC010000021.1:0-33153 GCF_056034385.1 Marinococcus sp. LNHM3E3-2.2
AGCTGCCCGGAAGCTTTTACGTGTTTATGAAGAATGAGACGGCTGTGGAAGCTCCTGGGCTTCCTGAATGATTTTTTCCAGATCGTATTCATTGCTGTCCCTAGTATCGGCACCAAGTACCTTACTCATTAAATTAATTGCTTCTTCATTGGCCTGCATACTGTTCGATGCGGTGCAGTCCTGGGGAACCATTAGTTTATACCCGCGCATGTAGGCATCGTTTACTGTAAAGTGTACGCACATGTTCCCGGCGACGCCGGCGAATATAATTGTCGTGACTCCCAGGTAGTTAAGCAGGATTTCCAGCGGAGTAGCAAAAAAGCCGGAAAACTGGGGTTTGAGTATATAATAGTCATCGTCGTCAGGTAGAATTTTTTCTACTACTGGTTTGCCGGGTACTCCGTCACGTCTGCAGTATTCTACCAGGTCCGGGAAATTACTCTGCCAGCGTCCGTAATTATCGTTCACATAAATAACAGGTATATCTTTTTCTTTCGCCTGTTTCTTCAGGTTTTTAACATTTTCAGCTGCATCGAGAGCATGAGGAAGTAAATCGTCGCTGTCCGGAAAATCCAAATCGTTGATCATATCTAGAACTACAAAAGCCACACTGGACTGTTGGTTTACATGGGGTTTTTCTGATGCCATTTTATCGCCTCCATTTTTACTGATTCCTTTTTTGAATAAATTTTAAAAGAGTTTTTTGTAATCAGCGGCGAATCAGTTTGAAAATTTTCGCGGAAAGCTTGATAATGTTTTATATACTATCCAAAAAATATTGTAAAAAGGAAGGACATGTCGTTTGGTGTCCTCTCTTAGTGTACAATAGTACACAGGAGATGTAATTTTGAGGAGAGAGAAAGGGGCTGCCATCCTTGAACGAAAAAGAGTTAGAGATTCTGCACTTATTAGAGCAGAACGCCAGAATGGATATTAAAACCATTGCCAAGCTAATAGATCAAACAGAAGAAGAAGTAGAAATGATGCTGAAAAAATTAGAGGAAAACAAAGTGATCGTCACATACGCTACTGTCGTGGACTGGAGCAAAGTCAATAACCATGATGGAGTGACGGCAATGATTGATGTGAAAGTCACTCCGCAGCGGGGAGTCGGGTTTGATGAAGTAGCAGAACGGATTCATCGTTTCCCGGAGGTCAAAGCCCTGTATCTGGTGTCTGGTACGTACGATCTTCAGGTGGTCATCGAAGGAAAAACGATGTCTGAAATCGCTTCGTTTGTTTCTGGAAAGCTGTCTGCGCTTGATTCGGTTATTTCCACGACGACGCATTTCCGCCTGAAAACCTACAAACACGACGGAGTAGTGTTCGGCGACGACGATGAAGATCACAGAATGATGGTCTCGCCATGAATACTTCCTCCACACAGCAGCACAGACTGTCAGAAACCGTGCAGCAGTTAAAGCCTTCAGGCATACGCCGGTTTTTTGATTTAGCTTCTACGATGGATAACGTCATTTCCCTCGGGGTGGGGGAACCGGATTTTGTCACCCCGTGGAATGTAAGGGAAGCGAGCATTGTATCGATGGAGAGGGGCTTTACCTCCTATACGGCGAATGCCGGATTGATTGAGCTTCGAAGAGCCGTTTCATATTATCTCGAGAACTCTTTTGGTGTCTCGTATCATCCGGAATCGGATATTGTGATTACTGTAGGAGCAAGTGAAGGCATTGATGCGGCTTTTCGGGCAATTATTAATCCGGGGGATGAAGTAATTGTCGCTGAGCCATGCTTCGTCTCCTATGCGCCGATTATTACTATGGCCGGGGGAGTGCCGGTACCACTTGAAACGACGAAAAAGCACGACTTTAAAATCAATGCAGAAGACCTTGAAGCCCTTATCACTTCAAAAACGAAAGCGGTGCTTCTTTCATACCCGAACAACCCGACCGGAGCCCACATGTCAAAAGAAGAGCTCGAGCCGGTCGTAAAGGTCATTAAGGACTATGACCTGCTGGCTGTATCGGATGAAATTTACGCCGAGCTCAGCTACGATTATGAGCACGCAAGCCTTCCGGCGTTTCCGGGCATGCTCGAGCGCACAATTTTGATCTCCGGCTTTTCAAAAGCCTTTGCGATGACAGGCTGGAGGGTAGGATATGTATGCGGCCCGAAAGATATTATGGCTGCAGTGCTAAAAATTCATCAGTATACGATGATGTGTGCGTCCACCTCCGCCCAGTTTGGAGCGCTTGAAGCGTTGAAAAACGGACGCGCAGATGTCGAGAAGATGGTGGCAAGCTACCGGCAGCGCCGTAATTATTTAGTGAAGACATTTGCGGAGATGGGACTCGAATGCCACACGCCGCTCGGCGCATTCTATGCGTTCCCTTCGATTGAGAAGCTCGGTATGGACGCTGAGACATTTGCCGAGACGTTTCTGACAGAGGAGCAGGTGGCTGTGGTGCCGGGGACAGTCTTTGGTTCAGGTGGAGAAGGCCACGTCCGCTGCTCGTATGCTACTTCGCTGGAGTCGCTTGTAGAGGCCATGGAGCGGTTCAAACGCTTCATGGACCGACATGGGTAAAAAAAACACGGACCGGCAGGTTTTCTCTGCCGGTTTTTTCATGTAAAGTTGGAATATACTCCCTTCAGTTTAAAACATAAACAGAAGGGAAAACGATACAGGGATTTACATACGTATTTTCGGTTCGTATAGAGAGGATGAATTTATTGAAAAATGCTATTCGACGCATGCTGCCGAAAAAAATACGGCAGATGATGAGCATGTCCTACCGCCAGCAGTGGTATGAAATACGCTCGAGCTTGTGGGTGCTTCCGGCCCTTTACATTATGCTCGCAGCCGTGCTTTCCGTGGTGGCCTACTGGGCGGAATTCGGTCTGCAGCCCGCCTTCAATTCGCTGCCGGTATTTTCGACGGAATACAGCCTGGCGCAGACGATGTACAGCACAATGCTCTCCGGCGTACTTACCTTGAACGCCTTCACTTTTAACTCGATACTCGTCGTGCTGACGAGTTTTTCAGGCCAGTTTACCCCAAGGGTGCTGTTTAACTTTATTGCCGACCGAAAAACCCAGCACTCGATCGGGATCTTTAATTTATGTTTCTTTTTCCTGCTGTTTGTATTCTTCTTCCTTGATTCAAGCATGAGTGAATACGTAATTTTCCCTATCTCCGGCGTGGTAATGACCTCTATTTCTGTCATTAATTTTATTTTGTTTATCAACCACGCGACGAGATGGATGCAGGTATCAAGCATTACCACCTCCATGAAGGAAGAGTCCCAGCTGCGTATTTTGAATACGCTCGTCTATGACCTTGAGCCTTACCGTCCACAGGATCCAAATCGGGTTTTCCGGGAAAAAACACACGGCGGGGCCCATGTAGTGGCCAGTGAACGGACCGGCTTTCTGCAGGTGGTGGATTTCGGCAAGCTGATACGAGAAGCCAGAAAAGACGGGATCGTTATTCAAATGGAGCGTCGCGTCGGTGACTTTGTCATGGAAGGAATTACGTTATTTAAATACTGGAAAACAGACAGCAGCGCAGATATGGCGATCAATGAACAGAAATTCCGCCAGTTTTTATACCTGGGACACAGCAAAACGGAAGTGCAAGATTTGGAATTCGGCATCCGGAAATTGACTGAAATTGCGATCAAATCGATTGGAAACGATGAACCTATGACCGCCCAGGACGCTATTTACCAGCTGACGGACCTGCTGTTTTCGATTTCTAAAGTGACTAAATTCACTCCATATTTAACAGATGAAGATGAAACGCTGCGCCTGATTATGCAGGATGAAGAATTCTCGTTTTATGTATATTCAGCCTTCAGTCACATCGCCTCGTATTCTGAGAATGATCCGGTTGTTACAAACAGCCTGCTTGAAGCACTGGTGATTTTATCAAAAGCATTGAATACGAAAGATAGAAACTGCTGCTGGCATTACGGGAAAGTAATCGCACGCGGATTTACCGGCCAGTTTAAATACGATTACGACCAGCTGAAATTTGTGAACAATATTGAAGCTCTTGCAAAGAACTCGGAGGACAAGGAATCTTTTCAAAGCTTTGTGCGCGATTTCATTGACCGCGGCGTTATTCAGGAAAAACATATTCCGGAACGTCAGTATAAAGAATAAAAAAAGCAGCCCGCGGGCTGCTTTTTTTAGGCTCCTGTAAACAGGCCAATAAGTGAGTTAATGAATACGATGATAATCGCCACAGGGGCGATGTAACGAATGATGGTAAACCAGATGAGAAATACACCATTTCCCATCGCAGATCCGCGCATCACTTCATCACGAAGGTCTGCTTTCTTAATTTTTAATGGGAGAAACAGAGAAACAATCAACGCCCCGAGGGGAAGCAGAAAATTGCTTGTCAGAATGTCGATGGAATCAAAGAAGGTATTGCCGAAAATCAGCCAGTCGGATAGCAGTCCGTATGACAGGTTTGAAGGAATGCCGAGAACGAAAATCAGAATACCAACGACCCAGGCTGTACGTCCGCGGCTGTCCGGGCGTTTATAAGACACTGAAGAGACAATAATCTCGAGCAGAGAAAACGCCGAGGTTAACGTAGCAAAGATGAGCAGAAGCATAAACAGCGTAAAGAACAGCGAACCAAGTGCAAGCTGCTCAAACACTGCCGGAAGTACAATAAAGATCAAATTCGGCCCGGCATCCGGTGGTATATCAAAAGCGAACACTCCTGGGAAAATCGCAAGCCCGGAAAGCAGTGAAATGACAATCGTCAATACGACGATAGAAAACGCTGAGTTAACCAGACTCTTTTCCTTCGGAAGGTAGGAACTGTATGTAGCCATCACAGAGTTACCGAGGCTGAGGGAGAAAAACGCCTGACCAAGGGCAAATAGAATTGTGGTGCCTGTGACTGCACTGAAGTCGGGCTGCAAAAAGAAAGCAATACCCTCGCCGGCTCCTTCAAGGGTGAGCGAGCGGATTACAAGCACAATAAATAAAATAAACAGTGCAGGCATCATCCAGTTGGTCGTCCGTTCGATACCTTTACGCACGCCGCCCTGTACGACAAGAATCGTAATCAGCATAAAGGCAAGGTGCGCAATGCCTACTTCCCAGGGGTTGGAAATAATCGAGCCAAACAGAGCCTCGTAATCTGTCCCTCCACTTGCAAGACCTCCAAGGCTCCGGACAAAGTAAATAATAATCCATCCGCCGACAACGGAATAAAAGGATAAAATTAAAATAGCACAGATCATGCCCATGATACCGTTAAAAAACCAGGGGGTATTCGGCGCAATAGTTTTATAGGCGGGGACCGGCGGCTTTTGGGTGCGGCGCCCGACCACAAATTCGGCTATTAATAAAGCGGTTCCGAGAATGAGCGTAAAAGCAACAAAAATCAGAAAAAAAGCCCCGCCGCCGCTGGTGCCTGCAACATACGGCAGACGCCAGACAGCGCCCAGACCAATGGCAGATCCGGCTGCTGCTAATACGAACCCAAGCCTCGTCCCCCACTGTTCACGTGGTTGGCTCATAGTAGGTTCCTCCTTAAAATTAATTTATTCCTTTAAAGTACCGAACATGTGGGACTTTTGTCAAGAATAGGCCGTGAGTTTATCGATTGCCGAATTTCGAAAATAATGCTATAATTTGAAAGTTAATAAAAAGTTATAGGAGTTGTTTGAATGTCAGTACAGCAATATGAAGTAGGCGCAATCGTCGAGGGGAAAGTAACGGGAATTAAACCATTCGGCGCGTTCGTTGCGCTCGACGGAAATAAACAAGGATTGGTTCACATTTCTGAAATCGCCCACGGCTACGTTAAGGATATTAACGAAGCACTGTCAGTAGGCGATGAAGTTAAAGTGAAAATCAAATCCGTCGATCAGGAATCAGGAAAGATTTCTCTTTCCATCCGGGACACCCTTCCGGCACCGGAAAAAAGCGAAAGCCGTCCGCAGAGCCAGGCTCCGCGTCAAAGCAAAAGCAGCGGCCGTCCAGCCCAGCAGAGTAATAACGACACTCAGGGATTTAATACTCTTGAAGATAAATTAAAAGACTGGCTGAAGCAATCCAATGAAATTCAGGCAGATCTGAATAAGCGGGTACGGAAATAATGATCCCCGCTTTAAGAACCGTCGCTTTCGAGCGGCGGTTTTTTTATATGGTTGAAACGGGTACAGGTGTTTGAAGAACGTTTTGCGGGCGCCCGGGTTTTTCTTTATAATGGAGAAGGGTTATAGAGGCGGAGAAAACATAAAACATATTTAAGGGAGGCAGTAATAACATGGCAAAGCAAATTGAAGTAAACAGCAAAAATATTTCTCAGGAAATATCAGAGCATGAGATTGAGCAGCTGCAGCCGATGGTGGAAACGGCCCATCGCATGATTCATGAAAAAACCGGGGCTGGCTCGGAATATCTCGGATGGGTTGATCTTCCGGATACATACGACAAAGAAGAATTCTCCCGCATCCAGCAGGCAGCCGAAAAAATTAAAAAGGATTCAGATGTGCTGATTGTAATCGGTATTGGGGGCTCCTACCTGGGGGCGAAGGCGGCCATTGACAGCTTGAGTCATTCATTCCGCAACCAGCTCGACGGCTCTAAACGGAACGGCCCGGAAATTTATTTCGCCGGCCACCAGATCAGTCAGCGCTACATGCATGACCTTCTTGAAATGGTGGAGGGCAAGGACGTTTCGGTGAACGTCATTTCAAAGTCCGGCACTACAACAGAACCGGCTCTTGCATTCCGGGTGTTCCGGGACTGGCTCGAGAATAAATACGGGGCAGAGGAAGCGGCTTCAAGAATTTACGCTACGACAGATAAAAACAAAGGTGCTTTAAAAACGCTGGCTGACGAAAAGGGCTACGAAACATTCGTCGTGCCGGATGACGTCGGCGGCCGTTATTCCGTTCTTACAGCCGTAGGGCTTCTTCCTATCGCGGCAGCAGGCCTGGACGTGGAAAAGATGATGCACGGAGCGGCTGCAGCCATGGAGGCTGGCAAGCTTCAGAGTGTAAAAGAAAACTCGGCCTACCGTTATGCTGCTATCCGCTACGCTGCGTATCAGAAAGGAAAAGCCATTGAACTGCTGGTAAACTATGAGCCGCACATGCACTTTGTATCTGAATGGTGGAAGCAGCTGTACGGGGAAAGCGAAGGCAAAGACGGCAAAGGATTATTTCCTGCTGCAGTCGATTTCTCAACAGATTTGCACTCGATGGGGCAGTACATCCAGGAAGGCCGGCGTCATTTGCTCGAAACAGTACTTCATATTCAGGATGCAGGGAGCGCTCTGGAATTGAAAAACACTGATGATGACCTGGACGGCTTAAATTATTTATCAGGAGAAACGATGGGCTTCGTCAACGAGAAAGCCTTCGAAGGAACGCTTCTTGCCCACACTGACGGCGGCGTTCCAAATATTATTATTGATATTCCAGAATGGAATGAGTATTACTTCGGATATCTCGTTTATTTCTTCGAAAAAGCGTGCGCTGTGAGTGGCTATATGCTCGGTGTCAATCCATTTGATCAGCCGGGAGTGGAAGCGTATAAAAAGAACATGTTTGCCCTTCTCGGCAAACCGGGATTTGAAGAACGCCAGACAGCACTTGAAACGAGGCTGAGTAAAGAGTAAGAAGAAAATGGGCCTGCCCGCAGGCAGGCCCTCTTTTTTGCAAAGTTACACAAAAACGTGAAAAAAGGACTTGTCAGACAGAGACACACAAGGTACAATATTTCTTGTCGGCTGATATTTTATCAGCAAAAATATGGGGCCTTAGCTCAGCCGGGAGAGCGCTTGGCTGGCAGCCAAGAGGTCAGCGGTTCGATCCCGCTAGGCTCCACCATACATATTACGTCAACGACACCGGTTTGAGAGCTTCTTCTCATCCCGGTGTCGTTTTTGTATTGGCTTATAAAAGTATATGTACTTTTTTTAGTTACAAAACTTGCTGTTTGAAACGCGTTGGGGTATTATATATTCATTCCAAGATACATACCACGCCAACGACGCCGGTTTGAGGGACTATCCTCGGCCCGGCGTCGTTTTTTGTTTCGGCGGTATGTGTTTAGGCTGACAGTGGTGGCCTATTTATAGTAGAGGTTTTCGTTGGACAATGGAATCGAGGCATGGCAGTTTTCACACGGCTGTTCGTTTCCGGAAACGTTGGAATCAGTACTTAACGTTTCGGGCGGCATTTGAATGGAAGCTGTGTTTTCGTGTCCACATTCCGGGCATTTCACCATTAACATTAATTATTCACCTCACTTTTTATAACGGTTTTCCCGTCCGTCAGAGGGTTATAACTTCTATTGTAAGAAAAATTTGATAAATGAGAAGAACTGATCCTTTAGACCTTGTAGGAGGCTGCTGAAATATATTATGCTATGATCAATTCTCTATCGAAAATAGCAAAAGGAGTTAGGACAGATGAGAAAAAGATTTATACTGCTGCTTACAGCAGCCGCAGCTGGAGGTATCTGGATAATCGTTTCTTTAAATAGAGAATCTGTAAATGAAAACAGTGAGAGAATTAAAACCCCGGACGAGGAGCTTTCAGAACTGGAAGAGATGAATATTTATTCATTTTTGCAGCACCGCCTAAATACATATCATACGTCTACTGTAGAAGTGTTTGGATCAAGTGTGGCTGCCGGGACCGGAGCGGACAGCTACAGCGAATCGTGGGCCGGCCTATTAGAGGAGAGACTGCAGCAGATTAATGATGACAGCGAGCACGTAGAGCTGAACAATCATGGAGTTGATGGCTATTCCTCGGAGGATATGCTTGAACGGGAAATGATCGATGCTGAGCTTTCTGAAGAAGCGGATTTTGTGATTATTGAGACAGGTATACTGAATGATTTCTATCGGGGCATTCGGGCTGCTCAAAGTATTGATAATATCCATCAGTTGATCCGGGAAGCGAAAACGAAAGCGCCGGATGCCGTAGTATTGGTGATGAACCCAAACCCGGCGATCACCTATGAAAGCACGACTCCGGAGCTGGATAGCGGCTATCAGGAGTTTGCGGATCAGCTCAAAGAAGAATTTGAGCGCGATCAGGGAGTCTTGTTTATAGATGCCTCTGTGCCCTTTCACGAAAATGCAGAAAACGGCCGTCAAATGGAACAGTATATTGGTGACGGCATTCACCCAAACAGCGAAGGCTATCGGCTCTGGTATAAGCATATGGATGCGTATTTTGAGCAGACCCCCGTTCAGAAGGCAGAAGCATCCGGTTAAAAGATCCATAAAGTGCTTTTATAGAAAGAACGTGCTGCGAAGGCAGGGCGTTCTTTTTTTGCAGGCCTTCCCCTGAAACTGTTTACAAATGCAATTAGTAGATTATAAGAGGAAAGTTCAGTCCCGGCAGGGCAGCTGCCGGGCTTTTCACGAATTCCTCTGTTTGGCTTCCGGAGGTTAACGAAAGAACATGTGAAAGAAGTACTGTTTTAGGAAGAATGAGGAAAAACAACTCATTTCCTCTCGATATTAGGTAAGATAAAGGTATACACCCAAATAGAAGAAAAGCATAGCCAGAAGAAACAGGAAGGAGTTTTCTATGAGCTATACTGCGCGTGAACTGGTTTTCAGCCAGGCCTGTAACTGCTGGAGCCGTATTTCGTACCTGTATCAATGTGAACCGAAAATAGTAACCGTCTCGATTTTTCCTTCACCAGGCAAAAGAAGTACTCAACTTAACGCCGATACGCTGAGTATTGAAGAATTTTGGAAGGTTTGCTACGAAAAATTTAAAATGGATTTTCCGGAAATTTAACAACATTGGCTTATAAAAATGAAAAATAACAGTGCTTCCGGGGGACGTTTGCCCGTGCGCTCAGAGGGTAATTACCAATAGACACAAGGAATGTTGGAAGAGGTGAAAGTATGACTGCCGGACTATTACTAAGCGCCGTACCTCCCAAAGGGGATCCTTTTGTGATGATTGCTACGGACTCAAAGGGGGCAAGCCTTGAGGGCGGGCCGGCGGATGAAAAGGCGCAGAAGGTATTTGATGCCGGAAATGCGCTGCTGGCTGTGAGTGGTGTGGCAACAGACGCCCACCGGTCCCAGCTTGTAAAGATTCTCGAATCACATAAGGAACAGCCAATTGATAAAAAAATGCAGCTGGTATACGACGAAAGTCTGGCCGTGAAAAAGGAGCTTGGCTTAAATATGACTGCTGCGATTATGCAGTTTGACGAAGTTGGGAATCCGCAGGTGGCTTTCTGCTATGTCGGCACGGATGAAGGAGACCAGCAGTTCAACCCATATACGTTCGACCGCCGGGTTCCGGAAGTCAATCACGCGTATTTTGGCGAAGATAAAGAAGGGGTCACCGAGTTCCGAAAAAAGCTGGACGAAAAGCTCGATAAGAAAACAATTACTCCGGACCACGTCCGGGAGTCCGCAGGGTGGTTCATCCGAAGGGCTGCAGAAGCGTTTCCTGCAGCGGTTAATACCAGGGTTCAGACAAGGGTGAAGGTGTTCAGGCCCGTAATGTGAGCCGGCACTGAATACTTGATACGCAATTGAAAGGGGAGAAAATCAATGAGCTTTGAAAATACATTCGCTACTAAAACACGCAAATATTTAAATATTGATGCCCTGCCCGAGCAGCAGCTAATCGATTCGACGGCTAGAGAAATTATGTATTATTTTATGGATCTTGAAGAAGAATTTAAAAATATAAACGACCGCAAGTTTCATATTGAAGCAGGCTTTCACGAAAGCTATATTAAGATCAATAAGCGAAAGCTTTCTTTTGAGCTGAAGCATATCCCTTCCCACCGCATCACTGTCATTCAAAAAGTGAATGGTAATAAAGCCCATATAGATCACATTATTGCCAAAGACGATGAAGCCCGCAGTGAAGCAGACGAAACCCCGTTCAGCCGTGATTTGATCCGCCGGTATCTGATTCAGACATTTGGGGATTCGCTCGACTTAAGTAATATTTATTGATGTCCTCTTACGGGGGCATTTTTTTATTGAAGAATTTTTTTGGATAAACGAAGTCGCGGCGGTTGAATAAATGGCAGGGGCGTCAGATAATATACATGTGTAAATACAAGTCGGTCTAAGCAGTATGTATCGGCTAAAATATCAGATAATTCTATATCTTTTGAGTGAAGCAGGAGGAGAGAGATGAAAAGCACGGCGGTATTTAAACAGATGAAAGAACGGCAGGAGCCGATTACGATGATCACAGCGTACGACGCTCCGGCGGGAAAGGCCGCGGAAAAAGCTGGCATGGATATGATACTTGTGGGTGATTCGGCAGGGATGGTGGTGCACGGCTACGATTCCACGATTCCGGTAACGCTTGATGATATGGTGATGCATGCACGTGCGGTACGCAGGGGGGCTCCGGGCACATTTATCGTAGTGGATCTGCCCTTTTTAACCTATCATTCCTCTATGGAGAGCACGTTTACAGCAGTGAAACGTCTGATGCAGGAAGGCGGTGCCCAGGCAGTGAAGCTTGAAGGGGGAGATGAAATTACCAGAGGGACTATCGCCCGCTTAACGGCTGCCGGCGTCCCGGTCATAGGGCATCTCGGCCTTACTCCCCAGTCCGTAGGGGTGCTTGGCGGGTACAAAGTACAAGGGAAAACAAAAGAAGAAGCACAGCGATTGATGGAAGAAGCAGAGAGACTCGAACAGGCGGGAGCTTTTGCGCTGGTGCTTGAATGTGTTCCTGGAGAGCTTGCCACCCGGATTGCAGTGCATCTTTCGATTCCGGTTATCGGCATAGGCGCCGGGGCCGGCGTTGACGGTCAGGTGCTGGTTTTTCACGACGCTGTCGGATGGGGAGAGAGCTTTGTCCCTTCCTTTGCTAAGCAGTACACTAATGTGCAGGCACAAATTGACGAAGCCCTTGAGAGCTATGTAAGTGATGTAAAAGCGAAAGCATTTCCAGAGGAGAGGCATACTTTTTCCATGGATGCCTCTGTGCTGAAAGATCTTAGCAGAGGCGCATCGTCATGAAAGTATTTACTTCAATTCAGGAAATTCGCACACATATCAATGAGAGAAAACAGCAGGGAGAAATAATTGGTTTTGTGCCGACAATGGGAGCACTGCACGAAGGACATTTTTCATTAATGATGCAGGCTTTGAAAGAAAACGATGCAGTAGTGGTGAGCATTTTTGTCAATCCGCTGCAGTTTGGTCCGGATGAAGATTACGAAGCGTATCCGCGTACGCTCGAAGCGGATCTTGAAAAAGCCGAAGCCCGGGGCGTCGATATAGTGTTTGCCCCGTCAGCGAAAGAGATGTATCCCGAAGAGATGCAGACAGGGGTGCGCGTGCATGAGGGAAGTGATGTGCTCTGCGGCAAAAGCCGGCCGGGACATTTTGACGGAGTGGCGACCGTGGTGCTGAAGCTGCTGCAGATTGTTCAGCCGGCACGGGCCTACTTTGGGCAGAAGGATGCGCAGCAGGCCGCTGTACTGACGAATATGGCCCGTGATTTTAATCTTCCAACAGAGATTGTTACTGGCCCGACGGTTCGGGAAGCTGACGGCCTGGCTCTGAGCTCCAGAAATGTGAATTTAACCAGCAGGGAGCGCCGGGAAGCTGTCTGGCTGTATGAAGGATTAAAGCAGGGAGCGTTATGGATGGAAGAGGGGTTTTATGGACCCGGGGACATTTTGAAGAAAGCAAAACATACAGTAGAAGCTAACATTTCCGGAACGATTGATTATATGGATATTTTAACTTATCCCGGTCTTAAACCTGTAAGGGAATGGAACGGGCAGATAATTATCGCAGGAGCGGTGCAGTTTTCGGGAGCGAGACTCATCGATAATATTATTCTTTCTCCTGACCAGAAAGAAAGGGGGTGACACTGATGTACCGTACGATGATGAAATCAAAGCTTCACCGGGCTGTAGTTACAGAAGCAGATTTAAACTATGTAGGAAGCATTACCATTGACCGGGATCTGATGGAGGCGGTGGACCTGTGGGAAAACGAGAAAGTGCAGGTAGTCAATAATACGAACGGGGCCCGTCTGGAAACGTACGTGATTGAAGGCCTCCGGGGCAGCGGGGTAATTTGCCTGAACGGTGCAGCCGCGAGAATGGCGCAGCCGGGGGATGTGGTCATCATTATTGCTTATGCATTGATGGAAAATGAAACGGCCCGGGAGTTCAAACCGGCGGTGGCTGTGCTTGATAGTCATAATCAAATCAGACAGATGCTGTCTTATGAGGCTGCATCGACGAGCCTGGATTAAAAGGAGAGGCTGCCTGTGCGCACGCCTGAGGCTGTGATGGCGCTGATAATGGAGACTGCCAGAAACGATGAACGGGTCCGGGCCGCAGCTCTAAGCGGATCCCGTGCAGCCGCCGGAAGCAGCAGTCCTGATCTTTTCAGTGATTTTGATATTATTTATTTTGTGGAAAATATGGAACAAATGATTCAGGACCGGACCTGGCTTGAAGTGTTTGGAAAGCCTTTGGTTATGCAGACCCCGGATGAAATGAATTTATACCGTGAACCGTTGGGAGAGTCATTTGCCTTTCTGATGCTTTTTCAGGATGGTAACCGCATTGATTTAACCTTAAAGCGCGCAGAGAACAGGTATGAGCACTGGGAGCAGGACGGTTTGACCCGCTGCCTGCTGGATAAAGATCGCCCAGTTTCTGATTTTCCTGCTCCTACCGACATAGGCTACAAAACAAAGGTGCCGGAAGAGGGATTCTTTCACCAATGCTGTAATGAGTTTTGGTGGGTGGCGGTGTATGTAGTCAAAGGCTGGGGGCGGAGAGAAATGCTCTACGCCCAGGCCCACCTGAATATTATCCGCCGTATGCTGATACAAATGCTGAAGTGGAAGGTTGTACTCGAAAAAAAGACATCAGTAAATTTCGGCCAGGAGGCGAAGCATCTGGAAAAACACCTCGGGGCCAAGAATAATAAAGAACTGGCAGCTACTTATGCAGCGGGCTCTTACGATAGCGTGTGGGCCTCGTTGCAAAAGGCGATAGTTATGTTTGAACGGGAATCTGCTTTCGTTGCGAGCGAATGCGGGTTTGCGTTGAATGAGCAGGAAGGGCGACGGGTGAAGCAATATATTCAAGAGGTCAAACACGCGGTAAAATAAAAAAAGGCTCCTGCAGGCAGCAGGAGCAAAATGAAATATGGGATAAGAGCAACAAATTGGACGAATGCTACTCTATATGCTTATTATTACCTAAAGAGTAAGAAAAGTACACACTTTTCAGAAAAAATGATGCTTTTACCTATAGATGCGAATGGGTCCAAACTACTGCCCGGGCAGATCTTCAGCCCGTTTGTAGTGGAGCTGGGCCAGTTCTCCCCAACGCTTCACTTCGTGCAGATGAAGCCGTTTTGGCTGCCCGGTCCGTTGCTTAAACAACGGGACGCCGCTTCCTAAAAGATCAGGCGTAAAGGTAATAATATATTCATCGATCAGTTCTGCTTCTAGGAGAGGATCTATAATGTCTGCGCCCCCAATGACCCATATGCCACTTCCAGACTCCTGCTGCTTGTTTTGAAGCCATTCTGCCACGTTTCCTTGGACAAAGGAGACGTAACCGTCGTTGCCCGTGCGGCTGGTGGAAAAAACATAGCAGTCTTTGTCACTGTAGGGAAAGGCATCTGTTAAAACGAGCACGTCTTCGTAGGTTTTTCTTCCCATTACGACCGTATCCACCCGCCGGTACATTTCATCGTAGCCATTGTCTCCCTCGCCTTCGGCTTTCAGCAGCCAGTCAATATTTCCTTTTGCATCAGCGATATAGCCGTCAAGACTGGCGGCAATAAACAGGATTGTTGGTTTCATTACGACCACTCCCTCCGTTAATACGTTTATTTTATCATGAAAAAACAACAATCAGAACAATTGTACGGGAAGGAGGTAAAACATGAAGAAAAACTGGGTGTGGTTAAGTGTTGCTGCAGCAATGGTTATTGCAGGTGGCGCGGGTTACTGGGCGGATCGGCACGTTTTAATCACCACTGTCGATGGCAATGACAAAGCCTGGTACATCGAGGGCGGAAAAGCAGAGGAAGAGCTCTACCTTCGTCCCGAAACGGCCGCATCTTTATACGGAGCGGAGCTGGAACAAGAAGGCCGGGCCGTGCGTTTATCTGTGAACGGCGCTTCGTGGGAGGGGGAGCTTGAACAGAGTCCCGCCTGGTTCAATTGGAGGGGAGAATCTTATATTCCTGTGAAAGAAGCCGCGAAAGAACTGGCATTCGAAGAAGAAGAGACCGGAAACCGCTATACAACAGAGCTTTGGAGCCCGGCCCAGGAAAGAATCGCCAGAGTGATTGAGAAGGGGGAAGAGTTTACAGGTGTTCCGTACAAATGGGGAGCGTCTGAGACTACGACCGAATATTTCGACTGTTCCTCCTTTACGCAGCGTATGTATGCTGAAGAAAACGTGGATCTTCCAAGGGTCTCGGAGGATCAGGCGCAGGAGGGCCGGGATGTTGCTGAAGAAGACTGGAAGCGGGGAGACCTGATTTTCTTCGATACGAATGGAGACGGCAGCATTAATCATGTAAGTATGTATATTTCTGACGAAACACTGTTTCATGCCACAGAATCCGACGGTGTCGGCTATACTGATTTTTCGGATTACTGGAAGGAATCCGTGGTGGAGTCAAAAAGATTCATCGTTTAAAAGCCGTTTGAATTCGTCTTCCTAAAAAGAAAGTGATAAAATAAAGAACGGAATAGACATGGGAAGATGAAACGAGGAGGCTTTTTAAGCATGGATTTTAACAAGGTATTAAATCGGAAAAATACAAACTCAATGAAGTGGGACTTTGCGGCCGAACGCTATGGCTCTTCGGAGCTCTGGCCGATGTGGGTTGCGGACATGGATTTTCAGGCACCGCAGCCTGTACTTGATGCCATGCAGGAGGTAGTTGATCACGGGATTTTCGGCTATCACCGTCGTCCGGAATCTTTGAAGGACGCGACAACCGAATGGATTCGCACGCGCCATGACTGGAATATAAGTAACGAGCAGCTTGTCTTCACCCCGGGCGTAGTGCCGGCGATCAGTCATCTGATTCAGACATTTACGGAAAAAGGTGAGGGCGTTATTCTGCAGACCCCGGTCTACTACCCGTTCTATATGTTAGTAAATAATAATGAACGAACGCTGTATAAGAACCCGCTGAAAGAAACAGACGAAGGATTTACTATTGATGTGGAAAACCTTGAAGAACAGATGAAAGCCGGCGCGAAAATGCTTTTATTGTGCAGCCCTCATAACCCTATCGGCCGGGTGTGGACCGAAGAAGAGCTGCAGCAGATCGCCGCTCTGGCAGAGAAATACAACGTGCTGGTGGTATCTGATGAAATCCACGCAGATCTTATTCTCTCCGGCGTGCATGTACCATTTTCAAAGGCGGCGGATGGTTATGATGTGGAAACCATCACCTGCATGGCGCCGAGCAAAACCTTTAATCTTGCAGCCCTGCAGCTGTCCTATGTGGTTTTTGAGAAAAAAGCTTCACAAAAAGCATACGAAGCCCATCTGCAGCGTAATTTTGTCGGAATCGACAACCCGTTCGCCACAGTAGCTGCGGAAGCCGCATACCGGCATGGGAGCGAGTGGCTGGAAGAACTGCTCGTTCATCTGCGGGAAAACGTTGATTATTTAAAGGATCAACTGGAGTCGGCAATTCCGGAAGCGCACGTTATTAAGCCGGAAGGGACGTATCTTGTCTGGATTGATCTCCGTAACCTTGGGATGGATAAAAAAGAGCTGGAGGAATGGCTGCGCAAAGAAGCAGGGGTAGCTCTTAGTGACGGGCATATCTTTGGCGATGAAGGTGCTGGCTTTGTCCGCATTAACGTGGCCTGCCCACGCACGCATATCGATGAGGGCGTACGCCGCTTAAAAGAAGCATATGAACGAACAATTCAGGCCGCCGGCCGTAAATCATGAAAACGTTCCGTCTAGTCCGCCTCAGCCTGTTTCAAAAAGACGGTGACGCAATTGAAATGCATGAGATAAAAATGAAAGAAGGGCTCATTATTAATCGGGAGGAGCCTGATAGATCATGGCTCCTTGATGCGGTCATACCTACAGAATATGAAGACATTATTCACGAGTGGGAAAGACACGAAGAGGAAATGCTGATGGAAGCGGTCATCACTCATCCTGACAATGCCCCGGCGCTTTTGAGGGGAGTTGTGAAAAAAACGACGAGACTCGAGCATTCTCTTGGCGTTTTAATCCAGGCGTATATGGCTGGAAAAGATGAAAATATCACCGAACTGATATTGAAAGAGCTGATTACCGAAGGGTATGAAGGAGATCAGCTTATGGAAGAGTTTCACGAGCGAAAAAACGATCAGCGCTCCTGGTCTAAAGCAATGGCGGCAAGATTATACAGCCGCCAGGAAAAATAAATGCCCCCGGAGAGATGATAGAAGTGGAGTGATACGTATGTGTGAGGAACTGGCCATATGACGACCTGCTATAAATTCCGGGACTACTACAATAACGAAGTGGAATTGGCGTTAAACGACACTCCATTTTCAGACAAGCCGGGACATGTATGGGTTATATGCTTATATGCCGGCAAGTGGCTGCTCACTCGTCACTCCCAGCGCGGGCTGGAGTTTCCGGGCGGGAAGATCGAAGAGGGAGAAGCCCCCGAAGAAGCAGCTGTACGGGAGGTTGATGAGGAAACCGGAGGCCGGGTTGAAGTGATACGCTCTCTTGGCCAGTACAAGGTGGCTGGCCGGAGTGAAGACGTAATAAAAAATATATACATCGCTGTGGTGGAGTCGCTGATTCCTCATGAGGATTATATGGAAACAGACGGTCCGGTGCTGATAGAAACACTTCCAAGTAATATTCGTGACCATCCCGGCTACAGCTTTATTATGAAAGACGAAGTGCTTCCCCGTAGTGTGAAATATGCGGAGGAAGCAGGATATATTACATTAAAATAAAAGGAACCGGTGCCTGCATATAAACAGGCACCGGTTCCTTTTTGACGTATTGCATCTTCCTGACGCCGATGAAAAATAGCTCCTACAACTGGGTTGGTCCCGCGTCTGCGATAGAAGCAGGCACGTCGTAAAACCGCTTGAAATTTTCCGCAAACTTGCGGGCAAGCATGCGGGCCTGAACCTCATAGTCGCCGGCTTCTGCCCACATTTTTTTCGGCTGAAGCATATCTTCGGGAACTCCGGGGCAGGACTCAGGGATATGCAGTCCGAAAATAGGATCCTCGACCGTGGCTGTATCAGTCAGCTCTCCGTTGAGGGCTGCCTGCACCATAGCCCGGGTGTATGAAAGATCCATGCGGCTGCCGACTCCGTAACCGCCGCCGCTCCATCCGGTGTTCACCAGAAAGACAGGCACATTGTGTTCATCAATTTTTTCACCGAGCATTTCTGCATAGACAGAAGCCTGCCGTGGAAGAAACGGTGCCCCAAAGCAGGTGGAAAAGGTTGCTTCCGGAGAAGTGACGCCTCTTTCCGTGCCGGCGAGCTTGCTTGTGTAGCCGCTGAGGAAATGGTACATGGCCTGCTCCTTCGTCAATCTGCTGATTGGCGGAAGAACGCCGAATGCATCTGCAGTTAAAAAAATGATCGCCGAAGGATGACCGGCTGTGCCGGAGGGAACAATCCCATCGACATGTTCAATCGGATAAGCCGCCCTTGTGTTTTCCGTGATCTGAGTATCCGTGTAGTCAACTTTTCCACTGGCATCGTCTATCCCAACGTTTTCAAGTACAGCGCCAAAACGGATAGCGTTCCAGATCTGTGGTTCTTTCTGTTTGGACAGATTCGAGCATTTTGCGTAGCATCCGCCTTCGATATTAAAAATACCGTTTTCGGACCATCCGTGTTCATCGTCGCCGACCAAAAGCCGGGAAGGATCTGCGGAAAGGGTTGTTTTTCCGGTGCCGGAAAGACCGAAAAACAAAGCGCTTGCGCCATCACTGCCGATGTTTGCCGAGCAGTGCATCGGCAGTACGTTTTGTTCAGGAAGCAGGTAGTTCATGACAGAAAAGATTGATTTTTTCATTTCTCCGGCGTATTCTGTGCCGCCGATTAAAATTGTGCGCTGCGCAAAACTGATGACGATAAATGTTTCCGACGAGGTGCCGTCTGTCTCAGGATTTGCTTTGCATTCCGGTGCAGCTATGAGCGTAAAGGGCGGAGCAGAAGGATTTTCTCTTCCGTCTGGTCGGATAAACAGCTGCCGGGCGAACAATTGATGCCAGGCGCAGGAGGTGATGACCCGGACAGGAAGCTGGTAGTCGGGGTCAGCTCCGGCTAGGGCGTCGCTTGCAAATACTTCATTCCGGCTGTTCAAATGAGCCGTCACTTTTTTATAAAGCCGTTCAAACACTTCTTCGGACATTGGTTGGTTTACGTTTCCCCAGTCAATATAAGGAGAACTGCCGGGCTCATCGACAATATATTTATCTTTTGGAGACCGTCCGGTGTATTTGCCTGTTTTCACGGCAAGAGCACCTTCTGCTGTAAGTGAGCCCTCCTGCAGAGCCAGCGAGCGCTTCACAAGCGCAGGGACAGAGAGATTCCATTGGACGTGCGCTTCATTCAATAGATTTGTTTCGGGTTTGGAAGCGAACGGCGGCTTCATAAACAATCACTCCTTTAATGAGGGGGAAGTTGGATTTATTCATCATGAATGATGGATAGAATATAAAATAGTGTAACACATTTAGTTTAATAGTACATACTTATTCGTTAAAAAAGTTCATGAATATTTTTAGGACTAAGAGGGAAAAGATGTAGGAAAGCAATGAAAGGGGAACAACTATGGAACAACAACCGGAATTTATTGTATTCTATGATAGTGATTGTCCGTTATGCACCAGATTCCATACTTATCTCTCGGCGATAGATAAGACGAACAGGGTGAAATGGAAGCCTATATATGATGAGGATTTATTTGAAAAGTACCCGATGCTCAAGGGAGAGCCGCTTGAAGAGCAGATGCACAGTGTAGAGGATAATACGTACGTATACGCTGGTTATTATACGGTGAAAAAATTATGTTATACTATTCCGGCTTTGAAGCCGCTGAAGGCAGTATTTTTACTGCCGGGAGTAGAAACGCTTGGCCGCAAGCTGTATCATACTGTTTCTGTAAATCGGTATCAGTGGTTTCATTTCCTTTGCGATGACAAAACGTGCCAGCGCGGAGGGCACTAGGTTTGACATCAAATAGGGTTTGCGTTAAGATTTTGTACGAACGGATACTCTTATCCTGAGCAGGTGGAGGGACAGTCCCTGAGAAGCCCAGCAACCATCCGGTAACGGAAAGGTGCTAACCTGGAGAGGCAGACAGATGCCTTGAAAGATAAGAGGCGAAAAAGCTGAACTGACAGCCCCTTTTCCCTCAATTTTTGGGACAAGGGGCTTTTCTTGTACACAACGGCCTACTGCCGTTTTCTTTTCGTCTACCCGAAGAATGGGAGAGTACAACCGTAGCAGGCAGTTAAAAAGGAGGCAGCAGCGTGTCTACAATTGGACGACGTTTATTTACGTCGGAATCTGTTACAGAAGGACACCCGGACAAGGTGTGTGATCAGATTTCCGACGCGATTTTGGATGCAATTTTAAAGGATGATCCGAATGCCCGGGTGGCAGCGGAAACAGTAGTAAATACTGGTCTCGTATTAGTGGCAGGAGAAATATCGACATCTACATACGTGGATATTCCTAAAATTGCCAGGGAAACTTTGAAAGACATCGGTTATACACGGGCAAAATATGGCTTCGATTACGAAACGTGCTCGGTTTTGACGTCTATAGATGAGCAGTCGGCCGACATTGCCCAGGGCGTTGATGAGGCGCTTGAAACCCGTGAAGGATCGATGACCGAGGATGAACTGGAATCGATCGGAGCGGGGGACCAGGGCTTGATGTTTGGGTATGCAGATAATGAAACCGATGAACTCATGCCGTTGCCGATCTCGCTTGCGCACAAGCTGGCAAGTCAGTTAACAAAAGTCCGGAAGGACGGCAATCTTTCGTATCTGCGTCCGGATGGAAAAACGCAGGTTACCGTGGAATACGGAGACGACGGGAAGCCGCTCCGGGTGGAAACGATCGTTATTTCTACCCAGCATTCGGATGACGTAACGCTTGCACAGATTGAAGAGGATATGCACAAATACGTTATCGAGCCGGTAGTGCCGGCAGAGCTTCTCGACGCTAAAACCAACTATTTCATAAACCCGACCGGCCGCTTTGTTATTGGCGGACCGCAGGGGGACGCCGGCCTTACCGGACGAAAAATCATTGTTGATACGTACGGAGGCTATGCCCGTCACGGCGGCGGTGCGTTTTCCGGTAAAGACCCGACAAAGGTCGACCGTTCCGCCTCGTATGCAGCCCGGTATGTAGCCAAAAATATTATTGCAGCAGGTCTTGCAGATAAATGCGAGGTTCAGCTGGCGTATGCGATCGGAGTAGCTCAGCCTGTCTCCATTTCAATCGCTACATTTGGTACGGGAAAAGTATCAGAAGAGGTGCTCGTAAAGCTTGCCAATGAAAACTTTGACCTCCGGCCGGCAGGCATCATCAAAATGCTTGATCTCCGCCGGCCGATTTACAGGCAGACAGCCGCTTACGGGCACTTTGGACGTCATGACGTTGATCTGCCCTGGGAACGCACGGACAAAGCGGCAGCGCTTCAGGAACAGGCATTCACCGAAAAACAGCAGTAAATATAATAAATACCCGCTCCTGTCTATACCAGGAAGCGGGTATTTTTTGCTCAGTTTTTCTCCGTATACGTGCCGACAGAATCAAATTCAGTTTGAATTTTGTCTGAAGGCTTCGGCCCAAGCAGGCTGACGGCAATGATGATTAAGACGTTGATCAAGAAGCCTGGCACAATTTCATAGAGATCAAACAATCCTCCGGAAAGCTGAACCCAGATAATGACGGTGGTGCCGCCGGCGATCATCCCGGCAAGCACACCCCACATGCTCGTCCGGCGCCAGAATAAGGAGAAAAGCATTGCAGGCCCGAATACTGCGCCGAACCCGGCCCATGCGTAGCTTACAAGTTCAAGTACCGTGCTTCCCGGGTTGGAGGCGAGCAGCAGGGCGACGAGGGCGATGACGATAACGCCAATCCGGCCGACCCAGACGAGCTCGCGGTCAGAAGCTTTGGGGCGGAGCATCCCTTTATAAAAGTCTTCCGCAAGGGCACTGGAGGATACAAGCAGCTGGGAGTCCACCGTGCTCATAATAGCAGCGAGAATCGCTGCGAGAAGAACGCCGGACACCCACGGATTAAAAAGTACCTGGGTAAACAGAATAAAGACGGTTTCCTGATTCCCTTCTCCGAGCTGGGCGTTGCCGGAGAAGTAAGCAATACCGATAAATCCTGTAAAAATAGCACCGAGAAGAGAAATAACCATCCAGCTCATACCTACAAACCGGGCCATCGGAATTTCTTTTTCGGAACGTATCGCCATAAACCTCGTAATGATATGCGGCTGGCCGAAGTACCCGAGCCCCCAGGCAAGCAGGGAGACCACAGAAATAACACTCACATTCGTAAAGGCACTTAACGCATCCGGATTAATGGATGCCACGGTCTGGACAGAATTTCCCCATCCACCAATTTCTATAACGGCAGCGATCGGAACAGCAACGAGCGCCAGAAACATCAGAATGCCCTGGATAAAGTCAGTCCAGCTGACGGCCATAAATCCACCGAGGAACGTATACGTAATAATAACAGCGCCGCCGATCCAAAGAGCTGCCTGATAGGAAAGGCCGAACGAACTCACAAACAGGGTGGCGCCCCCGACCAGTCCGGAAGAGGTATAAAAAGTAAAGAAAATAAGTATAAATAATGCCGAAACAATTCGCAGTGCTTTTGTTTTATCGTGGAAGCGGTTTTCAAGAAAGTCGGGTATCGTAATTGAATCGTTGGCGATGATTGTATACCTGCGGAGTCTTCTCGCCTGAAACTGCCAGTTCAAATAAGCTCCAATGGTAAGGCCGATCGGCAGCCATATCTCACTCATCCCGCCGAGATACATGGCCCCTGGCAGGCCGAGCAGAAGCCAGCTGCTCATGTCAGACGCACCGGCACTGAGCGCAGCTACGGGTCCGTTCAATTTTCGTCCGCCTAAAACGTAATCCGAGAGGTTATTGGTCAGCTTGTAGAATAAAAAACCAATGCTAAGCATTACAATAAGGTAAACGATAAATGTCACAATTGTTGGTACAGAAATATCCATTTAGGTGCTCTCCTTTTTTGATTTAACATAACTGATTGCTGCTAAAACCACAGTAATCGGCATGGGTATTAATATTAGCAGCCATGTGAATAATGTTATTCCTTCCATTCAGTACACCTCCCCTTGAATGTACTATTATATGTTGCAAGAATAGTGCCAATATTCTTAACTTCAACAGGCCTTAACAAAACCGGCGGAGACGTCCATTATAATTGAATACTTCGGTGGATAGAAGCACAAATAGAAAAATTAAGAGATTAAAGGTGCAAAATTTTGCATTCCTAAGTTTTGGGATTTTGCGTACGGAGACTTCGCACTTCATGATAAAATCAGAGCAAGAATAAATTACAAAGAGGGTGGGTCCATGGTATATCAAGGTACGAATTCGTTATCCTATCCTGAGCTGAACGATGTGTTTGATCATTTAATGGTAAAAATGGATCAGGGGATCCGTGTTATTGATGCAGATGAAAACCTGATTATTTATAATGACAAAATGCGTGAAATTGAGTCCATGACATACGAAGATTTTAATAATAAAGGTATGATGGACGTTTTCCTTTTCGAGCATGAACGTGACAGCAGACTGCTCCAGGCTATCAAACAGGGAGTGGAAACGAGAGAAAAAAAACAGCATTATACAACGAGCCGTGGGAAAAACATCACGACTATCAACGAAATTTTTCCGATTTATTCTGGGGGACGGATTGTCGCAGCAGCCGAGATCGCAAAGGACGTTACCCGCATGGAAAAGCTGGTCCGGGAAAACCAGAAAAAAACCGACAGCGGGCTTTTTACATTTGACCAGATTATCGGGCATTCGGCTGAAATCACAGGGGTGGTGCAGAACGCGAAGCGGGCAATGAGAACGTCGTCTTCGGTGTTAATTGTAGGAGAAACGGGCACGGGGAAGGAATTGTTTGCCCAGAGCATTCACAGTGAAAGCGAGCGGGCTGGCCAGCCGTTTGTATCACAGAACTGCGCTGCTCTTCCGGAAACGCTGATTGAGGGCATTTTGTTTGGGACGGTAAAAGGAGCTTTTACAGGGGCATCCGAACGGGCCGGGCTGTTCGAAAAAGCAGAGGGCGGCACGCTTCTGCTCGATGAAATTAATTCGCTTCCGGTGGCACTGCAGGCAAAGCTTCTGCGAGTCCTGCAGGAAAAAAAGGTCACCCGTTTAGGATCGCACAAAGAGCAGTCCATCAATGTCCGCATTATCGCCACGATGAACAAAGAGCCGGCAGAGGCTATTCAAAACAATGAACTCCGTGAGGATCTTTTTTACCGTATTGGTGTTGTTACGCTGTATGTCCCTTCGCTGCGGGAAAGAAAAACAGATATCGAGCCGCTGGTGGAAACCTTTCTGGAAAAGTACAACCGTGTTTTTCAAATGGACGTGAATCGTGTCTCACCTGCGGTGAAAGCGAGGCTGGAGTCCTATCATTGGCCGGGAAACATCCGGGAGCTTGAACACGTCATCGAGGGAGCAATGAATTTAATGCTTGATGAAGAAATGATCGAAGAAAGCCACCTGCCGGACCATTTCCGCAAACGCACCGATCTTCTGGAAACAGGTGAGATAGAGAAAGGCGGGCCGGCTGGAATAAGCAGCCGCGAAGGAAGTTTAAAGGAACGTCTGCTTGAAATGGAATTTGCTTTGATTAAAGATGCGCTGAACCAAAGCGGCGGTAACGTCATGCAGGCAGCCAAAGAGCTTGGCATCAGCCGGCAGAGTCTGCAGTACCGGATGAGTAAATTTCATTTATAATTTTTTGCATAAAGCGCAAAATTTCTTGCGGTTTTGACGGACAGGCTTTTTCTTTTTTACGGAAACCCCTGCGGATACCGGTGCAGCCATGTTGGCACGTATTTTGCAACAGTATAGGGCAGTACTGAAAAGATCAGGAGGGTGCACCTATGACAATTTCACGTTCGTTTTTTATATTTCTTTCCCAGAATAAGACGCTGACAAAGGGCGCCAAAAAGTGGGGCATTCACCTCGGGGCTTCAAAAGTAGTGGCTGGGGAAGATATTGATGAAGCATTAACAACCATTCAATCGATGAACGAGCAGGGCCTCATGGCGACTATTGACCATCTTGGGGAATTTATAACGGAAAAATCAGAGGTGGAGGAAGCCAAGCAGAAAACTATCGAGATTATTGAGAGCGTCTATGCGAAAAACGTACAGTCAGAGCTGACAGTAAAGCTGACGAAGCTTGGTCTTGATATAGATACAGACTATTGTACAGAAAATATGAAGGAGATTCTGCAGGCGGCAAAGGAAAAACAGAATTTCGTAAACATCGACATGGAAGACTATTCCCGTTATGAAAAGACGCTGAATGTACTGAAAACGCTCCGAAAGGAATATGATAATGTAGGCACGGTCCTACAGGGTTATTTAAGGCGGGGGCTTGAGGATCTCGACAGCCTTGCCGGGGTGCCTCTTCGGATTGTAAAAGGGGCTTATAAGGAAAAGGAAGAGGTTGCATTCAAAGACAAGCATGAAATTGACGCCAATTATTTTCTGATGATTCAAAAACATTTGCTCCAGGAAGGATTTACGGCTATCGGCACGCATGATCACCGGATTATTAACGCGGTTAAGCTGTTTGTGGAAGACCAGGGTATAGCTTACGACACATTTGAATTTCAAATGCTGTATGGCTTTCGAACAGAACTGCAGCTGCAGCTCGTGCAGGAAGGCTACAATGTCAGAGTCTACGTGCCCTTTGGCAAAGAATGGTACGGTTATTTTATGAGAAGACTGGCGGAACGTCCGCAAAACCTTGTATCCGTGGCTAAAGGAATGATTACGAAATAAAAGGTTCATGCTGCGCCGCTCCTGAAAAGGGGCGGCGTTTTGGTATCCAGACAGGCAAAAAACCTTAAGGCAACAGTTTAACCAGGCAGTGCTTTTTGCGTATAATGGAGGGGATACGCAGCTGAAACTGGCAATAGAAAGGACGCCGATGATGCAGACAGTACAAAAAAGACGGACAGCAGGCTTTTTGCTGGTGATAAGCGGAGCCTCCCTCTGGGGTATTGGAGGAACAGTATCGCAGTATATTTTTGAAACTCACCACCTGCCTGTGGAATGGCTGGTGGCTGTCAGGCTGCTTCTTTCCGGCATCCTTCTGTTAACTATTTCTTTAATGCTTGGAAATAAAGAAAAAGTAACCGGAATCTGGAAGCGGAAAAAGAGCGCAGGAGCAGTGCTTATATTTGGTTTATTCGGCATGCTCGCTGTTCAGTATACATATATGGCCTCCATTGAGAGCGGAAACGCAGCTGTGGCTACATTGCTGCAATATTTGGCTCCGGTGTTCATTCTTGCTTACCTGCTTGCCGTCCGGCATACATATTGGAATATACGGGACGCGGGCGCTGTGCTGATGGGACTTGCCGGCACGTTTCTGCTGCTGACAAATGGGAAGCTGGCCGAATTATCTGTGCCGCCGGAAGCAGTAGTCTGGGGTATTCTTTCCGGTGTGGCGCTTGCCTTTTATACTCTTTACGCAGGCCCTCTTTTGGCAGCGTGGGGCTCTATGAATGTAATCGGGTGGGCGATGACTGTTGGAGGAGCAGCTGTAAGTTTTTTGCATGCCCCGTGGGACGCCGCATGGGAGAGCTGGACATGGAGCATGGCCGGGAGCGTAATTTTTGTCGTTATTTTCGGCACTATGATTGCTTTTTGGTTTTATCTGGAAAGTCTGAAATATTTAAAGCCGCAGGAAACAAGTATTTTGGGATGCCTGGAGCCTCTTGCCGCTATTCTGGCTTCGGTATGGTGGCTGCACGTACCGTTTGGTTTCTATCAGAGCGTGGGCACGTGCCTGATACTTGGCATGGTCGTTTATTTGTCACTGCCGCAAAAGCAGCGGGCAAAGCCTGCGCCGGTGTAAAGAAAACAGAAGGCAAAGGGTAAATAAATACAGCCTGAAGGGAAAATGTACTAAAATAAGTAGAGAAAGTGAAATACAATTCGGAAGGATGGAAAGCTGCATATGTATCAAAACCTCAACGAATGCGTAGAAGATCTTGAAAAGCACGGCCATTTAGTACGAATCAAGGAAGAAGTCGATCCCTTCCTGGAGATGGCTTCCATTCATTTAAGGTTCTATGAACAGGAAGGGCCGGCCATTTTATTTGAAAATGTAAAAGGAAGCCCGTTCCAGGCTGTTTCTAATTTATTTGGCACGGTTGAACGCAGCAAATTCATTTTTCGGAAAAACTGGAAGCAGGTTCAAAATGTTATCACGATGAGAAATGATCCGGTACAGGCACTGAAGCATCCGCTTCGTAATATGACGAGCGGCCTGACGGCAGTAAAAGCACTTCCGAAGAAAAAGAAAGGCGGGGCGGAAGACTTTCGGGAAGTCAGCATCAGTGACCTGCCGATGATTCAGCACTGGCCGCGGGATGGCGGCGCGTTTCTCACCCTGCCACAGGTGTATACAGAAGACCCGGAAAAATCGGGACCGATGAATGCCAACCTCGGCATGTACCGGGTACAGCTTAGCGGAAATGACTTTGTCCCCGATGAAGAGGTGGGCCTGCATTACCAAATTCAGCGGGGAATTGGTGTGCATCAGGCGAAGGCCGTAGCCAAGGGAGAGCCTTTAAAGGTCAGTATTTTTCTCGGCGGGCCCCCCGCTCATACTATTTCAGCGGTGATGCCGCTTCCGGAAGGGCTGAGTGAAATGATGTTTGCCGGCATGCTGTCCGGGCGTCGTTTTCAGTACAGCTACGAAGACGGCTACTGTATTAATCAGGACGCCGATTTTGTTATTACCGGCGATATTTATCCGGAAGACACGAAGCCAGAAGGACCGTTTGGAGATCATTTGGGCTATTACAGCCTGACGCATGATTTCCCGGTCATGAAGGTTCATAAGGTGTATGCCAAAGATAAAGCTATTCTGCCCTTTACTGTCGTCGGGCGGCCGCCGCAGGAGGACACGTCGTTTGGTGCAGTGATCCACGAAATGACAGGGGAAGCGATCAAGCAGGAAATTACCGGAGTCAAAGAAGTACACGCAGTAGACGCTGCAGGGGTACATCCACTGCTGCTCGCAATTGGCAGTGAGCGGTATACGCCGTTTCAAAGCGTAAAGCAGCCGGCAGAGCTGTTGACAATAGCCAATCGTATTCTCGGCACAGGCCAGTTAAGTCTAGCCAAATATTTATTTATCACAGCGGAACAGGAAAGAGAGCTCGATACGCATCAGGAGGAGGATTTTTTCACGTACATGCTTGAGCGGATTAATCTGCGCCGCGATCTTCACTTTCAGACTAAAACGACGATCGATACGCTTGATTACAGCGGAGAAGGGCTGAATGAGGGAAGCAAGGTAGTTATCGCAGCTTATGGGGATGTGAAGCGGGATCTTTGTCAACGCGTGCCGGACGGCTTTCCGGCTGACAGTCCGATTCATTCGCCCAGGCTTGTCATGCCGGGCGTAATTGCGGTGGAAGCACCGGAATTTTCCAGTTACAAACAGGCAGCTGAAGAAATAGCTGTTTTCGCTTCGAGCCTCGCCCAGAAATGGGATGTTAAAGAAACGCCGATGATTATCATCTGCGATGACAGCAGCTTTGTCAGTGATACGATGCGAAATTTCCTGTGGGCCGTTTTTACGCGCAGCAATCCTTCCCACGATATTCATGGCGTGAACAGCTTTTATGAAAACAAGCACTGGGGATGCGACAGTCTGATCATCGATGCCCGCATCAAACCACATCATGCACCGCCGCTGCTTCCAGATGAAAATGTGGAGCGCCGGGTGGACAGCCTGATGGAACGAATTGACTTAAGAAAAAAATAGTCTGCTGAAAAATGTTTAAAATGGAACAGAAGCGTGAACAGAAGGACACCTGTTTGAAAAAGCAGAGTCAACAATCCAGAAGGGATGAATACCTGTAATGGAAAAACGGCAGCTTGGCAACAGTGACCTGCATGTGTCTCCTATCGGTCTGGGATGTATGGGAATGTCCGCTTTTTATGGCAAATTAAACGATGAAGAATCGAAGAAAACGATACACACAGCGCTTGACCACGGCATTAACTTTCTCGATACGGCTGATATGTACGGCCCCATGACAAATGAACGCCTGGTGGGTGAGGCTATCCAAAACCGGCGGGAAGAGGTAGTGCTTGCCACAAAATTCGGGAACGTCTACAGCAATAAAGGTGAACTGACAGGCGAAGTAAATGGTCGCCCGGAATACGTTAAGCAGGCATGCGATGCCAGCCTGAAGCGGCTCGGTATTGATACCATTGATTTGTATTATCAGCACCGGGTGGACCCTGATGTACCTATTGAAGAAACCGTAGGTGCGATGAAGGAACTCGTAGATGCCGGAAAAGTCCGGTACCTGGGGTTGTCAGAAGCAGCTCCTGAAACGATTCGCAGGGCTCATGGCACGCATCCGATTACAGCTCTGCAGACAGAATATTCGTTATGGAGCCGGGACGTGGAGGATGAAATTCTGCCTCTTTGCAAAGACCTTGGAATTTCCTTTGTAGCTTACAGCCCGCTCGGGCGCGGGTTTCTAACCGGACAGATCAAGCAGTTTGAGGATCTGGAGGAAGATGATTTCCGCCGCTTTTCTCCAAGGTTTCAGGGAGAAAATTTCAATAAGAACCTTGAACTCGTGGATAAAATGAAGGAATTAGCTGAAGAAAAGAAATGTACAGCCTCCCAGCTGGCCCTTGCCTGGTTGAGGGAGCAGGGGGTAGTGCCAATTCCGGGGACAAAGCGGCGCACGTACCTGGAAGAAAATATTAACAGTCTGCAGGTAACGCTTACGGATTCCGATATGAAAGCGATTGATGACATTGCTCCTAAAGGCGCTGCCGCAGGTATGCGGTATCATGAAGAAGGAATGAAGACAGTGAACCGGTAATAAAAGCAGGCCCATCCCTCCAGGTGTATCCGGAGAGATGGGCTTTTTCTGTATGTGCAGGCTGCTAACTATTCTTGAAAGAGATGTGCTTTAGACGGCTTTTGGAGACCAGGCTGTACAGCGGCACTCCGATACGCTCAGCGTAAGGGAGGTAAAGAAGAACACCTGGAAGAAAGCTGAGCGGAATAGCAAGCAGCAGCCGGCGTAAGGCATAAAAACCATGAAGCACCACTCCTTGATCTGTGCACATGTGCAGCTCGTGGGCCGCATTTCTTGAGGATAGATAAGGATAGTATTCAGGAAGAAGCCGGGCTTCCTGAATGGGAACCCACTGGCAGCGGCCGTACAGATCAAAAAATTGAAAAATACGTACGGCTGCACGACAGGGCGGGCAGTATTTGTCGAAAAATAAGTAATGGATAAAGCATCTGTCCTTTGAAAGAATTTCAAACACATGAATCTGTGAACGTTTAACACGTATATTGTACGGGTATTTTCCCAGTAACGCCATAAAAACAAAAACGTCCGGGTGTGGCAGGGCGACAATTTCATATGCGGCGGAAATGGATGGATATAAAAGCCAGAACATAAGCCAGAAAAAGGATAATCGTTCTTTTTCTGGCTTTTTATATTTTTTTAGACGAAAAGCAGGGTCAAACGACGAAAAACAGAGCAGGTACGGGCTATTTTACGAAAGTTTAAGCAGAAGGCTGAAACAGGCAATTTAAAATAAGAAAGGAAAGATGAAATTGGCACAAATTAATCGTATACTCGTAGGAGTAGAAGCTCTCGAAGGCGCGTCCAATGATGCATTTTATAAAGCAAAGGAACTGGCGGAGGAAAACAATGCGACGCTGATCATTGCATTTGTTATGGATAAAAATGGATATGCTTCCCTGGAGCGTATGGACCCGCATGGCTTCGGAAGATTGAAAAACCAGGCGGAATCACGCTTGAAGGCTTACAAAGAAATGGCAGAGCAGAACGGAGTCAAAGACGTGGAAACCGTTCTTGAGGTAGGAATTCCAAAAAAAGAAATGGAAAATCTGTGTGAAAAATATAATATCGACATGATCGTTATCGGCGAGACTGGATCGTCTAAAGTGGACCGGCTGTTTCTCGGTAACACAGCTAAAGCCATTCAGAAAAAAGCAAAATGTGACGTGAAGGTTATATCGACCAAAGAAGCAGTAAAAAAATAAACGCTAATAACTAAAGCAGCATAACTGCTTCAGAGCCTTCTTCCCGCTTGTGTGGGGGAAGGCTTCATGTATGGGAATTTTCCACAGCGGATAATGCTGCCAACAGATTAAAGCAATAGAAAAGGTGAACGAATTGAAATATTATTTACAGCAGCTAATGCCTAAAAAATTACGGCAGATTAAAAGTATGTCCTCAAGACAGCGGTGGTACGAACTCCGATCAAGTCTTTGGGTGCTCCCGGCCATTTATATCATTCTGGCCGTGCTTTTAGCCATTGGTGCCTACTACGTGGAATTCGGGCTCGAGCCTGCATTCGCTATGGCACCAATCCTATCAACAGGGTATTCATTAACCCAGACAATGTACAGTACGCTGCTCTCAGGCGTACTCACGTTAAACGCCTTTACGTTTAACTCAATACTCGTCGTTTTGACGAGCTTTTCTGGTCAATTTACACCACGGGTTTTGTTTAATTTTATCTCTGACCGAAGAACCCAGCATTCTATCGGTATCTTTAATTTATGTTTCTTTTTCCTGCTAATAGGATTTTTCTTCTTGAATTCCTCGATGGATCAGTACACAGTATTTCCCGTACTCGGCGTATTAGCTACAGCCGTGTCGGTAATAAACTTCATTTTGTTTATCAACCATGCAACGAAGTGGATGCAGGTGCCAAGCATTACAACGAACATGAAAGAAGAATCACAGCAGCGGATTCTCAATACGCTGCTTTATGATCTCGAAGCACACCGCGCTAAAAATAAAAACGAGGTGCGTGAGCCGGAAACAGAAGGAGAGCCTTATATTGTTGCAAGTGAAACGACGGGCTTTATCCAGGTTATTGATTTTGGCAAAATCGTGAAAGAAGCAGCCAAAGACGGCATTGTAGTACGGCTGGATCGCCGGATTGGAGATTTTGTGCTTGAAGGCATTCCTATTTTTTCTTATTGGAAAACAAATGAAGAGCCGGATCTGCCGGTGAATGAAAAAAAGTACCGTAACCTGATGTATCTCGGGAAAAGTAAAACAGAAGTTCAGGATATCGAATTTGGAATCCGTAAATTGACCGAAATTGCGATTAAAGCGCTTGGAAACGATGAACCAATGACAGCGCAGGACGCTATCTATCAGCTTACGGACCTCATATTTTCCATTTCCAAGGTGACCCGCTTTACTTCTTATTTAACCGACGATAACGATACGCTCCGGTTGATTATGAAAGACGAACAGTTTTCATATTACGTATATTCCGCTTTCACCTACATTGCCTCTTATGCAGAAGAAAAGCCCGGCGTAACTTTGACGCTCCTTGAAGCGTTGGTCATTCTATCAAAAGCCCTGGAAACTAAGGACAAAAACTGCTGCTGGCATTACGGCAAAAGCATTGCCCGCAATTATTCCGGAAAGCTTCCACAGGATTATGACCAAATCACGTTTATGAACCATTTGGAGCAGCTTTCAGGCTCGGTGAATGATAAAGGTAAATTTTACGAAATGATTGATGATTTTGTAGAAAAAGATTTACTGGAAAAGAAACTGGTAGAGCGCAGAAAACAAGAAAAAGGATAAACCGAAGCCGATCCGTCAGCAAAAATGACTGGGTCGGTTTTATTTGTACTGTAAAGCCGGCAAAGAAACAAAAAAACCGGGCCGCATTTGCGGCCCGGGAGGGGTTTGAAGATTACTTAAAAGATTTTGTGCCTTCTGTAAGGGATTCCGAGGTTGGTTCAATCGCGGAAGTATCCTGGCGGTTGGCCAGAAATTCCGGACGCGGCTCCTGGCCGCTGAACGGATCGACGAGCTTGTT
>NZ_JBQLIC010000022.1:0-23755 GCF_056034385.1 Marinococcus sp. LNHM3E3-2.2
AACACGGAAGTTAAGCTCTTCAGCGTTGATGATAGCCGGGGGTTCTCCCCCCGTGAAAGTAGATCGCTGCCGGGCGAGTTCAACCGTTTCCCTTTTCGGGGAAGCGGTTTTTTATATTTTTTTCCTTTTTCTCTATGCTACAATAAACATATTAATCATTAGGAGGGAGAAAAGTTATATGGATATTGTACCTATTGGGGATCATGCCTTAAGTGTGCAATTTGAAAATGTGATTTCTCCCTCCGTGAACCGAAAGGTGCACCGGCTGTATGAAGCTTTAACAAAAGAACGGCCGGAGGGGATGAGTGAGTGTGTTCCAGGCTACCGCGCATTGACTGTCTATTATAATCCCCTGCAAATACAGTACGAACGTCTTTACGAACTCATTTATAACGTATTTGAGCGCATGGACAAAGCATCGGAAGGTGCATTGAAAACGTACTATCTGCCGGTTTGTTATGACGTATCATTTGGACAGGATATCGAACGTCTTGCAGCAGATAACGAACTGTCTGTAGACGAAGTGGTGGAGCTGCACAGCAGTTCATCCTATTTTATTTATATGCTGGGCTTTACTCCGGGTTTTCCTTATCTCGGCGGGCTTGATGAACGACTTCATACTCCCCGCCTGGAAACACCAAGAGGAAAAGTGGAAGCCGGATCTGTTGGCATAGCCGACGCTCAGACAGGTGTGTATTCGATTGACAGTCCGGGAGGATGGAACATTATTGGTAAAACTCCGGTGCCTTTGTTCAATGCAGCGCACGATAAACCTGCGCTTCTAACCCCGGGCCATCTGCTCCGGTTTGAGCCTGTCGCATATAAGGAATACGCTGAAATTGAAAAATCTATCGGCCGTGGAGGGTACAGCATCCGTGTAGAAGAGGAGGGAGAGGTATGATCATTGATCTAAATTGTGACCTGGGGGAAAGTTACGGTATTTATACCCTGGGCATGGATCAGAAGGTGCTTCCTTTAGTGTCATCGGCGAACGTTGCCTGCGGAGGTCATGCGGGCGATTCGGCAGTGATGGCGCGTACAGTTGCTCTTGCCAAACAGTATGGTACGGCCGTCGGTGCCCACCCCGGCTTTTTGGATAAAGAAGGGTTTGGCCGCAGATACATAGCGATGGATGAAGAAGAAATTTATCAGCTTTGCCTCTATCAAATTGGGGCTCTCCATGCCTTCTGCTGTGCAGCGGACGTGCAGATGCAGCATGTAAAACCGCACGGGGCCTTATACAACGCTGCTCTTCGCGATTCCGCTGCTGCCAGAGGAGTGGCGCGGGCAGTGAAAGATTTTAATGAAAATCTCCTTTTATTTGCCCCTGTTCATACAGAGCTGCAGGCAGCGGGGGAAAGACAAGGCTTGAGGGTAGCAAAGGAAATGTTTGCAGACCGTACCTATACTGCTGACGGAACGTTGACTCCAAGAAAAGAGCAGAACGCCTTCGTCGATAAACCTGAAGACGCTGCCGCCCAGGTGCTTGATGTCCTTCAGGAGGGAACAATTAAAGCAGTGGACGGCACAGCTGTAGCAATGGAAGCAGATACCATATGTGTACACGGGGACAATGAACAGGCGGTTCTGTTTATTCAACATTTAAGGAATCAGCTTGAGCATCAAGGAGCTTCGGTGCAGGCAGCGGGGGAATTTATATGAACAAAACGCCTGTCTGCACCGTACAAAAAGCAGGGCTCTTTACGACTATCCAGGATACAGGCCGGACCGGATATCAGCACCTCGGTGTACCGGTCTCCGGAGCGATGGATCTGTATGCGCTCCGGATGGGGAACATTCTCTGCGGCAACTATTTGTCCGCAGCCGGACTGGAGCTGACGTTAATGGGACCGACCCTTACGTTTCACGAAGAGACGGTTATTGCGGTTACAGGTGGAAACTTGCAGCCGGAAGTAAATAAAGAACCCATTCCAATGTGGGCAACGAGAAAAGTTTACGCAGGAGACGAACTGACCTTTAACGGCCCGGCACACGGAGCACGTGCCTACTTTTGTATTGCAGGAGGCCTGGAGGTGCCAGTCGTTTTAGGAAGCCGCTCGACGTACACAAAAGCTGGCATAGGAGGGATGGAGGGCCGTGAGCTTGAAAGCGGCGATACCCTGTATCGCGGCAACGTAAGTGCTGCTCCAAAGCCCTTTGAACGCCGGCTCCCCCCGGCGAGTATTCCAGTTTATGAAAAACAACAGACGCTCCGGGTAGTGGCTGGTCCGGAATTTGATAAATTAACAGCGGAAGCTGGAAAGAGACTGCTCCGGGAAGCTTATGTGGTGACCCAGGAAGCTGATCGGATGGGTATCCGGCTCCAGGGTCCGGAAGTGTCTTTGCTTGGTACTGGGGATATTATATCGGACGGGGTGGCGTTTGGAACTATTCAGCTGGCATCAGACGGCCAGCCGATGATTTTAATGGCTGACCGGCAGACGACGGGAGGTTACGCCCGTGTGTTAAATGTCATCAGTGCCGATTTATCGAAAGCTGCCCAACTGCAGCCAAATGCTTCTGTGGTGTTTGAGCAGGTAACGCTTGAGGAAGCGCGAATCGCTTTCAGGCAGATGCATCGTTCGCTCGAAGACGTGTACTTTGCTGTGAATAATAAAAAATGGCGATAAAATATTTAAAAACCCCTTGTGCTCATTTATCCTGCGTGGTAAGATAATAATTGTCTTGTTGAGAGACACCATGCATAGTGCGGTGACAACAGCGAAGAGGATCCACCCGTTCCCATGCCGAACACGGAAGTTAAGCTCTTCAGCGTTGATGATAGCCGGGGGTTCTCCCCCCGTGAAAGTAGATCGTCGCCGCGCTATACCAAATCGCGGGATAGAGCAGTCTGGTAGCTCGTCGGGCTCATAACCCGGAGGTCGGAGGTTCAAATCCTCCTCCCGCAACCAATTATACTAATCCATTAAAGCCTTAAAGGCTTTTTTTTATGAAATAAATTGCAATAAATGAAGCCGGAAACCGAACTACCCTTTGTGCAGCACGCACAGAGGGTAGTTTTTGGATAAAAGCGAAGAGATGCTTTTTTCGTTTACTGTACGCGATTGCAAGAATACGATAAACTAGCAGGAGACTATTATGAGAGATCATTGAGGAGCAGTTTATGCCAAACGATGAATTTGACTGGATTAATGAACGAAGACCAACGCGGACCTTCCAGGAACGGCTGGAAGTAGGAATAGGTGATGACGCGGCGGTGTACCGGCCGCTTGCGCATATGAATGAAATTGTCTGCGTGGATACGATGATTGAAGACGTGCATTTTCGAAAAGATACGATGAAACCATTTGATATCGGCTTTAAAGCGCTGGCTGCAAACATTAGCGACGTCGCTGCCATGGGAGGCGTGCCGCATTTTTACGTGATATCGATTGCAATAACGCCCGGCTGGTCCGAAGAGGAATTAAACGAACTGTACCGGGGAATGAATGAACTGGGTGCACGCTATCAGATGGATATGATTGGCGGAGATACGGTATCCTCGCGTCGCGACTTAATGGTGAGTATTACGGTGATCGGTGCGGTGGAAGAAAAACAGCAGCTGCTGCGAAGCTCTGCGGAACCTGATGATATTGTGTTTTTAACCGGACCGGTCGGTATGTCCGCTGCCGGACTCGAGCTTCTGCTCGAACGGACAAGGGACGGGGCATACTCTGAGCGGGAAAAAGCATTGATTGCCTATCATCAGCGGCCGGTGCCCCAGGTAGAGGCAGGACGTCTGCTGGTGGAATGCGGTGGCCGTATTGCCTTGAATGATATAAGTGACGGGCTGGCAAGCGAATGCTGTGAGATTGCGGAGGCGAGCGGTGTTTCGATGGAACTGGACTTTTCCGGGCTTCCCGTCCACGAAGCTATGGAGCAGCTGGAGATTCAAACAATGAAAAAGCATATGTTTTACGGCGGAGAAGATTTCGAACTGGTCGGAACGGCTGCTTCTTCCGATTGGAAAAAGCTCAGCAGGAGATTCGAGCAAGCCGGACTTGCACTGTATGCGATTGGAAAGGTTTCAGAGGGGAATGGAGAAGTGTTCCTCCAGGAAAACGGCTCCCGTACAAAGCTGGAAAAATCAGGCTATAATCATTTTCGTCCATCATAAGCAGCAGAAAGGAAGAAACGCTATGACAGAGTGGGTCATCCACACTTCGTCTCCGGAGGAAACGGCGGCGTGGGGAGAGCTTTTGGGCCGATACGCGGAGGCAGATGAAAAAATATGGCTGGTCGGCAGTCTCGGAGCAGGGAAAACACATTTTGCCAAAGGCTTTGCCAGAGGCCTGGAAGTTACCACAATGGTGAATAGCCCGAGCTTTACGATCGTTAAAGAATATCAAGGACGGCTGCCTTTGTTTCATATTGACCTTTACCGGCTGTCAGAGGAGGAAGCAGAGGAAATCGGCATTGAAGAATACTTTGAGGCAGGTGGAGTATCGCTGTTGGAATGGCCGGTTCGTCTGGAAGCATGGCCGGAGGATCGTCTGGAAATAGATATTCAATACACCGGGGAAACGAGCAGGCAATTGACTTTGACAGCCGTTGGCGAGCGGTGGAAGGCAAAGATGAAGGAGTTGCAGAACGATGAAAATGCTCGCAATTGACACATCCACGCACGTGCTGGGCATCGCTCTTGCAGATGAACAGAAAATTCTCGGAGAATATACTACCAACATTAAAAAAAATCATTCCGTCCGTCTGATGCCGGCGGTGGAATCACTGATGAAAGAAAGCGGTGTTGTCCCGGAAGATCTGGATGCGGTGGCAGTAACGACCGGGCCAGGCTCCTACACCGGCGTGCGCATCGGAGTAACAACAGCCAAATCATTGGCCTGGGCTTTAAATATCCCGCTTTATCCCGTATCAACGCTTCAGGTATTTGCCCAAAACGGTCTCGGATTTCCAGGTCTCGTTTCTCCACTGATTGATGCGCGAAGAAATCAGGTCTACACGGCGGCTTTTTCCGGAAGTGCGGAAGAAAACGCAGTAGTACGTCAAATGAAAGACCAGATCATTCTGCTCCCGGAATGGCTCGAGGTGCTGGAGCAAACCCAGGAACAAATTCTGTTTGTCGGAGAGGACACGGAAAGCCGGCAGGAGCTGATCCGGGAACGACTTGGCAGCCGGGCGGTTTTTGCAGACTGGACGAAACAGACAATCCGTCCGGCGGAAATTATCCGGATCGCCCGCACCGCCGGCGAAGCACAGGATGCACACGCAGTGGTGCCGGAATATGCCCAGCTTGCCGAAGCAGAAAAAAATTGGCAGAAAGCCCAAAGCGGGAGATCCGAATGAAAGCAGAAATACTGATCCGGATGATGAGTGCCGACGATATAGACAATGTGATGGAAGTAGAACACAACGCCTTCTCGATGCCGTGGAGCCGGCGAGCGTTTGAAAATGAAATGTACAACAACCAGTTTGCCCATTATCTGGTGGCGGAAGTCGCAGGCAGAATTGTCGGCTACTGCGGGGTGTGGATCGTCATTGACGAGGCGCATGTAACCAACATTGCGGTGCATTCACGCTACCGCGGACGGAAAATTGGCCAGGAGCTGCTGGCCAATTTAATGGAGCTTGCCTACACATACGGGGCCCGGACGATGACGCTCGAAGTGCGTGAAACCAATGAAACGGCCAGGAACCTGTACGATAAATTCGGATTCGTGCCCGGCGGTGTGCGAAAAAATTATTATATGGACAATAATGAAAATGCGATAGTAATGTGGGTGAATATGAATGAACGAGCATGAACCAATAGATATTTTGGCTGTGGAAACGAGCTGTGACGAAACAGCTGCGGCAGTTATCAGAAACGGCACCGAGATCCGGTCCAACGTCGTCCTCTCCCAGATGAAAAGCCATAAACGCTTTGGCGGCGTCGTGCCCGAGGTCGCTTCGAGACATCATGCGGAATCCATCACCCAGGTAATGGAGCAGGCCCTCGAGGAAGCAGAAAGCACATTTTCTGATTTGTCCGCCGTGGCGGTAACGGAAGGCCCGGGACTTGTCGGGGCGCTTCTTGTCGGCGTGAACGCCGCAAAAGCGACAGCCTACGCGAAGGGGCTGCCGTTGATAGGCGTTCACCATATTGCGGGTCATATTCAGGCGACCCGGCTCGAGGCGGAGTGGGAGTACCCAGCTCTTGCCCTCGTTGTATCCGGCGGCCATACGGAGCTGGTGCTGATCAAAGAAGAAGGGGAGTATGATCTGCTCGGCCAGACAAGAGATGATGCCGTGGGAGAAGCATATGATAAAGTCGCACGTACTCTCGGCCTGCCGTATCCCGGCGGCCCGGAGCTCGACAAACTGGCTAAAACCGGAGCACCGACCGTACCGCTGCCTGTGGCGTGGCTTGAGGAAGGTTCGTATGATTTCAGCTTCAGCGGATTGAAATCAGCCGTCATGAATACACTCCATAATGCCCGCCAGCGTGGGGAAGAACTAGCTCCGGAAGACATTGCGTCAAGCTTTCAGCAGAGCGTCATTACCGTGCTGACGGAGAAAACGGCCCGAGCGGCAGAAGCCTGCGGAGCCAGACAGGTAATGGTAGTCGGAGGTGTGGCAGCCAACAGCGGTCTGCGGGCTGCGATGGAAGAAAAATTCAGAGAGAGCGGCGTAAAGCTGCAGATCCCGCCGCTTCATTTATGTACCGATAATGCAGCCATGATCGGAGCTGCCGCCTATATCAACTGGAAAAAGGGAAATTTTTCAGGCATGGATTTAAACGGGGTGCCCGGCCTGCCGCTTCATACGTAACAAAAAACCCGTGCTCTCTTTTGCAGAGAACACGGGTTTTGCTGTAACTAGGAACTGGATTCTTCGAGCTGCAGCTCTTCCCATTCCTCCATCAGCTGCTCTAGCTCGCCTCTCAGTTCATTGATTGAGGTCTGATAGCCGGCGGCCTTTTCATGGTCTTCGTATACGTCGGGCTCGAAAAGAGCTGCTTCCTGCTCCTCGACGAGCTGTTCCTTGGCTTCAATATCCTGTTCAATTTGCTCGATGCGGCGCTGCCGCTTGCGGGCCTCCCGCTTGGCTGCTTTGTCGTCTGCAAACGAGGATTTAGCCGCACCGGCATCCTCCTGCTTCGGTCCTTCACGCTCGGCCTGAAGCGCTGCTTTTTCCCGTTCTTCTTCTTTTTTGAACAAATAGTAATCATAATCCCCGATGTAGTTGCGGACGTCGCCGTCCCCCATTTCGAGAATGCGTGTTGCAATCCGGTTCAGAAAGTACCGGTCGTGGGAAACAAACAAAATTGTTCCCGGGTAATCAATCAGAGCGTCTTCGAGCACTTCCTTGCTGTCGAGATCGAGATGGTTGGTCGGCTCGTCAAGCAGTAGAAAATTCGACTTCTGCATCATCATTTTGGCGAGCGAGAGGCGCGCTTTTTCGCCGCCGCTAAGGTCGGACACCTGCTTCAGTACGTCTTCGCCGGTAAATAAAAACTGGCCGAGCACGGTACGAATATCCTTTTCGTTTTCGAGCGGATATTCATCCCACAGCTCCTGCAGGACGGTTTTGCCTGAATTCAGTTCGGCCTGCTGCTGGTCGTAATAGCCGAGATCTACTTTACTTCCGAGCTGAATATGCCCTTCATCCGGTTCAAAGTCTCCCTTGATCGTTTTTAAAAAGGTACTTTTCCCCGTCCCGTTTGGTCCAATCAGCGCAATGCTCTCACCGCGCTGGGCCCGGACATTTAAACGTTCGAACACAGGCGCTTTGTTGTCAAAACGAAAGGTGAGGTCTTCTGCTTTCAATACATCGTTGCCGCTCTGACGGTCGATGTCGAAGCGCAGAGTAGCGGATTTGCCGTCCCGCTGCGGTTTGTCGAGCTTATCCATTTTCTCGAGCTTTTTCCGCCGGCTCTGGGCCCGTTTTGTTGTAGATGCGCGTACGATGTTTTTCTGCACGAAGTCTTCAAGCTCAGAAATTTCCTTCTGCTGCTTTTCATAGGCCTGCATTTCCTGTTCAAACAGCTCGGCCCGTTTTTCCTGAAAGGCACTGTAGTTGCCGTAGAACAAACGGGCTTTCTTATGAATAATTTCGTATACCTTCGTTACGATCTGGTCCAGAAAGTACCGGTCGTGGGAAACGATCAGGACAGCCCCCGGATAACTGCTTAAATACTGCTCGAGCCAGCGCAGTGTATCCATATCAAGATGGTTGGTCGGCTCGTCAAGAATTAAGAGCTCCGGCTTGGCCAGGAGCAGCTTGCCGAGAGCAAGACGGGTCTTCTGGCCGCCGCTTAACGACTGCACCGGCGTGTCGAGAGAGAAGCTGCCAAAGCCAAGACCCGCCAGCACCGTGCGGATGTCGGACTCGTAGCGGTAGCCGCCGCGCGCTTCGAATTCCTGCTGGCGCTGGTCATAGTCGGCCATCAGCTTTTCATAGGCCCTGGCGTCGTCAATAATATCGGGCTCGGACATTTTCGATTCCATACGACGCAGCTCCGCTTCAGCTTTTTGCAGGTGGGTAAAAACATCAAGCATTTCATCCCACATCGTTTTATCACTGTTCAGGCCGGTATGCTGCTCAAGATACCCGAATGTCGTGCCCTTTGGCATCGTGATCGAACCGGAATCATACGAGGATTCACCGGCAAGAATTTTCAGGAGAGTGGATTTGCCGGCCCCGTTTTTGCCGACCAGGGCCACCCGCTCACCTTCCTTTACCTCGAGTTTTATTTGATCAAGTACGGTTTCTGCCCCAAAAGACTTGGTGACACCCGAACATTGAAGTAAAATCATATTTATATAGCTCCTTTAATAACAACTCTGATAGTATCAGTGTATCGTACTTTTCGGCGAAACGCGAAATAGGATACGTCTTGCTGCAGGTAAGCGTTTCGGTACGTTTTCATAGGGACGCATGCTATACTGTCTACAGACAATGACAATACATTTAGGTGGAAATAATTATGAATACAGACCAGCAAAAAATTCCGCAGGCAACCGCAAAGCGGCTGCCCCTATATTATCGATTTCTGGAAAGCCTGTATGCAACAGGCAAAACCCGCGTTTCTTCAACCGAATTGAGTGAGGCGGTCAAGGTGGATTCGGCAACAATCCGCCGGGATTTTTCATATTTCGGCGCGCTCGGCAAGAAAGGGTACGGCTACAATGTACAGTACCTGCTGTCGTTTTTCCGGACTACCCTGGACCAGGATGAGGCGACAGACGTCGTACTTCTCGGCGTCGGGAACCTCGGGAAGGCGCTGCTTCGCTACAATTTCTCCAAAAATGAAAACACCCGGATTGTGGCTGCATTTGATATCAATAAAGACATGGTGGGAGAGCAGATTGGAAATGTGCCGGTGTATCATACCGATGATCTGGCGGAGAAGCTTGAAGAGCATAACGTTTCCGTAGCAATGCTCACCGTGCCGTCCGCCGCCGCCCAGACGACTGGAGAAAAACTGGTGGAGGCAGGCATCAGCGGCATTCTGAACTTTACCCCGGCGCGCTTATCCGTCCCTGCGTCTGTACGCGTGCATCATATTGATCTTGCCATCGAGCTGCAGACGCTCGTGTACTTTCTGAAAAATTATCCGCTGGACAACGAATAGGCTGCCAGCAGGATACTTCATTTATACTGACCCATAAAAAAGGGACCAGCCAACATTCAGGCGGTCCCTTTTGCTATTTCTTCTTTTTCTGCTCCGACATGAGGCGCAGATAATTGAATCCCATTACGAGGTCGTAGGCGGCAAAGGCGGCGAGCAGAATGCTCCAGAACGACCAGGAGGACTCGCTGACGGAAAAGTACGTAAACATCAGCAGTACTCCGCCGAGCACAAAGTAAAAAAGGGCAGCGGTAGAAGCTTTCATATTACATCAACCCCTGAACAAGCAGAATAAGTGCACTCTCGGCTTCACGCATAATGCGTTCGATTTCATCCTGGAACAATACCTGAATACCGACCACAAATGCGTTCATGATGGAGTGGACGATTATCGGCACGATGATGCGGCCGGTTTTGACATACAAATAAGCGAACACAAAGCCGATCATAGTGTAAACGAGCAGGTGGGTGAAATCCAAATGCACAGCAGCAAATATCAGGGAGCTGATAATAGCGGCAATAAAAAAGTTTGTTCGTTTGTACAGCGAGCCGAATATAGCTTTACGGAACACCAGTTCTTCGAGAATCGGTCCGATCACAGCTACGATAATGACAAAGGCCGGCATGCTGTTAACAAGCTCAATGATCTGCGCCGTGTTTTCAGACGCCGTATCGATGCCGAGCAGGTTTTGTTCGATCAAACCGGCAACGATCTGACCGGCGTAGGCGAGGGCGAACCCGATAAAAATCCAGGCTACGGAATTCGGCCACGGCATTTTTGGCTTATTAAACGCAAGGCGCTGGCCTCTTTCAGGAATCAGTAGAATTAAAATAACAATCAAAGCGACGATAAAGCTCGCAAAAATCCAGAAGTACGAAGCCTGCTGCGCGGAATCAAAGCTGCCTACAGCCAAAAGGGCCGGGACGGCAACGATGCCCGAAAGCTGCATAAGTACATAAATAATAACAATGCTCCAGTAACGTGCGGCCATGGAAGGGGATCACTCCTAATCTCTCTCGGTTAAATCCAGTTTCGAACGCTCTAATTGTATCACAGGTACCTGCAGGAAGAATAAAGAGAGCGCTTGCGAATTTATGACAATTTTGAAATATAAGGTTAATAAAACGATTAGCAGGGAATGTGAATTCAGGTGCCATCAAGCGCTGGAGTGGGAAAAGGAAGAAAAAATTTTCGCTTCCCTCTTGCAAACAAAGCCCAGGTTGATTAATATAATAATTGGGTTTAGCACTCGAATCGAAAGAGTGCTAACAACAAATGTTGTTACTGTCGTTCCCGTTACATATAACGGACGATGAAAATATTCTAAGGAGGTTGTTTTCCTTGTTAAAGCCTTTAGGTGATCGACTCGTACTCGAACAGGTAGAATCAGAAGAAAAAACCGCTGGCGGTATTGTGCTGCCGGACTCCGCTCAGGAGAAACCACAGGAGGGACGCGTGGTTTCCGTAGGTGCCGGTGCTGTAAAAGACAACGGTGAACGCGTAGCGCCGGAAGTAAACGAAGGCGACATCGTCGTTTATTCGAAGTTTGCAGGCACAGAAGTGAAATACGACGGCAAAGATTATTTAATCGTTCGCGAAAGCGACATCCTCGCTGTAGTTCAGTAATCAGCTTCATTTCGAAATCATTATTACATTAGGAGGATTTCATCATGGCTAAAGATATTAAGTTTAGTGAAAACGGCCGCCGCGCGATGCTCCGCGGTGTCGACGAGCTCGCAAACGCTGTAAAAGTAACACTTGGACCGAAAGGCCGCAACGTTGTTCTGGAAAAAAAGTTCGGTTCCCCGCTTATCACCAATGACGGTGTAACCATCGCCAAAGAAATCGAACTCGAAGACAACTTCGAAAATATGGGCGCGCAGCTCGTATCCGAGGTTGCAAGCAAAACGAACGACATTGCCGGTGACGGTACAACAACAGCAACCGTTCTTGCCCAGGCGATGATTCAGGAAGGCCTGAAAAACGTTACCTCCGGTGCGAATCCAATGGGTATCCGCCGCGGCATGGAGAACGCGACCAAAGTAGCGGTCGAAGAACTCCGTAACGTCAGCAAGCCGATTGAAGGCAAAGAATCCATCACGCAGGTTGGTGCGATTTCTGCAGGGTCTGAAGAAATCGGCCAGATCATTGCAGAAGCAATGGAGCGCGTGGGCAACGACGGCGTTATCACGGTCGAAGAGTCCCGCGGCCTTGATACAGAGCTTGAAGTTGTGGAAGGTATGCAGTTCGATCGCGGCTATGCTTCTCCGTACATGGTTTCCGACAACGAATCCATGACTGCAGAGCTCGATAACCCGTATATTTTAATCACGGACAAAAAGCTCACAAGTATTCAGGAAGTACTTCCGCTGCTTGAGCAGGTTGTACAACAGAACCGTCCAATCCTTATCATCGCAGAGGATGTGGAAGGCGAAGCGCTGGCAACCCTCGTTGTAAACAAACTGCGCGGAACATTCAACGCAGTAGCAGTAAAAGCACCAGGCTTTGGCGACCGTCGTAAAGCAATGCTTGAAGATATCGCCACACTTACCGGTGGTACGGTTATTACAGAAGATGTAGGCCTTGACCTGAAAACTGCAACGATCGACCAGCTCGGTCACGCCAACAAAATCACGATCGATAAAGACAATACAACAATCGTTGAAGGAAGCGGCGATCCGCAGACCATCGGTGCACGTGTAACGCAGCTGCGTACGCAGATGGAAGAAACCACTTCCGAATTCGACCGTGAAAAACTTCAGGAGCGTCTCGCGAAGCTTGCAGGCGGCGTAGCCGTTGTTAAGGTCGGCGCAGCTTCTGAAACGGAAATGAAAGAGCGCAAGCTCCGCATCGAAGACGCCCTCAGCTCTACACGCGCAGCAGTAGAAGAAGGCATTGTCTCCGGCGGCGGTACCGCGCTGATGAACGTCTACAAAAAAGTAGAAGAAGAAATGAACAACACAACAGGCGACGAAGCAACCGGCGTGAAAATCGTTCTCCGTGCCCTCGAAGAACCACTCCGTCAGATTGCGCATAACGCAGGCCTTGAAGGCTCCGTTATCGTTGAGCGTCTGAAAACAGAAGCAGTTGGACACGGCTATAACGCAGCGACTGGCGAATGGGTAAACATGATTGACGCAGGCATTGTCGATCCTACAAAAGTTACCCGCTCCGCGCTGCAAAACGCATCATCCGTATCCTCCATGTTCCTGACAACCGAAGCAGTTATCGCCGACATTCCAGAAGAAAATGGCGGCGGTTCCGGCGGCGGCATGCCAGACATGGGTGGCATGGGCGGAATGGGCGGCATGATGTAATGTCGCTCGCCCAGCCCTTATGTAGTAAGGGTTCTTCTCGATAGGGAAGGCTAAAATGAGCATAATGCTAACATTTTGCTAACATTTGAATAGGATTTACTTTAAGCTTCTCATGAGTTCACTGAACTTGTGGGAAGCTTTTTCTTCCATTTCTTGTGTCATGTGTGCATAGATATTCATTGTGGTGTCTACATCGGTGTGTCCGAGTCGTTGCTGAATTTCTTTGATTCCTATTTCGGCTTCAATTAATAGAGATGTGTGGGTGTGTTGTAAGGAGTGAGGGATAAGTCCCTTATCAATACCACTAATTTTTAATAAACGTCTCACATAGGTGTTTACAGTCTTTAAAAATTCGAGGCGGACTGCCTTTAACATCGAATCCCTCTTTTTATGTAGTGATTTCATTATGCAAAAAAAGAGTTACTTTCTTTAATAAATCAAAAGAAAGTAACTCTTTTTAAGTTAGCTAGGATTTTTTCAGTGGCTTTATAGGCGGTGTACTTATTTTTATTTGTTAAACGTAATTAACTTCCTTTTGCTGATTTAGAATTTCTTCCCACCCATAACAACTTTTAGCTATATTTAATATTATATTCTTGGAATATTCACCGTTATTGTTAACGGGTATTTTCAATTTGAAATTCGTTTCAAGCCTTGTAGGAGATAACTTTCGACCATAAGAATAACGCTAGGATTCCTTAGAAATTAAATAAGCAAAGTAGAATAGTTCTCCAACTTCCATTTCATTCTTAGGTGTTAGAACTGAAATGTCATCAGGAATAGTTGTATAAGGGGATAACTGCACAAAAGCTTTTCCTTTAATCCTTTCAACAGTAATAGTCCGTGGTGGGAATATAGGCTCGCTATCTACGAAATCAGTTACTCCATTATTGAAAGATGTCGCAGACACAATAGGCGTTTCCCCTGGCAAGTGGTTTTCGAGATACTCTCCCTTACCTTTTTGAACCATAAAAAATTCATTTAATTCGATTTCTTTGTATGTTATTGATTCAGGTAATTTATATGGCACTGCTTCTTTTGGCAATAATTGTTTAATGTTGATTTTGGGAAAGTTCTCTTCTGATTTAATTAGATATATTTTATTTAGTTGTCTTTGATTCATACGACGCCCGTAATTAAACCCAAATTTAGCTATTTTATTAATTTGAGAAGAATAAAAGTACAAATCTTCTAGACTCATTTTTGTTTTAGGGGATAAAATAGTAATATTACTCTTATCAACTACGGAAGTAGTGAAAGGTAAGGTTTGGACAAAGGCCGTTCCTAAATAAGATACTGTTATTAAAGGAGGGGTGAACACCTTTGTGTCTTCGTAAACTTTCACATGCTTAATTACACCGTTATTTCGGGTTGTTCCATAGACTAGAGGTGTATCACCATCTTCGGTTAATTCTAGAGCAGGAAGATTCCCGGTTTTATATTCAAATAAAGAATTTAATTTTACTTTATTCATCTAAATCATTTTCCTTCTTAGACCTAATTATATATGAAGCCGTTTCTCGGACAAGGGCGTCCATTCCTTCTTTAACTTGATACGGGCTGGGTTCATCAATATCTAAATAAGCTTCTGGTACAAGTTCAAGATTTGCATCATCCCAGTTTATAGGTGTAACTTTTTGGAATTCAGGTATGTTTTTAATATCTGTGCTTTGGTTTAGAGTGAATAGTTGCAGTTTTTCTTTAATTTTAGTGTAATCATCTTTTTCTTTAGGGTCATAAAATCGTTTGCCTTTTTTAGTTGCCATCCCATCGTTTACTGCTCTAATCCAAAATACATTTTGATCTTTAGGATGGGGAATTCCTTTTTTAATAATTATCGCACACGTATGGACAGAGGCAACAGGATAAAAAAGCTTTTGGGGTAGAGTAATAACTGATATTAGTGTATTTTGTTTCAGTAATTTATCTTTACGCCATTTTTTTAGGTGTCCACTTTTGATCATTACTGATAGAGGTAATATCGCGAACATTAATCCACCGTCGTCCATTTGTTCTAAAGCATGATCAACAAATTTTGACTCTTTTTCACCTTCTCTTTTTAAAGAGAAAGGCGGATTCATCAGAACCTTAGTAATCGATTTGCTAGTAATATTTTCTGAACTGTTCACATATTCAGCACTTTTTGAGCTATTAATAGTTAGAGGTTTTAATTTTGTTGATAAACAATCATCATCAATAATATTGTTACTACCATCCCCTCTGAATATCATATTAACAATTGCTAAAGCCGCTATTTTAGGCTGCTGTTCTACACCAAATATTCTGTGTTTCCTAAATAGACCAACTTGGTTCTCGGTAGCATTTGATCTAATGTGATCAAATGCCGAAACAAGAAATCCACCTGTGCCACAAGTAGGATCATATAGTAAGTCTTGATGATTGATATTCAGAACTTCAGACGCGAAGGTAGTTATATGCCTAGGTGTTAGCACTATTCCAATGTCCTTTGCACCATTTCCGTATTTTAAGAATACTTCATAAAATTTACCTAGAATATCCGTCCCTGAATTCATAGCTGCTTTAATATTTATATTCTTTAATTTAAATATAGTAAATACTAAAGCTTTCTTATATTTTTTTTGGGCTTCTTCATTACTGGGAAGTTTAATTTCAATATGCTTGAAAAATTGTTTTTTGCTATGCTGTATTAGAACTTCCTCAGCTCTATTATTTATATCTTTAACAAAAACTGTTGGGGAGGCGTTATAATTGGGTTTAGTATCATCGATAAATGAAAGTAATAAAGTAGCCATAACCGAAGCTCTTTCGTCTTTATTAATGGAGCCTAAGTGTAATATTTCATTTATTTCTTCTGCAGTGTGTAATAATCTTTTTTCATTAATATCAAGTTTATCAATTTTTGCTTCATTTTTTTCTAGCAATTCAGAAGCTATATTTGGACTTACTAGACTAGTGATTTCATTACCATGGTAATTTATCGGATAAAAATTTCCATTGACTAAAAAAGCACTTCTTTTTAAATAACCATCTTCATCGTTTCCTGCAACTCCGGTGATTATATTAGCTTTTATGTGATCACTATTGTTTATTTTTTGAGCATAATCTTTTGCTTCTTCATATGCATTGTCCAATTGCTCAATTGATCCTTTTGCCTCAACAACATAAAAATTATCTTCATTAATTTTTATTACGTATTCGGGTCTTTGATTTATTAGATGTTTCTTTATTTCGGAATGATCTAAACATTCTTGTTGAGTATATAGTTGTCCGTCAACATTTCTTTCAGGATTTCTTACATCCCATCCATCATTTTTTAATTCATGTTTTATATGTATGTAAGAAGTGAATTCCGATACCCTCTTTTTAGCCAATTAAATCTCTCCCACTCATGTTATCTTTTTTCTTCTATATCTACTTCGAAATGATTTTAATTTAAAAACTAAGACAAATAAAATTTTGTAAATAATTGTTTTCATTTCTCCACTTTAACACAATGATACTGGATTTTGAATTGAGGGAGAATGGCTATAGCCGAGAAATGTAGCCATTGAGGTAGGTGCGATACGGCGAGCGCATTACTAATCTGTCCTTGCATAATCTTTATTGTTTCTATTTTAGAACATACTGGATTTGGAGAAAAAAAGATGTGAAAGTGGTACGTTTTAAAACATGGTCACGTACATAGTCACACATTTAATGACATACTAGAAAAATGTCATTAAAAGAGAAAATGACAAAAATTAGATGTTGCATTATTTTAGCTTAATTTCAAGGCTTAATCAAAGGATAGTAAATTTGATTAAAAAGTAACCGCAGAAAAGTCATATGAGGCATTCATAAATTTAAACTGCCGAAATGCTGTTCTAATAAAAAGACCAATATTTTAATTAAACCCAAATAACCGATTAAAAACTAAAGAGCTTCCATAACATAGCGATTTGTAAAAAATAAAAATACTATACTATCTCGTTTCCATTTTCGGTGCAGGGTAATTAATTCATCTTATGGCTCATTTATGTATCTTTTAAACCTTCCTATAAATTGTTTTAAAATTAACATACTTTTATTCAAATTTGATCCCATTTTTATTTATTCAATATGGTAGATTAGCTTAACTTTGCTTAAAATCAGCATTGATTTGAATACTATTATCCATTAATTATCGTAAGGAACCCACGTTCGGCATGATGTGGGTCAAGAGGATGTGAATCAACAGAATGTTGGTCACCCGGACGCTGTGACAGGACGTGGCGGTTTTCGTCCGGGTTCCGCTCAATCCCATGCTATAACCCAGCTTTAATGAAAATGAGCAGAATGCTGACATTTTGCTAACATTTGAATAGAATTTACTTTAAGCTTCTCATGAGTTCACTGAACTTGTGGGAAGCTTTTTATTGTTTTTATTCATGAGGAGCGAAGGTTAGCATCTGTTAGACGATCAACCCAATCGCTAAAAAAGAACACTGGACATTCGGAAAATCCATTGATCGTAAAATTCTTAAAAATCTTGTCATTTTTTCTCGTGAATGCAGCCAAAAATATCTAAAAGCGCTCTCGCAGTATATTTCCGGCTTTACTTTAATATGGTAAAATTTAGACGATATATGTAAAAAAGGGGGGATTTTAATGAGGTATACAGAGAAGAAAAAATGGTATAAGCGCATTCCGGGGTATCGTTCCGGGGTGAAGTGGAAGATGATTACAGCTTCTATTATTTACGCTTTAATTTTATTTGTTATATTAGCTCCATCTGACTCTTCTACAGAAATAGCTGGTGAAAAAACGACTGAAGAGGCTGCTGAATTAGAAGCGGAAGATGCTACAGCAGCTAAGGATGAACAAGAAGCTGACAAGCAAAAAAATAACGAAGAAAAAGAAGAAAAGAAAGTGAAGGAAGAGGAAGAACGTCAGGCTGAAGAAGAAGCTGAGCAGGAAGCCAGGGAAGAGGAAGAGCGCGAAGCTGAGGAGGAAGCTGAGCAGGAAGCCAGGGAAGAGGAAGAGCGCCAGGCTGAAGAAGAGGCTGAGCAGGAAGCGAAAGAAGAGGAAGAGCGTCAGGATGAAGAAGAATCCAGCGGATCTGTTTCTCAGGAGCAGGCAGTGAGTCAGGCTCAGAGTTATCTGGAATATACGGCCTTTTCTAAATCAGGACTCATCGAGCAATTGGAGTATGAAGGCTTTAGTACAGAGGATGCAACATATGCTGTAGAAAATATCTCAGTTGACTGGGAGGAGCAGGCGGTCGCTCAGGCCGAAGACTATCTGGAGTACACGGCATTCTCTGAATCAGGGTTAATCGAACAGTTGGAATATGACGGTTTCAGCTCATCGGAGGCTGCTCATGGTGTAGAAAACATTACTGTGGATTGGCAGGAGCAGGCAGTTAGCAGTGCGGAGAATTATCTTGAGTACAGTTCTTTTTCAAGACAGGGCTTGATCGACCAATTGACTTATGAGGGGTTCAGCACAGAGCACGCCACCTATGCTGCCGGCCAAGTCGGTTTGTAATAGACATATCGAGTTTAAGGGGGGCAGCAAAAGCTGCTCCCTTTATCTATCAGTAACTATTAATTATACCTCTCTTTTAACGTATTTTTTCACTTTCAAAGATAAATTCGATTTACGTCCCTCCCGCCGAATCTAAAGTTCCTGCGCGCTGATCCGAGTCATTTTCTATAAGTAGAGATTGAGGACTAGCCTTTCGGTTTCCAATTCATACGTCACCATCTCTTTCACGCAGTTTTCGAAAGCTGTTAAAACCACCCGGCAGGTAATTTAATTATATCAGTATCGGTATGTAATTCGATCCATAATATTCATTGAAGTGATCATGAATATTGAACTTGAAGTGTTGGAGTATAATTGTAGAATTAATCGGGAAAATCAGTTAAATATAGAGAAACCTCACACAAAATGATGGAAAGGGAGACGATTATATTAAGTCGCTACTATTAAGTATAGCTGTAGTAAGCACTCTTGCCGTGCTGGGAAATGCTTTTGTAGGTAATGCTTTAACTGTTTGGTACGCTCAGCTTAACAAGCCCTGGTATTTAGTTCCTTTATGGTTTTTTATAGTTGTCGGCGTTCTTTATTACATTATGGGGACCGTCATTTTATACCGGCAAATGCATAAAATTGATGAATCACATTTGCGAAAGGTGGCTTTGGTTCTTACATTGATCATGCTGGTAGGAAATGAAGTATGGAATTATTTATTTTTTGGTCTGCAAAGCACTTTTTTAGGTTTTATTGGTTTAATCCCTTTTACACTGGTTGTTGGCTTATTAGCATATACCCTTAAAAAAATTGATGTTTTTTCTTTTAGTCTTCTCTTACCTTATATTTTATGGTTAGTGTATGATTTAATTTGGGCATCCAGTTTATATATGCAAAATCTTTAGCATGAATTTTTGTAATTGGGAGGAAACGATATGAAAAATGTACGATGGGGCATCATAGGATGCGGCAACGTGACAGAGGTTAAAAGCGGACCTGCCTTTCAACTGGCTGAAAACAGCTCCCTGCAGGCGGTGATGAGGAGAAATGGAGAAAAGGCGAGAGACTATGCAGAACGTCACGGGGTCCCCAACTGGTATGATAATGCGGAGGAACTAATCCATGATGACGAAGTGGATGCCGTTTATATAGCGACGCCGCCTTTGTCACATAAGGAATATACAATAATGGCTGCTAAAGCGGAAAAGCCTGTGTATGTGGAAAAGCCGATGGCAAACAGCACAGACGAATGTGCAGAAATGATAAAAGACTGCGAAAATAATGGTGTTCCGTTGTTTGTTGCCTACTATAGAAGATCTCTTCCGCGTTTTAGAAAAGTAAAAGAACTGCTGGATGCCGGAAGCATTGGAGAGGTTCGGTTTGCTTCTATCCAGCAGAACCAGAAAATCGTCCAAAAAGACGAAAACGGAGAATGGCCGTGGAGAGTAATCCCTGAAAAGAGCGGCGCAGGACTTTTCTATGATGTCGGATCCCATACGCTGGATCTTTTTGATTACCTGCTCGGCCCTTTGAGTGATGTGAAGGGTTCGGCGGTGAACCTGGCTGATTCCTACCCGGCGGAAGATACGGTAAGCGGCACATGGAAATTTGAGAGCGGTGCTGTTGGGATAGGAGTATGGAATTTCTCCTCATATAAAAATGAAGATGATAACCGTATTGTTGGCACAAAAGGGGAAATACGATTCTCTACGTTTGATGATAAGCCGATCCTCCTTCTAAACGAAACCGGGAAAGAGGCTTTTCATATTGAGCACCCTAAACATATTCAGTATTATCACATTCAGTCTATGGTGGATGAACTGCTTGGAAAAGGTGTCTGTCCAAGTACCGGCAAAACAGCATTTCGCACTAATCAGGTAATGGCAGAGCTTGTTAAAGAATATTATTAAAAGCACACTGGACGTTAAGCATTATGCATTGACGTTCAGTGATTTTTATATTAGCATATGCTTATATAATAAAATGATGGTAGGTGAACGTATGGAAAAGATTAAACCGGAAATCAAGGACACTGCTTCTGTGCTGAAGCTGTTGGGAGACAACACACGTCTTTCCATTGTCAGCCTTGTACAGAACCACGAATGCTGCGTATGCGAGTTCGTGGAGCTTCTGGATATGTCCCAGTCGTCGGTGAGCCAGCATCTCAGAAAGCTCCGGGACGCCGGCCTTGTCAAAGAACAGCGGAAGGGGCACTGGATTTTTTATTCATTTAACCGGGAGCATCCTTCCGCGGGCATGGTGGAGGATATTCTCCGGCATGTGCCCGACCAGAACGAAAAGCTGCAGCAGCTGGAACGGGACGGACTGCGCATCAATTGTGACTGAGTTGTCACCGCACGAAATAATACTTCATGAAATGAGGATTCAGTGATGAACAAAAAGAAGATGTATTTTTTATGTACGGGTAATTCATGCCGAAGCCAGATGGCAGAAGGGTTCGGCCATTATTTCCTGGGAAATGAATGGGAGGTCCGGAGCGCTGGTATTGAAGCCCACGGCCTGAATCCAAAAGCGGTCGAAGCCATGAACGAAGTCGGCATCGATATTTCCACGCAGGAATCGAGCATGATCGACCCGGAATATTTAAACAACGCGGATATGGTGGTCACGCTTTGCGGCGATGCCAACGATAAATGCCCGATGACACCACCACACGTCACGAGGGAGCACTGGGGCTTTGATGACCCGGCAAAAGCAGAAGGTACCGAGGAAGAACGCTGGGCGGTTTTTCAGCGCGTGCGTGATGAAATTAAAGAGCGCATCCATGCCTTCGCCCAGACAGAAAACGTAAAATAGAGGAGAAGATAAGCATGACAAAGGTGCGTATTTATGACCCTGCGATGTGCTGTGATACAGGTGTGTGCGGACCAGGCACAGACCCGGAGCTTGTGCGGATCGCCGCTGCGGTTGAGCGTCTTCAGCAGCATGGGTACGACATTGAACGCTATAATCTGTCTAATCAGCCGGAGCAGTTTGCTGCAGCCGGAGACGTCACCGAGCGCATCACAACCGATGGAATCGAAGCTCTTCCAATTGTATTGAAAGACGGGGTCATTGTATTGACAGCGGGGTATCCGGACGTCGAACAGCTCGCGGACTGGTTTGACGAAAAGGCCGAAGAGCTTCAGCCCGATAGAAGTGTTCCAACGGTCGAACTGTCGTTTAATACCCGCTATTCTAAATAAAAAGGGGATCGCCTGATGAACACGAAACGCTTTCACCCGGATCATCATACGTATACCCGCTACTTGTTTTTTACCGGTAAAGGCGGCGTCGGGAAAACATCCTCCGCTTCAGCGCTCGCAGCTTATCTTGCAGGAAAAGGCAGGCAGGTACTGCTTGTGAGCACCGATCCGGCTTCGAACCTGGATGACGTGCTTGAAATGCCGCTGAATAACCGGGCATCAGCTGTGCCGGACGTAACGGGACTGTTTGCAAGCAATATCGACCCCGGAGAAGCGGCCGAAACGTACAAAGAAGCCGTGGTTGGGCCATACCGGAACCTTTTACCGGAAACAGCCGTAGCGCAGATGGAAGAACAGCTTTCGGGAGCGTGTACTGTTGAAATCGCTGCCTTTAATGAATTTGCAGAGCTGTTAACGGCGCCGCATGAAAACTATGACCACATTATTTTTGATACAGCCCCTACCGGTCATACGCTTCGACTGCTGCAGCTGCCATCGGCCTGGGATGACTTTTTACAGACGAGTACGCACGGTGCTTCCTGCCTTGGCCCGTTATCCGGCCTGGCAGATAAAAAAACAATGTATGAACAGGCGGTCACACAGCTCGCAGATGCTGCCCAGACAACAGTATACATTGTCGCGCGTCCGGATACTTCCTCTTTAGAGGAAGCGGCCCGGACAGCGGAAGAGCTGGGGAGCATGGGAATGCATGAGCAGGTATTTTTGATGAATGGGGTATTCAAGCCTGCAGGAACCGAAGACGCAACAGCCTCTTTGTTTGCCTCCGCCCAGCAAGAAGCATTGGAACAGGCCCCTGCTTTCTTTGAAGATAAAACGCTTTGGACGCTTGCCTACCATGCGGTAATACCTACAGGCGCTGTCCGCTTAACTCATTTGTTTGATGAACCTTTTATAGTGGAGGAATCCGGGCCGTTTCATCAACATGGCCTGGAAAAGACAGCGGAGAACATGGTGCAGGATATTGAAGATCAAAAATACCGTCTCGTATTTACGATGGGAAAAGGCGGCGTCGGGAAAACGACGATGGCAGCTGAGGTAGCTTCGAAGCTTGCTGCACGAGGCCACGCTGTTCATTTAACGACAACCGATCCGGCGGATCATCTGGCCGGCGTTATTGATCTGGATGATCTTTCTCCATTATTGACAGTCAGTCACGTGAATCCGGAAGAGGCACTGTCGGATTATCAGAAAACCACAAAAGCCGAAGCCATTGCTGCCGGTGTTTCTGAATCTGATCTGGCCTACATTGAAGAGGATCTTTCCTCGCCTTGTACAGAAGAAATAGCGGTATTTCAGGCTTTTTCAGAAGTGGCTGCCCGGGCAGAAAACGAGATTGTGGTTATAGACACAGCACCGACCGGCCATACGCTGCTGCTTCTGGAACACGCGGAACAGTATACTAAAGAAATTGAACGAAGCAGCGGCCATACGCCCGAGGCAATGAAGCAGCTGCTGCCGAGGCTGAAAAATCCGGAGGAAACGGCCTTTCTGCTGCTTACTCTTCCGGAAACAACACCGGTCTTTGAAGCCGAGCGTCTGCAGCAGGATCTTGGCCGTACTGGCATTTATCCGAAATGGTGGGTCATCAACCAAAGCTTTGCAGCTGCGCAAACGAATGACCCTCTTCTACGGGAAAAAGCAAAGAGAGAGCTATTTTGGATTGATTACGTGAAGAAAAATCTGGCAGATAAAATAGTTACGCTTCCCTGGGATGCGAGTGCACGAAAAAAAGCCCAGACGATATTTTAACGCGAAGGGGAAAATAAATATGGAGATTACAAACGAAGCAAAAACGGTACTGCAGACTCTGATGGCAGAAAATAAAGTCGATCATGTCCGGGTAGCCTATGAAGGAATGGGATGCTGTTCCCCCCAGATCGGCCTTGGTTTGAGCGAGCCGGAAGAAAAGGATCAGGTGGAAAACATTAATGACATCCAGGTTGCGGTAGATGAACGCGTTCTGGAATTTGTGCAGGCAGTAAAGCTTGATGTCCAGGACAATGAAGAAGGCCAACAGCAGTTTGTCATGACCGGATTGCCGGAAAACAATTGCTAAACAAGCTATAAGGGATTTAGGAAAGGAGTCGTTTTATGACGGAAGAACGGATTTATGATGTGATTATCGCGGGGGCCGGCCCGGCCGGCATGACCGCGGCGGTGTACG
>NZ_JBQLIC010000023.1:0-18492 GCF_056034385.1 Marinococcus sp. LNHM3E3-2.2
CCAGGCTATTTCTTTTTATCATAGCACAAAAAAACTGCCGACAAACTCTAAAATTAGAGTCATTGTCGACAGTCTGATGCTGCCGTCGAAACGGCAGCACCCCTGTTTGCTTATCCTGTTTTTATTCTTTCCACGGCGAATGCAGAACACATTCGCAAAAGTCAGGACTCTTATAATCCGGCATAAACCGCTCGCAGACGTCAGCTTTAATATTTCCAAATGTCGTCTCGGGTTTATGCTTGAACCCTTCGTAAAAAGCAGGAAGAATTTTTTCTTTAAAATTATTCCGCGGGTACGCGCTCACGACCTCTTCCCGTAATTTTTCAGGAAACTGATGGTATCCGTCCCCCATGACGTCAAGACCCACCCCTGAATATAGAAGGGAAACCTCAGACTCTTTATACTCTGCTACCCCAATGGTCGTATGCAGAGCGATAGCGTCCCATACAAGACGAATGGATTCATCCTCCATGTTATGCTGCTGCAGGAAGCTGCGTGCTGCATTGGCCCCGTCTACCTCAAACCGTTTATCAGGACTGCTGTACTGAGTCGTCAGCCCGAGATCATGGAACAATGCACTCACATATAACAGCTCCGAATCATACTTCAGTCCGGCTTCCCTTCCCTGAATTTCCCCGAAAAGATATGCACGGTTCGAGTGATTCCAAAGCAGTTCGGACCCGTATTCCCTCAATAGATCAGCTGCTTCTTTTGCTATTTTACTGTCAGGAATTTTTACTCCTGCTACACTATTTGCCATGTTCATTCATCCTCTCCTGTTTTTATGTTTATATGGCCGTTTTACTGGATTTCCCTTCTGGGGCTTCATGTATGCGTTATTTTAATAATTCATATATTGCTTTTCATTAATTGTCGTTGGTATGCATCCCCGCATGTTAAGCTGAAATAGTCTAAATTCGCAAAACAATCCCGCCCTAGACTCTTGTTTCACAAAAATTAACCTGTATAAACTGCCCCGCTTCTGCAGCCAAAGGAGGGAAAACGTGCGCTCAAGTATAAATATTATCAAAGGCTTTTTATTTATTGCTGCTTTGATCGGGCTGTACTACCTTTTCAACATCAGACTGAGCATTCGTCCAACCGAGATTCAGAACTTCATCACTTCGTTCGGATGGATTTCGCCTTTCGTTTTTCTACTTGCCTACACGCTGGGCCCTTTTATTTATTTTCCTTCCTCCCTTTTGTCCATTACTGCAAGTATCACTTACGGCATATGGCCTGGAGTACTTTATATATGGACAGGCGCCCTTGGCGGAGCAACGAGCGGGTATTTTATCGGACGTTTTATGGGAAAAACCATATTCAGCAAACATCAGATCCCCTGGAACCCCAGAATGAAATATTTGATGGAAAACCGTGGTTTTTTTGTAGTACTGGTGCTCCGTCTCGTCCCGCTGATGGGGTTCAGTATGCTAAGCTATTTGTCCGGTTTTTCTAAAATTAAATATTCGCATTTCATTTCCGCCACCATGATCGGTATCCTTCCCGGGATGATGATGTATGGCACGTTTGGGCAAAGTATTGTCTCCGGCAGCCGCCTTCTGCTTTGGATTGCCCTCGCTCTTCTTCTCATTTTGAGTACTGCCGGGTTTTTCCTCCGTAAGAAAATCAAAAGATGGCTCGGTATGCAGCCATGAAAAGGATGCTTCGTTTCAACATAAAAAAGCTGCAGCACCTCCGTGGGCCACAGCTTTCTTAATATCTATTTTGTATTAACCGGCGAGGCCGATAGGAGAGAAAAGCAGGTAGGTTACTACCACAGTAATAATGATAACTGCGCTCACCCATTTTCTGTGCTTCCACGGAGTCATATCAACCTTGTTGATATTTTCCTGGAACTCAAACGGCCTGTCGAGAGGCTTCAGACGGCTTACAAACCATAATACGAGAATATCGACAAAGAACAACACGCTGAAGGCGTACAGATAGTGAAAGTCCATGAACAGCCAAAAAATACTGTACAGCACAACGTGAGTAATAAATGTCACTTTTGCGGCAAAGGCGGTACCATACTTGAAATAGAATCCGAGTATGATAATGACGAGCAGCGGCATACTGTATAAACCGTTAAACGATTGAACAACGTTGTAAAGACCCGACGGAGCAAACGAAATCAGCGGAGCAATTAAAATAGCAATTAAAGCTACAATTACTGTAATGAACTTACCAGCCCGCGCCACCTGTCTGTCGCTTGCATCTTTTTTGATTAGCGGCTTATAAAAGTCCAGCGTAAACAGAGTAGCGGTTGCGTTCAACGCACCGACAAATGAACTTAAAATAGCTCCAAAAATGACTGCTGCAAAAATTCCTTCCACCGACGGCGGCAGTACTTCAGTAACTAGACGCGGATACGCGTTATCTGCTGTTCTAAGTTCACCGCCAAACAGATTAAACGCAATAATTCCTGGAAATACGAGAAACAATGCGCCGAATATTTTAAAGAAGCCTACATATAAAGCACCCTTCTGGCTTTCCTTTAAGTTTCTTCCTGCCAGCGCTTTTTGTACGATCATCTGGTTTGTGCACCAGAAAAACAAGTTATTAAAAAACATTCCTAAAAAGAGTGTCGGCCACGGGACATAAGAAGAATCAATAGCGCCAATAGAGTTTAATTTTTCAGGTGTATTGGCCTGAATTGTTTCCATTCCACGGAAAAAATTACCATCACCTAAGGCCATAAGACCAAGAACAGGAATAGTAAGTCCCCCGAGTAAAAGAGCAATCCCATAGACGGTATCACTGAAAGCGCTTAACCTCAAACCACCCATTAACAGGTAAAGAAGGCCAATAAGTCCTGTTAATCCAGCAATAAAAGCTACGGCTGTTAAGGGCTCTACACCGAGCAGCTGGTCAACTGCGAAAATCTGGTTGAAAACGAGTGAACCAGAGTACAGTACCACAGGTAAAAAAGAGGTCATATAAGTGAAAATAAACAGAAAAGAAGCGATTCGTTTCGTTGTTTTATCGTATCTGGTTTCAATAAAATCTGTAACAGTATCCACACCGTATTTTAAGTATTTAGGGAGAAACACAAGTGCCAGTAATACAATCGCTATAGCTGAGGTTACCTCCCAGGCCATTACTTCCATACCGGAAGCGTAGCTTTGGCCGTTTTGCCCGACAATCTGTTCTGTGGACAAATTCGTCATAATAATTGTTCCGGCAATCGTAATACCCGTTAAACTTCTGCCGGCAAGAAAGTACCCTTCAGCGCTGTCCGTGTTAACTGAGCGGCTTCGGGTAAAAGCAAAAAGCCAAATTGCCCCGACGATAATAATAAATGTAATAAGAGATAAAATAATAAGCCCCCCCTTTAATCATATGCTTACACCGTATTTTTAAAATTGAAACAATTGTTATTATTTTTGTTTCAATTCGTTCCCCTCGGCGGGGTTGTTTTTATTCTAACCGAAAACATCAGTAAGGTAAACGCTTTCCTAAAAATATTTTTACTTTTCCCTTAATTTTATATATTTACGAAACAGGTTTCGCAAATATATAAAACTGCCCTGCAGCATCTGCTGCAGGGCAGTCAATTCAGGCTGTTTCAGCTATTGCTCTTTATTCGCCTTTGCGAGCTCCTGTTCGCGGAGTTCTACGCGGCGGATTTTTGCAGAGCTTGTCTTTGGCAGTGAGTCAACAAACTCAATGCGGCGTGGATATTTATACGGAGCAGTCATTTCCTTTACGTGATTCTGCAGTTCCTTCGTTAAATCTTCTTCATTTTCCACCTGGCCGTTAGGCACGATAAACGCCTTCACGACGTTGCCCCGGATATCATCCGGGCTTGCCACAGCGGCACATTCTTTGACAGATGGGTGTTTTGTAAGTGCATCCTCTACTTCAAACGGTCCGATCGTATACCCTGAACTGATAATAATGTCATCACTGCGTCCCTGGAACCAGTAATAATTATCTTCATCCTTCATTGCCCTGTCGCCAGTTAAAAAGTAATCACCCTGATAGGAATCACTTGTACGTTCAGACTCTCTGTAATAGCCCTGAAACAGCGATGGAAGATTACGGTGCACAGCGATATTGCCAATTTCATTAGCCTTCGCAGGATTTCCGTCTTCATCCACTATTTCAATAAACTGTTCGATCATTGGTTTGCCCATGGAACCTATTTTTTCAGGAACGCCCTTTAACGTTCCGATAAGCAGCGTGCTTTCTGTCTGACCGTAACCGTCGCGAACCGGCAAATTAAACTTGTCACGGAACACTTGAATGACTTCTTCATTCAACGGCTCTCCTGCAGATACTGCGCTGTGCATCGCTGAAAGATCATACTTTTCGAGACCTTCAATTTTAGCCATGAGCCGGTACTCTGTCGGCGTGCAGCAAAGCACGTTTACTTTTTCATCCTGAAGCAGCTGCAGATACGTCTCCGGATCAAAACGGCCGTTGTAGGCAAACCCGGTGGCACCCTGGCCGAGTACAGATAAAAACGGGCTCCAGACCCATTTCTGCCAGCCTGGTCCGGCGGTAGCCCATACAACATCATTTTCGTGAATGTCGAGCCACTCATCTGCCGCTACCCGCAGATGAGCATATGCCCATCCATGACTGTGCACGACAGCTTTTGGTTTACCTGTCGTTCCTGAAGTGTACGGAAGAAAGGCAGTGTCATCACGGTGGGTCTGTACAATATTAAAGCTTTGGGATTCTTCTGCTGCCATCGTTTCAATTTCTTTCCATCCTTCTTTACTTCCCCCGATCATCAGCTTATGCTCGAGTGTCTCCGGCACAGGATCCATCCGGTCAATTTCCTCTACGTACGGAGCATACGAAATAATCGCGCGGGAACCGGAATGGTCGGCCCGATACTTAATATCGTCCGCCCGGAGCATTTCTGACGAAGGAATAATCACAAGGCCTGCTTTCAGGCACGCGTAATAAGTAACATAGGCTTCCACGAGACGTGGCACCATGACAAGCACCTTGTCTCCTTTGGAAAGTCCAAGGCCGGTTAGGACGTTGGCGTACTGATTGGCCTGCTGGATCAGTTCGTGATATGTAACCTCGCGGCGGCTGCCTTTATCGTCCTGCCATTTCAATGCCAGACGGTCTGAATCATAGCGTTCCATTTCTTCGATTAAATTGTAGGTTTCATTTGGTGTCAGCTGATTTGCATCAATCATAATCACATATCTCCCTTACCACTATTTTATCTTTTTCTATCATATGTGCCACAGCAGTGTATGTCTACTTATACGCCTAAAGAAATCTGATTATTTCAATTACAATTTTATTTTTTTTATGTTTGTGGAAAGAAGGAAACGGTTATAGCATGAGAGGAACGTTTTTGTACGGTAACTATCATTGATTTGGAAGTAGAAAGGATGAATGACACGATGAACATTATTATCAGCAAACCTAATGAGGAAATTGAAGTCCGCGAAGTAGAGGGACAAAATGATATCTACAGTATCATGGGCAATGACGCCATCATGCTCGAAATGATTCCGGAGCTTGATATTTATGCGCTTGCGAACGAAAATCAGTATGAAGAAGCAGATTATAAAGTAGAATCCAAGCAGTTCGGGGATCTTACGAATAAATACTCTCTTACCGGAACGTCCGTTATATTAACGTTAGACGCTGCCGGCAATTACGCTGAGTTGAACGATGAGCAGATTGAAGCTGTCCGCCAGCTGCAGGAAGTCCGCGGAGGCAATTTAAACAGCTAATTATTTTTCAATAAAATATCAATAAAAAAAGAGAGGCTCACGAGCCTCTCTTTAGTTCTACATATACATAGCTGTCTTCTACATAAGCAGAAAATTCTTTTAGTTTACCTTTTACCGGCGCAAGCGGCTTGCCGCTTTCCCGCAGATTGTATTCCCTTCCATGCCACGGGCACCGGACGATGTCTCCTTCATGTTCAAATGAATATTCACCAGGTGCGGTGCTCATAGGAGCACCGTCAATTTTGCCTTTCGACATGCAGGCTCCCTGGTGAGGGCACCGGTCGATAAACGCCCTGACTTCTCCCTCGGACGTCCTACAGACAAAAACCGGGATATTATCCACGCTCCCCGGAATCATTTCCTGCTTTTCCAACTCCTCTTCCCTGCATATAACGGCTGCCATCAGACAGCACCCCGAGCCGGCAGTTTCGGATAGAATTTTCTGGCATTTTCGCCGTAGATACGCTCAAGCACATCATCTTTAAGTCCTTTAGGCACGGCTTCATCCGGTGAATCGTAATCCCAGTGCGGGTAATCCGTACTAAAACAGATGATTTCATCGGTCCCCATCTGCTCTACTAAGAGATTCCATTCTTTTTTGCTCATTTCTTCAAGCGGCTGGGTCGTAAATGCCATCCGGTTTTTTATCGTATCACTCGGCATCGTTGTTACCCACGGCACTTCGTGGCGAAGATCCTTAAACTGCTGATCAAGTTTCTTCATTAAAAACGGCACGTACGTGAAGCCGCCCTCAATCATCATCAGCTTCAGGTTTGGATATTTCTCAAACACCCCGTTGAAAATCATGCTCGTAATCTGTGCCATGTGGGAAGTTGCAATTAAAGAATGCCATTCAATAAAGTATCTTGGCCATTTGCCGAGCGGGGCAGGCGGTTCGTTATGGTGCATGCCGATCATCAGGTCATGGCGCTCAGCTGCTTCGAATATTGGATGGTAGTAAGGATCCCCCCATGCAATATCATCAATGGGCAAAAGCACTTGAATCATTTTTGGGTGAGAGCCGACGCGTTCGATTTCTTTCACTGCGTTCGCTACTTCCTGGGCTGCAATGTGAACGGAGCCGTACAGGCGGCTGTCTTTATCAAGCCAGTCATTGATCTGCCAGTCGTTATAGGCACTGGCAAGGGCCGTGGCCATTTCGTACCATCCGTGCATGGAAGACGGAGATGGATCAAGTGCTCCAGTTAAAATACCGAATTCGTGATTATTGGCATCAAGCAGCTGCTCCTGCATAAACGGAAGGCTTGTGCCCGCTGGTTTTCCGTCCGGCGTTTTTGCGTCAGCCCGGTCCACTCCAGCCACGGCGGGCTGAGTAAATGGCATATGTTTTTCCTGCTGCCAGTGGCAGTCTTCAATATACCTTCTCCACGGCTGCTCTAAGTATGGAAACAAATCTTCATACATTACCCGTTCGTGAATATCAGTGTCGATCAGGCTGTACTTTTTTGTTCGGTTAGTTTTAGCTTCATTGTTTAAAGTCTGCATAAATCAGCATCCTTCCTTTCATCTGCTTTCTAACCGTACCAGATTCGTCCTGGAATAAACAAAGCTCCCTAGAAGTCGTCCGCCTCTGTAAGCTGTGACAGTGAATGTCAGTGAGCATCAGTGAACGTCAGTAGCAGTTTTTCAGTATCTAACGATTTACTTACTAATCTGCTACCTATCACTGGCAGGAAGGATACTAATATTTATTGCAGAGATAATTTTTGGCAGATGCTAATTTTCTTCGATATATACTAGTGTGACATATATGCTCAAATTGGAATCACTGTTATTTTCAAACCCTATTTTTTCTGTAGGCCCGCATTGAATAAGGTCACCCTCCCTCACGGGGAAATTCTCATCCTCTGTATAACATAGCCCTTCCCCGCTCACGACTAATGCAAATGTTTGAGTGAAGGGATGATCATGGAGAGGAAGGCTTTGACCAGGCGAAAAATTAAATACCACAGCTTTGCAGTTGTTCTTTTTAAAAACAACTTCATTTGCCATTCGGTCTTCGCTGAAAGGAGCTAATTGTGTAAGACTCTGGATTTTCATATTTTTCATCCTTTCTTCTATTAAATTTAAAAACAGCTGCGGCATATCTATTTAGATTCTGCCGCAGCTGCTGAACCAGTTTTATCTCTGGGTTTTAATTATTCAATCGTGCTTTCCGGCCCGAAAACTTCATAATGGCGACGTTCTGCCGGCACTCCTCTATCCTTTAAAATTCCGTTAACTACTTGCATAAAAGGCGTCGGACCGCAGAAATAAAAATCTGCCTGTTCGTCAGGAAGGACGGTTTCCAGCCACGGGGCATCAATATACCCTTCTTTATCAAACATTTCGTTCGAACGGTCTTCCTCTGTCGGTTCGGAATAACAGGTATAGGCCTCAATGTTTGAATACGTATCTGCGAGCTGCTCCACATGTGCTTTCATGGCATGAACCTTACTGCTGTCAGCGGCATGAATAAACGTTACGTTTCGTTTCGTATCTTCCTGCACGAGTGTATTCAGCATACTCATCATCGGGGTTACTCCGACGCCGCCGCTGATTAGTACAATTGGCATTTCCTCTGTTTCCATCACAAACTCTCCTGCCGGTGCTGCGAACAGCAGTACATCTCCTTCTTTTACGTCCCGGTGCAGATAATTCGACACAATACCGGCCGGGTTTCCGTCCTCGGGGTCCTCACGCTTTACGCTGATCCGGTAAAAATTTTCATTCGGAGCATCCGATAGACTGTAATGGCGCATATGGGTATAGGGTTCTCCTTCGATGTCTGCCTGCAGCGTTAAATACTGTCCCGGCTGCTGCGGTATAATCGCTCCACCGTCCTGCGGCTTTAAGTAAAATGAAGTGATAACATCGCTCTCCGGTACTTTTTCCGCTACATAAAACGGACGGTAGCCTGTCCACCCGCCGCGGGCGGCCTCTACTTCTTCGTACTTGACTGCTTCTTTTTGAATAAAGATATCGGCAAGCGCGTGATACGCTTCTCCCCAGGCATCCAGGATCTCCGGAGTTGCTGCGTCTCCGAGCACTTCCTCCACCGCTTCGAGCAGTGTTTCCCCTACTAACCCATAATGCTCCGGCCTGACATCCAGGGCCCGGTGTTTTTCCGCTATGCGTTCAATAGTAGGCCGAAGCTCTTCCAGGCGGTCAATATTCGCTCCTGCCTGGTAGACAGAATAAGCAAGAGCTTCCGGCTGTACGCCTGTTTCCTGGTTCGTCTGGTTAAACATATTCCGCAGTTCGGGTGCTTTTTCAAATAACATTTCATAAAAACGGTTGCCGATGGCAGCGGCGTTGGCCTGAATAGCCGGAGCTGTTGCTTTTACAGTTTCAATCGTTTGCGGTGCAAGCATCAAATTCCTCCAATGAAAACGTTTTTAATTTCTACAAAAAGTGTATTATAAATACATATTTAAATCTATACTTTTAGAAATACTTCATTAAACGTTCACATTCAGCTTTTATATACAAAATAACTCCGTTTCCACCTGGAAACGGAGTACTGTATATTTATTTGGCGCATTCAAAGCAGTACAGCCGGCCGTACTCATGAACCCCTTCCATAAAGCCGTCCCGGCAGTAAATTTCTTTGCCACATTCACTGCATTGGCCCAGATACTCCTCCATCGTTGTCACCTCTTCTTCGTTAAGAATCCTTCGGCTGACGGTCAAGAATTTCTTTTAAGACACGGGCATGATTATACGTTTCTTCCTTCGCGGCAAACACGAGCGTCAACTGCTTATTCTGCTCACGTACGGTCTCTTTTAACTGATCGAGAGCTTCAGCCTGTTCGTTATTCTGTTGAAGCTCCTGCTTATACTTCTCTTTGAATTCGTCAAATTTCTCCGGATCGTGGGAGAACCATTGCCGCAGCTCTTTTGAAGGAGCAACGTCCCTGCTCCATTTATCCACTTTAGCTTTTTCCTTTGCTATTCCCCTCGGCCACACGCCGTCGACTAAAATCCGATACCCGTCTTTTTTCTCCGGGTCTTCATAAATTCTTTTCAATTGAATGGCCATCGTTGCCCTCCTTCTGCTTTATTTTTCTTCAAACATAAAGTCTACGACCTTGTTGACGTGCACCTGCATTGTATCTAAAAACGGAATCGAAAAATCTTCTTCAGAAAGAATCATCGGCAGTTCAGTGCAGCCAAGAATCAAGGTATCAAGCCCATGTTGTTCGATCATTTCCCCGGTGATCCGCTCAAATTCTTTTTTCGTCTCAGGATTTACGATACCATTTTCGAGCTCACTGACAATTTTTTCGTGTAAATACTGCTGTGTACTTTCAGCTGGCACATAAATATTCTTTCCATTCGCTTCGAACGGCTTCTTAAAAAAATTCTTTTCCATCGTAAACTTTGTGCCCAGCAGCCCAATGTTTTCGGCGCCCTGATTTTCTGCTGCTTCCACCGCGGCGTCCACGATGCTGAGCATCGGCACCTCGACCTGCTTCTGCACTTCATCGAATACAAGGTGCGGAGTGTTGGCTGCAATAATGATTCCATCAACGTCGAGCAGTTCAAGCTTACGGGCAGCGTTGCCCAGATATTCGATCAGATCGTCCATTCGTTCTTCCGAAATATACGTAAAAATGTTGTACATATTAATGCTATTAATGTACAATTCCGGAAGCACCTGAAGACTATTCTTCTTTTCCTGATACTTTTTAATGATGGATTGATAATATTCCACTGTCGATTCCGGACCGAGGCCGCCGATAATACCTATCTGTTTCATTTTTTCTCCTCCTTCATTAAAGCGTTAATATATATTACCAATATATATTTTAACATATTTAGTGTGCACCTCTATTCACCAGGATGATTGCACAATCCGGCCGCCGAATATATAATAAGTATATTAAATATGTATTTTATGCACGAGCCTATAAAAGAAAGGAATGGACATATGCGAATACTTTTGTTCTATTCCACAATGACTGGAAATACTGAAGACATGGCTATTGATACGGAAGAAGAGCTCATCAACCGCGGGCACGAAGTAGAGCTGATGGATATGATCGCCGATGGCCTTCCAAACGAAGACCCCCTCCCTCACGATCTGCTCATTATGGGTACGTATACGTGGGGTGAAGGTGATATCCCCGAAGAAACGGAAGATTTTCTTGAAGATCTTTTCGCCTATGATATTTCCGGCCTTTCGATTTCCATCTTCGGCTCCGGGGATCACGCGTATGAAAACTTCGCCGGAGCTGTGGATGAGATGATCGAGGAATTCCGCAAACATGGACATAAGGGTGAGATTCCCACCATGAAAGTCGATGTGGATGAAATGGATAACATTGCTGAAGATATTAAAAGCTATGTCGACAGCATCGAAGAAAAGTTTTTAGTGAAATAATGGTCAGCACGAATAACCCCGGGGGCCGTGAGCCTCCGGGGTTACCTTTAATTAATACAGCTGATCTGTCACGGCATTGGCATAAGAAAAACAAAAATCATAAACAATATAAACCCGGCACTGAACCATATGTCCGTTTTTTTATAATTCATCTGTACGTATTCCGTTCTTTCTCTGGAGCCGTCAAACCCTTTCGATTCCATTGCGAGCGCTGTTCTTTCTGCCTTTCGTACAGCCCCTGCCATCAATGGCACGGCCATCTCTTTCCACTCACGCATTTTAGGCTTTTTGCCCATCCCTCTGATTTGCCGGGCTCTCCGGATAACCGCCAGTTCCTCCCGCAGTTGGGGGAGAAAACGGTAGGCGGCCATCATTCCATAACCAATATTTGGAGGCATATGCCATTTTTGTATCAGGCTTATCACTAAACTCACGGGAGAGGTAGTGAGAACAAAAAGAAGCGACCAGGAGGCAAACACCATTGCCCGCAGACCGAGCGAGATCCCTGTTTGAATATTTTCAAGAGCAACCGGCATTTGGAATACGTAGAAAAGAACTGTGGGTCCTCTTTCGTCAGGAAAAACAACCTGAAGCCATATAAAGCTGAACCCAAAGAGCCCAAATGGAAGCATAAGTACGAGCAGCAGCTTTAACGGCACTTTTCCCAAAAAGGCGACGGCAGCAACCGTTAACAGCAAAACGGCAAGCGGGCGCCAAATATCATAAACGAAAATCATGCAGAAAAATACGGTGAAAAGACTTATCAGCTTCAGCGTTGGATGTACGTGCTGCAAAAAAGCGTTCCGAGTCTGGATTTCTTCAAGCATGGCTTACTGCTTTCTTTTTCTTTAAGCTCATAAGCTTTACTACCGGCGGGCGGACACCGATTTTAGCTAAATCCATACTCCCACTGAAAAATGCTTCCACGCCGTCATCACAGGCAAGTGTTCGTTCCGCCAGCGCCAAAACCCGTCCAGCTTTTGTATAGACCAGATCCATATCATGCGTCAGCCAGAGAACCGCTTTTCCACGTCGCCGGCACTGCTCAAGCACTTCAAATAAAGCATCGGTATTTCGCTTATCAAGACCAAACGCCGGCTCATCCAAAATTAATACGGACTGGTTGTTCGTTACCATGACTGCCACCGAAAGGCGCCTTTTTTCTCCCTGGCTGAGCTGAAATGGATGATTCTTTCGAATATGTCCGAGCTGAAATTGAATCAGCAGTTCATTTGTCTGCTGATCAATATCTTTTTCGCACCACCCTTCCATTTCCATTCCGTAGCGTATTTCTTTTTCCACGGTCTGTGCTACAAACTGATGCTCGGGCTGCTGAAAAACAATTCCGAAGGTTTTAGCAATTTCGTACGGCTTCAGACTGGCAATATCTTCTCCGTTAACATATATAGAGCCGCTTTTAAGAGATTCCCATCCAGTGAGGACACGTGCGAGCGTGCTCTTTCCTGCTCCGTTTGCACCGACTAGAGCAGTCATTTCCCCTGGGTACAGGGAAAAAGATACGTTTTCGAAAACCGTTTGCTCGCCATAGGCAAAGGCCGCCTGCTTCACCTCCAGAACAGGTGGTTCAAGTGAAGGAGCACTTATCTTTTTCGGCTGCGGCAGAGATGCAAGAACTGCTGCAGCGGAATAATCCGCTGCAAACCTTTCCCATTCCCCTAAAGTAATGGGAAGAGCAGATTTGGGATTCTCTGACTTTTTCAGTAATTTCTTTCCGGCTTCTGCAGGAGCCGGCAGCCATACTCCTTCTGCTTCGAGTACGGCTGCATGAGAATTGAATATACGTGCCGGGCTTCCATCCGCAGACACCTGGCCATCGTGGTTCAATACGATCACCCGGTCTACCCACTCCATTACTTCATTTAATTGATGCTCAATCAAAACCAGTGTTTTATCACTATCTGCTGCAATGCGGCCAAGAAGCGAAGCCACTGCTTGCCGGCTTACCGGATCGAGCTGGGAGAGCGGTTCATCCAGAATCCATATCCGCGGATTCACAGCAGCTAAACAGGAAACAGCTATTTTTTGCTTCATCCCGCCGGACAGTGTGTCGATACGGGCATCAATGCAGTGAAGCATATCTGTAAATTGTAAGGCTTCGTGCACGCGGGCCTCGATATCACCTGCAGGCACCCGCAGATTCTCAAGCGTGAATACAAGCTCTTCCCGAACAGTTGGCATGCAGAACTGGGTATCCGGGTCCTGGAACAAAAGCGCCGCCTGCCTGGCGGCCTCCGTAATACTTTTCACCGCCGGATTTTCCCCAAACACGCTCAGACCGCCCGAAACCTCCGCCTCCACAGAACGCGGAAGAATTCCCTGGATAGCGAGAGCAAGCGTACTTTTGCCTGAACCACTCGGACCGAGCAGCAGCACGTTTTCCCCAGTACATATTTCTGCTGAAAAACCTTCTATCGAAGGCTTAGCAAAAGGGTACGCAATGGTCAATTTGTCTGCGTAAATCATACAGCATCCTTCTGCTGGCCGAGACGGTATTGACGGCCAAGGGCGAAGCGGTCAAGCACTCCAGTCTTTACCAGCGCATCCGCAAAGCTTTTCCCTGCCCATCCGGCTAAAAGAGCGCCGCTTATAAGCATGGTTACCAGCATAAATACAACAACAGAACCTGCGTACTGGCTGAATCCATAAAGGACATACTGGGTTAAAAATGCAGCAAACGTTCCGGCCGACCCGGCAAGCATTAATACTGGCAGACGGAACACCCGGTAGAAAAACAGAGCGAAAATCAATTCTGCAGCGAGCCCCTGGGTGAAGCCGAGCACGAGCACTGCTCCTGCACTGACAGACCCCGCCATAACTTCAGTGCCGGCCGCAATAAGCTCTGAAAGCAGCGCCGCTCCCGGTTTTTGAACGATATAGGCACAAATCACAGGCGCAAGGATCCAGAAGCCCGCCATCAGGCCTCCTCCAACTGGACCGAAGATGCCGGTAACCATTTGTCCCAGCAGCACCCAAAGAAGATAAAGGACGCCGAGAACTGCTGAAATAAACGAGATGACGACAATATCCCGGAGGTTTAAGCGTTTGTTTATCATTAGACTTTTTCCCCGTCTGTTAACGTTCTGGCAAAGGGCCAGTCTTTTGCATAATAAGCGTCCTCAAAAAACATATACTCAAGCTGGCATCCTTCCATAAACAACGTCCGCCAGCGCTGTTTTTCTTCTTCTGTGACTGTTTCTGCCAGTTCATCGAGGCGGTCAATATATTTGTACATTTCCCGTTCCTCACGGTCCCCGTAAAAACGAATCCAGTCATTGAACGGATGGGTTTCGTCCGGCTGCACTTCCTCCATCAGCCTTTCACCCACATACAAATACACCCACGGGCAGGCAAGCGTTACCGCAATTACATCACCAAGTGTTCCTTTTTCGGCATGGTGCAGCATGTGAAGCACGTAATGCTGAGATACCGGAGCAAGCGCATAGCCCTGCAATTCCTCATAGCCCACGCCCGCCTGCTCACACAAATTATGATGCGGGTGCGTTTCGCTGTTTAAAACAAAATCAATGGTATCTTTAAACATAACCATGTCTTCTCTTGACGTACACTTTGTTACCCCAATTGCTTTTGCCTTGATCATGGCGTTTAAGTATTCAAAATCCTGCTTCACGTAATGGATAAGAGATGCTTTTGGGAGCTCCCCTTTCCCGATACCCTGTACAAACGGATTTCTCCAGCAGGCTTCAAAAATGTGCTCTGTGTCCTGCCATAAAAGCTCTGAAAATTTCATTGTAACTTCCTCCTTTAAATTAGGAGGGAACCACTACGGGCAGTCAGGACCAATGGGGTAAAAAAAGCCACTCCATTGGTGGAGTGGCTTAGAATAAACGTCCTCTATGGTAAAGCTTGTGCTTTTGAAATAGACGTATTCTGCCGTCTCCACTTTCCTACGCTGGCCTTAACCAGATCAGGTTCAAAGGGATTAAGGTTAGTCCTTATCTCAGCCGCTTTCGGCACCCCTAGTGGATTCCCTATTAAGTTGTCTACACTTTATCATATTATGTCAGGAAGTCAAAGGTGATTTTTATAATCCGCCTTCTCCCTCTGAGCAAAAATCTGCATTCAAAAACCCTGCAGGCCTATGCCAGCAGGGTTTTTCTGCATATTACGCGCGGTTAGCCACAGCCCGCGTTTCCTGATAAAAACGTTCGAATTCGGCTACGACATTATCAAGAAAATCAATCGTGCCCTGATCTGTTAAATCTCCGTTTTCATTCATTTTTTCATGGACGGCTCCGATCAGTACTTCATTTCCAGGCAGTACTTTTGCACTCATACCGGGAGCGCTCAGAATCTGTCGAAGATGCATCTGCGCTTTCACTGTGCCCAGGCCTCCAAGAGAAGCTCCTACAAGCATGGTTGGTTTGCCGGCAAAGTCGTAATCGACCCGGGAGTTCCAGTCAAGAGCATTTTTAAGCACGCCGGAAATCGAACCGTTATATTCCGGAGTGGCGATAAGCACGGCGTCCGCTTCACGTACAGAACGCTTGTATTCCTGCACATAGTCCGGAGCGTTGCTTTCCTCATCCTGATCATAGTGCGGAAGATCGCGGATATCTAAAATATCAATATCCATGATGTCACTGTAACGATCCTGCATGTACTCCACTAACTTTCCGTTAAATGATTCCTGGCGAATACTTCCTACGATAGCTGCTACTTTCATTTGAACTTTCATCCTTTCGTGTTGAACTTCATTTACATATCATACACGCACGTTACTGGCTGTTTCAAGTTATCTGCTTACTTTTTGTAAGTGCCTGATGCAGAGCTGTGTTCTTTTTCTGCACACGCTCCTCCCAGTATTCCCTGTCCCAGTCCGCAAGCTGTTCCGGAGCGACCGCCTGCTCCATGTAACGGGAAAATGAATCCACTTCCTTTAACACAGACGGATCTCCTGTTTTCACGAGCATCGTCAGTGCTTCCATGCAGGCTCCCATTACCGAAATATCTTCGTAACCGTACAATCTCACCTGATAAAAGCTTTTATATAAATACTCCCTAAAGGGTTTTACAGGCATGAATAACCGCAGCTCATTCTGATTGTCAGCGAAGTATTGGTCATTTTTGTGTTCATGGCTGAGTTCGGAAAGCAGTGCCCCAATACGGTTGATGCAGTTCGCTGCTGTGTGTGGATCATTGATTGCAGGCGAAATGGCCCGCAGCGCTATTTCTACAATTTTCTGCATGGAGAATTCAATGTCCTGAACATTGCTTCTCTCTTCTCCTACTAATAAAAAACTTCTCAATATTTTCGAGGATAAACTATGCTTTGACCAATAGCGAAATAAAGGCTCTCCCTGATGAACGTAGTCTCCTACCTGGAACAGGCATTCGACCACGGCTCCCTGCTGCCTGGCCCATTCAATCAGTTCAGGCATTTTCACCATATTGGTATACCCCGACCGTTCGGCATAAACGATTGCTTCTTCGTCATTTCGAAAATCATCGCTCCATTCGCTGAAGCTGTGCACCCCCGAATAAGTGTAGGCATCCCGGATCACCCTGGAGGCATCAGATCTTATATGGCTGATCAAATGATTCACCTGCAGCCACTGGGTGGAGTGATAAATAAAGATAATAAAAAAAGCCAGACAGCCAAGCGCCACAAGAACTGTCAGCATTGGCATCAAAATTTGGCTACTGCCTTCGCTCGAAAAAAGCAGCATATTTACCAGAGTAAATAATACCCCAAACGTAAATACCCCAAGTGTATGCTGCGTCGTCGGGCTTTTCATGAAATCCTGCAGAGCCCTTGGGGTAAACTGTGTGGCATACGTGGTCAGAACGACCATAATCGAAGAAAAACTTATGGTTGTCAACGTCAGCAATGCCGTCACTAATGCACTGTATAAAGAAGTAGCAGTGTTATTTTCCACGATCAGCATAGAAGGCATATTATTGTAAACCGGCCGCAGCACCTGCTGATCCATGATAGAAGCGCCTATTACTATTATTAAGCTAAGAATACCGTAGCATCCTGGAATAAACCAAAACTTGTCCCTGAGCTGTACATACCATTTCTGTTTTTTCATGATTTACCTCCATCTCTGTCCTGCAATCCCGCCATTATAAAGGAAATCATCAAACAATGCATTTCTTATACGAATGTTTTACAATAGTATTTGATACTGAATAAAAGGAGACAAATGATGGTAACGTTAAAGACAGAACGAGAGATTGAGCTTATGCATGAAGCAGGAAAAATTCTTGCCGCCTGCCATAAAGAAATCGCCAAAATGGTCAAACCAGGCGTCACTACAAAACAAATTGACGATTTTGTCGAAAAATTTCTGGCAGAACGCGGCGCAACTCCTGAACAAAAAGGGTTTCAGGGATACAAATATGCCACCTGCGCCTCGGTAAACGATGAAATCTGCCATGGTTTCCCAAGATCCCGCCCTCTTGAAAACGGTGACCTCGTTACAATCGATATGGTTGTAAATTTAAACGGAGCCCTGGCGGATTCCGCCTGGACCTATGCGGTTGGGGAAGTAAGCAGTGAACTCGAACGGCTGATGGAGGTTACAGAAGCATCTTTATATAAAGGTATTGAACAGGCCAAAGTCGGCAACCGGATCGGTGATATCGGACATGCGATTCAAACATATGTCGAACATGAAGGCTTCTCGGTCGTCCGGGATTTTACCGGGCACGGCATCGGGCCCACTCTCCACGAAGACCCGCAAATCCCTCATTTCGGTGCCCCCGGCAAAGGCGGCCGCTTAAAGCCGGGCCATGTTATTACGATCGAGCCAATGGTTAACACTGGCGGCTGGCAGAGCAAAATGACCTCCAACGGGTGGACCGCCACTACCCGGGACGGAGGCTATTCCGCCCAGTACGAGCATACCATTGCGATCACAAAAGAAGGCCCGGTTATTTTAACGGGCCAGGAAAGCGTATAAACGTCAAAAAGCGCGGCCTTTAGGGACCGCGCTTTTCATCACTTATAAATTTTCAATCTTATTGTCTTCATAGTCCTGCTGACGTGCTGCTTCGACCTGCATGATGTTTTCAATCGTGCGAACCGATTCCTCTACGCTCATGCTGTGAGACTGCTGCATCCCTTTGTCGATCATTTCAGTTGTGTTCAGTTGACTGTTTGTCAAAACAATAATGCCTCCTTTGAGTATGTTTACATAATAAACCATTTCCCAATACATTTCAACCGAAAATTTTATTTTTTCTGATAAATGAGAATAGTTATAAAGAAAAAAGAAGCCGGCTGGTTTATCCAGCCGGCTTCCCAGGCTGTCGAGAAAGTCTCCTTTCTCGGCAGTTTTTTTGTAGGCAAGCGCCCCGAAGGGTCGTATACTAAAAAGAAAAGGGGCGATATCGCCATGCTTGGCAAAG
>NZ_JBQLIC010000024.1:0-3117 GCF_056034385.1 Marinococcus sp. LNHM3E3-2.2
GGCGGCCGCGTCGAAGAATCAACCGCGTATCGAGTGGTTAAGAAGAAAAGGGCGCACGGTGGATGCCTTGGCACTAGGAGCCGAAGAAGGACGCGACGAACGGCGAAACGCTCCGGGGAGCTGTACGTAAGCTACGATCCGGAGATGTCCGAATGGGGGAACCCGCCTTCCGTCATGGGAAGGCGTCCGGCCGCTGAACACATAGGCGCCGGACGGTAGACCCGGGGAACTGAAACATCTCAGTACCCGGAGGAAGAGAAAGCAAACGCGATTTCCCGAGTAGCGGCGAGCGAAACGGAATCAGCCCAAACCGGGATGCTTGCATCCCGGGGTTGTAGGACCCCCGCACGGCAGGCGGGGAGGATAGGCGAAGCGGCCTGGAAAGGCCCGCCAGAGACGGTAACAGCCCGGTAGCCGACATCCTCCCCCCGCCGGGGGTATCCTGAGTACGACGGGACACGAGAAATCCCGTCGGAAGCTGGGAGGACCATCTCCCAAGGCTAAATACTCCCTAGTGACCGATAGTGAACCAGTACCGTGAGGGAAAGGTGAAAAGCACCCCGGAAGGGGAGTGAAACAGATCCTGAAACCGTGTGCCTACAAGAAGTCGGAGCCCGTTAAGGGGTGACGGCGTGCCTTTTGTAGAATGAACCGGCGAGTTACGCTCGTCTGCAAGGTTAAGCCGCAAAGGCGGAGCCGCAGCGAAAGCGAGTCTGAAGAGGGCGATGCAGTAGGCGGGCGTAGACCCGAAACCAGGTGATCTACCCATGACCAGGGTGAAGGCCAGGTAACACTGGCTGGAGGCCCGAACCCACGCAAGTTGAAAATTGCGGGGATGAGTCGTGGGTAGCGGTGAAATGCCAATCGAACCTGGAGATAGCTGGTTCTCCCCGAAATAGCTTTAGGGCTAGCCTCGGGTATGAGAGTCCTGGAGGTAGAGCACTGATTGGACGAGGGGTCCTTCCCGGATTACCGAATTCAGTCAAACTCCGAATGCCAGCGACTTGCTGCCCGGGAGTCAGACGGCGAGTGCTAAGATCCGTCGTCGAGAGGGAAACAGCCCAGACCACCGGCTAAGGTCCCTAAGTCTGCGTTAAGTGGAAAAGGATGTGGAGTTGCTTAGACAACTAGGATGTTGGCTTAGAAGCAGCCATCATTGAAAGAGTGCGTAATAGCTCACTAGTCGAGTGACTCTGCGCCGACAATGTACCGGGGCTAAACGCAGCACCGAAGCCGTGGACTCTCCCGCATGGGAGAGATGGTAGGGGAGCGTTCCAGGGGCACAGAAGCCGGACCGTGAGGACCGGTGGAGCGCCTGGAAGTGAGAATGCCGGTATGAGTAGCGAAAAGAAGGGTGAGAATCCCTTCCGTCGAAAACCCAAGGTTTCCTGAGGAAGGCTCGTCCGCTCAGGGTTAGTCGGGTCCTAAGCCGAGGCCGAAAGGCGTAGGCGATGGAAAACAGGTTGATATTCCTGTACCACCTCCGTTCCATTTGAGTGATGGGGGGACGCAGGCAGGCACGGCCGCGCGCTGTTGGACATGCGCGTTGAAGCTGGCAAGGCCGGGGGAGCGGCAAATCCCTCCCCCATACGGCCAAGCGGTGACCAGGAGGGCCCTACGGGGCCCGAAGGGCCGGCACCTACCCTGCCAAGAAAAGCCTCTAGCGAGGAACGTGGTGCCCGTACCGTAAACCGACACAGGTAGGTGGGATGAGTATTCTAAGACGCGCGGGAAAACTCTCGTTAAGGAACTCGGCAAAAGGACCCCGTAACTTCGGGAGAAGGGGTGCTCCCCGGGGTGAATAGCCCCAGGGAGCCGCAGTGAAAGGGCCCAAGCGACTGTTTATCAAAAACACAGGTCTCTGCGAAGCCGTAAGGCGAAGTATAGGGGCTGACACCTGCCCGGTGCTGGAAGGTTAAGAGGAGGCGTTATCCCCTTCGGGGGAGAAGCGCCGAATTGAAGCCCCAGTAAACGGCGGCCGTAACTATAACGGTCCTAAGGTAGCGAAATTCCTTGTCGGGTAAGTTCCGACCCGCACGAAAGGTGCAACGACTTGGGCACTGTCTCAACGAGAGACCCGGTGAAATTATAATACCTGTGAAGATGCAGGTTCCCCGCGACAGGACGGAAAGACCCCATGGAGCTTTACTGTAGCTTGACATTGGATGTGGGTACCACTTGTACAGGATAGGTAGGAGCCATCGAATCCGGACCGCCAGGTTCGGAGGAGGCGCTGGTGGGATACTACCCTGGTGGTATCGACATTCTAACCGCAGGCCGTGATCCGGCCTCGGGACCGTGTCAGGTGGGCAGTTTGACTGGGGCGGTCGCCTCCCAAACAGTAACGGAGGCGCCCAATGGTTCCCTCAGAATGGTCGGACATCATTCGCAGAGTGCAAAGGCACAAGGGAGCTTGACTGCGAGACTTACAAGTCGAGCAGGGACGAAAGTCGGGCTTAGTGATCCGGCGGCACCGCATGGAAGGGCCGTCGCTCAACGGATAAAAGCTACCCTGGGGATAACAGGCTAATCTCTCCCAAGAGTTCACATCGACGGGGAGGTTTGGCACCTCGATGTCGGCTCATCGCATCCTGGGGCTGAAGTAGGTCCCAAGGGTTGGGCTGTTCGCCCATTAAAGCGGTACGCGAGCTGGGTTCAGAACGTCGTGAGACAGTTCGGTCCCTATCCGTCGCGGGCGCAGGAAAGGTGAAAGGAGCTGTCCTTAGTACGAGAGGACCGGGATGGACACACCGCTGGTGTACCAGTTGTTCCGCCAGGAGCACTGCTGGGTAGCTACGTGTGGACGGGATAAGTGCTGAAAGCATCTAAGCATGAAGCCCCCCTTAAGATGACCTTTCCCCTCTACGGAGATAAGACCCCTTGGAGATGACGAGGTAGATAGGTCCGGCGTGGACGCATGGCGACATGTGCAGCGGACGGATACTAATCGGTCGAAGTCTTATCCACGCACAGCACGATACGCGGCGGTGGCTGCGGTCTCGGTATTTGGTTGTCAGGGCCCGACGGGCCAGTCCGGTGGCAACAGCGAAGAGGATCCACCCGTTCCCATGCCGAACACGGAAGTTAAGCTCTTCAGCGTTGATGATAGCCGGGGGT
>NZ_JBQLIC010000025.1:0-1566 GCF_056034385.1 Marinococcus sp. LNHM3E3-2.2
AAGGGTTCCCTCACCGACTTCGGGTGTTGCAAACTCTCGTGGTGTGACGGGCGGTGTGTACAAGGCCCGGGAACGTATTCACCGCGGCATGCTGATCCGCGATTACTAGCGATTCCGGCTTCATGCAGGCGAGTTGCAGCCTGCAATCCGAACTGAGAATGGCTTTTCTGGATTGGCTCCCCCTCGCGGGTTCGCATCCCGTTGTACCATCCATTGTAGCACGTGTGTAGCCCAGATCATAAGGGGCATGATGATTTGACGTCATCCCCACCTTCCTCCGGTTTGTCACCGGCAGTCACCTTAGAGTGCCCAACTGAATGCTGGCAACTAAGATTAGGGGTTGCGCTCGTTGCGGGACTTAACCCAACATCTCACGACACGAGCTGACGACAACCATGCACCACCTGTCATTCCGTCCCCCGAAGGGGAACCGCCTCTCTCGAGGCGTAGCGGAAGATGTCAAGATCTGGTAAGGTTCTTCGCGTTGCGTCGAATTAAACCACATGCTCCACCGCTTGTGCGGGCCCCCGTCAATTCCTTTGAGTTTCAACCTTGCGGTCGTACTCCCCAGGCGGAGTGCTTAATGCGTTAGCTTCGGCACTACGGGTATCGAAACCCCTAACACCTAGCACTCAGCGTTTACGGCATGGACTACCAGGGTATCTAATCCTGTTTGCTCCCCATGCTTTCGCACCTCAGCGTCAGGTACAGACCAGAGAGTCGCCTTCGCCACTGGTGTTCCTCCACATATCTACGCATTTCACCGCTACACGTGGAATTCCACTCTCCTCTTCTGTCCTCAAGTTTCGCAGTTTCCAATGGCCTTCCACGGTTGAGCCGTGGCCTGTCACATCGGACTGACGAAACCGCCTGCGTGCCCTTTACGCCCAATAATTCCGGACAACGCTTGCCCCCTACGTATTACCGCGGCTGCTGGCACGTAGTTAGCCGGGGCTTTCTGGACAGGTACCGTCAGCACGCCAGCCTGTTCGACTGGCGTGGGTTCTTCCCTGTCAACAGAGCTTTACGATCCGAAAACCTTCATCACTCACGCGGCGTTGCACCGTCAGGCTTTCGCCCATTGCGGATGATTCCCTACTGCTGCCTCCCGTAGGAGTCTGGGCCGTGTCTCAGTCCCAGTGTGGCCGATCACCCTCTCAGGTCGGCTACGCATCGTCGCCTTGGGGAGCCCTTACCTCTCCAACTAGCTAATGCGCCGCGGGCCCATCGGACGGTGCAAGGATCCGAAGATCCCTGCTTTGCCGCTGACCTCAGGCGAGGTCAGGGCGTATTGGGCATTAGCCCCGGTTTCCCGGGGTTATTCCCATCCGTCCGGCAGGTTGCCCACGTGTTACTCACCCGTCCGCCGCTCGTTCCACCGGTTTTCTCCCGAAGGAGTCCGCCGGCTTCCCGCGCTCGACTTGCATGTATTAGGCACGCCGCCAGCGTTCGTCCTGAGCCAGGATCAAACTCTCCGTAAAAAGTTTGATGCTGTGGCATCCGAAATGCCCTAAAAATGTGTTGCTTTTGATTGGGGCTCTGGCTTGTCTTTCCTTTTCAAAGAAC
>NZ_JBQLIC010000026.1:0-1522 GCF_056034385.1 Marinococcus sp. LNHM3E3-2.2
CAGTTTTTTTGTAGGCAAGCGCCCCGAAGGGTCGTATACTAAAAAGAAAAGGGGCGATATCGCCATGCTTGGCAAAGCCGAAAATCACCGATTGGATCAAGTGACCGTTGCTGTGGAAGACCTCGTGCCTGCTGACCACTTTCTTCGGACCATCGATGCGATGATTGATTTCCGGTTCATTGACGAGCAACTGGCTCCGTATTATTCGCCGACCGTCGGTCGGCCGTCGATTCCGCCGATCACCTTGTTTAAAATGATGTTTATTGGCTATTTCTACGGCATCCGCTCGGAACGGCAGCTGGAAAAAGAGCTCCAGACAAACGTGGCTTACCGGTGGTTTCTTGGTTTCTCATTGACGGACCGTATTCCGGATCATTCCACGATCAGCTGGAACCGGCAGACCCGATTTCTCGATACGACCGTCTTCGAGGACATTTTTGATACCATCGTCCGGCAGGCGGACGCGCATGGCCTGGTCGACGGGCGGATTTTATTGACCGACTCCACCCACGTGAAAGCCAATGCCAACAAAAACAAGTTTCTGCGAAAAGCGAAATCGCCCAAAGTGCCCGTTTACCTGGACGAATTGGAAGCAGATGTTCAAGCCCACCGAGAAGCAGAAGGAAAAAAGCATTGGGACCGCGGAAGGAGGGGAAGTCCGCTCCCACCACGATGACCCGGGTCAGCCGGACCGATTCGGATAGTGGCTTTTTGATGCGGGATGGCAAGCCACAGGGGTTTTTTTACCTGGACCACCGCACGGTGGACGCTAAACATAACATCATCACAGACACCTATATCACGCCGGGCAACGTGCATGATGCCGATCCTTACTTGGAGCGCCTCGAGGTCCAACGGGCCAAATTCGGCTTTCAGGTGGAGGCAGTGGCGCTCGACGCCGGCTACTTCACCGCGTATTTATGCAAAAAACTCGAGGAGCAGGGCATCTACGCCGTCATGGGATACCGGCGCCCGGGGAAAAGCGGCCCGTACATGCCGAAACGCAAATTTCGTTTTGTCCCGCAGAAAAAAACGTATGTCTGCCCGATGGGCTGCCTGTTGACCTATCGCACGACGGACCGGAACGGCTATCGGCACTATCGTTCCCGCCCCCAGGACTGCCAGGGCTGCCCGCTGCGGGAGGATTGTTTCTCCCCATCGGCGACGTCCCGGGTGGTGAGCCGGCATTTATGGGAAGACTTCAAGGACCGGGTCCGCGCCCGGAAACGGACGAACACCGGGAAAGCATTGTACCACTTACGGACCCAGACCGTGGAACGCAGTTTTGGAGACGCCAAGGAACTCCATGCGTTTCGGTATGCCCGATGCCGAGGACACTCGTCTGTGCAGGAACAGGCATATCTGACCGCTACCTGCCAGAATATGAAAAAAATGGCCCTCGTTCTCGCCAACCAGGCGACATAGAGGGCAACATTTTTGAGGCACCAGCCAAAAAAGAACGTGGATCGAACGATCCACGAACAAACATGACGCTTTTATTTTGTTTCTCAACAATCTGAGA
>NZ_JBQLIC010000027.1:0-1380 GCF_056034385.1 Marinococcus sp. LNHM3E3-2.2
CAGTTAGTGCCCGCGGACCACCTGGTCCGCCAGATCGAGGCCGCGCTGGATTTTTCCTTTATTTACGACGAAGTTGCGTCCCTCTATGCCCCCATCGACCGGCCGAGTATTGACCCGGTCCGGCTGGTGAAAATGGTGCTGCTCCAGTATTTGTTCGGCATTCGCTCCATGCGTCAGACCGTGCGGGAGATCGAAACGAATGTGGCCTACCGATGGTTCCTCGGTTTGGACCTCCTGGAGCCCGTGCCGCATTTCTCCACCTTCGGCAAAAACTACACGCGCCGGTTTCGGGACAGCGGGTTGTTCGAAGCGATATTTGAACGAGTGCTGGGAGAAGCCGTGGCCGCCGGCTTTGTGGATCCGTCCGTCTTTTACATCGATGCCACCCACGTGAAAGCGAACGCCAACAAGAAAAAATTTGATCGCGTTCATGTAGCAGCTGAAGCCCGGGCCTACCAGGATCAACTGGACGCCGAAATTCACCGGGACCGCGAGGTCCACGGAAAAAAGCCCCTGCCTCCCGCCCGCCGCGAACCGGGCGGACGGGAGGTCAAACAAAGCACGACGGATCCTGACAGCGGCTATTACGTCAAAGATGAACGGGAGAAAATGTTTGCCTACAGCTGGCATACCGCCTGCGACCGGCACGGGTTTGTGCTCGGAGCGATCGTGACCGGAGCCAATGTTCATGACAGCCGGGTCTTTCATGATCTATTGGCGCAGGTGATGGCCCGCACGGGCCGCCCGTATGCCGTCGCGGTGGATGCCGGATATAAAACCCCGGCGATTGCTCATTGGCTTCGCGAGCAGGGCATCCGCCCGGTCATGCCTTATACCCGTCCCAAGGGCCCGCCGGGACGCTTGCGCAAACAGGACTTTGTGTATGATGCCTATCTGGACGCGTATCTCTGTCCCGAGCATCAGGCCCTGCGCTACCGCACCACGAATCGGGACGGTTATCAGGAGTATGTCTCGGATCCCGTCTTTTGTCAGTCCTGCCCGCTGCTCGAGATCTGTACCCAAAGCCGGGATCACCGGAAGGTGATCCTCCGCCACGTCTGGCAGGAGGATCTGGACGAAGCCGAACACCTTCGGCACACCCCGTGGAATCGGAGGACCTACGCGGAACGAAAAGAAACCATCGAACGGATTTTTGCAGATCTCAAACAAAAGCATGGCTTGCGCTGGACGCTCCTCGCCGGAGGGGCACGAAACACCGCGCAGGCGATGCTTGTTTATGCGGTGATGAACCTCAAAAAACTCGCCACCTGGCGGTGGCGACAGACGTGCGCCGGCCGTTGGAGGCTTCTTTCTCCCTCAATGGCACAAACAAAGGCCTCCGAAATTCATTTTCGGAGGCCTTTGTCTACAATCTGAGAG